>CATLTV010000359.1 GCA_950059285.1 uncultured Pseudomonadota bacterium | reverse complement strand
GAGATGTTGATCTGACGAATAGCGTGGTTACCCACATCTGCGACATACAACGTACCATCCTGAAACGCGATTTGAGCGGGAGCATCAAAGGACGCATCATCTCCTGTGCCGTCAAACGCGTCAGGCTCATCAAGCGTACCTGCAAGTGTTGTTACAGATGTATCCTCAAGGTCAATCTGGCGGATCAAGTGATGTCCTTGATCTGCAACGTACAGAAGATTGGCATCCTGATCGATGGCGAGTCCAACAGGATCGCTAAAGATAGCGTTGAGCCCCATGCCGTTGATACTACCTGTACGAACACCGCCACCAGCAACCGTCGTCACTTGCTCTGACTCAAGGTCAACCAAGCGCACTGTATTGGTGTCAACCTCGGTCACATAAAGCCTGGGTTTTGCACCATCAACAGCCACACCAACCAGACCAAAAGGAAGGATGAGCTGTGCTGTCTCCAGAGAGCCATCCTGACTTGTAGCATCTTCAGCAGCAGGCCCACCAAGTAGTGTAGAGACCTCCCCGGAATCGAGGTCGAGCTGACGTAATGCGCTGTTATCTGTATCTGTAATATAAGCAAATTGTTCTTCAGGATCGACCCAAATGGCGCGTGGTGAATCAAACCTGGCCTCATCAAGCACACCATCAGCAAACCCAGCTCGACCTGGTAGACCAGCGAGCGTCACAAGTTCCTGAGTATCGCGGTCAAAACGTCTGATGACATGATTACCCTGATCGATCATATAGACGCGGCGACCATCCGCACTGCCCCATACCTGTCCAGGAGAATCGAGCCGAGACTCACCAGGTTGACCATCACGCCAACCTACAGGCTCACTTGCGCCCATCACTGTGGTCACCTCCTCGCCAAGTGTGTCAAAACGTCGGATGCTGTTATTGCCACGGTCCATATAATAGACGTTGCGTCCATCAGGTGAGGCAATCAGTCCAAAGGACACACCAAAACGAGCGTCATAAGCAGGCCCATCGGCAGAACCTGACTCCTGAGTTGAACCCGCCACAGTGGTCACCAATCCAGAAAGAGGATCAATACGACGAATTGTGCCATGGAATCCAGCCACGTAGAGCTGCCCACCAAGACGCGTAAGTCCCTGAGAAAGTCGGAATCGGGCGGCATCGCCTACACCATCAACATCTCCAGACTCACCAGCCATACCCGCAAGCGTATATACCTCAAAGAGGTCCGGGCCACCTGTAGCGCTCTGATCCTCCAGCGACACGGCACGAATTGTATTGTTGAATGTGTCATTTACATAAAGAGTGCGACCATCCTCTGAAATATCAATTCCACCAGGTCCACTGAATCGAGCAACCTGCCCCACACCATCAACAGCTCCACGCACGTCGCCTGGAGACCCTGTGGGGAGTTCTCCAGCTACCGTTTCCACACGCTGTTCCTGAAGATCGATGCGACGGATAACGTTATTGCCGCGATCTGACAGATACAAGTATCGCCCGCCAGGTCCCATTACCATACCAATCGTCAAGCGGAAGCGCGCTTGATCAAGGGGACCATCCACAGCATCACAATTCCCCGCCGAACCTGCCAATGTTGTGACAAGACGAGTACTCACATTAAGTTGGCGAATGGTGCAATTGAAGCCATCGGCAATGAAGATACGCTCACCATCGGGGTGCAACGCGATCCCGCGTGGCCCGTCAAACGATGCATCTTCCCCCACACCATCCGCCACGCCATTTCGGCCAGGCGTTCCTGCCAGCGTCACCACACGTTGTGTACGCACACCAAATCTACGAATTGTGCCGTTAAATGTGTCTACAAAATAGAGGAAGTCCCCCTGAGCATCAAAGGTCCCATCCAGAGCACCATCCATACGTGTCTCTTCGCCAATACCATCGGAAGTACCCACGGAGGTTACGCCCGCCAGCAATGTTAATGTGGGACCAGGATCGGTTGGTGAAGATGTTGCTGGGCGTAGCTCAACCTCTCCCCCCTCATCACACACAAGATACAATGCATCATCATCGCGCTCCTCAAGACGACACGCAGCACCATCTTCGCCCGAGGTGGCTGAAGGTACACTCGCACGACTGCCATCAGGACAGATAATCTCAACGCTGCCATCTTCTTCAGACGATGATACGGAGCAGGAACCTGACTCCGTTGATTGTGCAAGCTCAAAGGAGCTTCCATCATCACAGGTCAAGGAGGACACGCCCTCATCACTGGTTACAATACGGCAGGACTCTCCAGCAGGACCAGCCACACCCTGGGGGCCTGTAGCCCCTTGTGGACCTGCCTCAGAAGCATCTTGACCACAGGCCGAAAACATCAACGAAGACAGAGTAAGCAAGGATAGAATCGAATAAAAATGTCTCATAAAACTCTCGTAAAAAGAACGGATACATCACCACATTCACGCAGTGAATCGATGTTGGTTTTGTGTTTATTGTGAAGAATTATTCAAAGGAATTGAGGAGAGAGAATTCAAGTTATTCTGGCCCCATGTGAGCGCGGTTGCGCCAACCTGAGCACCAATTCTCCTCCCATCATAATCATCTGGAGCGATATGAATTCCGCCCCAAATACGTGACTGACCTGCCTGATCTGCGGCATCAAAATAGGTCGCCCACTGCAGGCGCACGAGTTGGCCTGGACCATTTTCAAAACGAAGCGTCTCACCAGGATGAGCAATGTACTCATGTAGCCCACCAGGGAAGAATGGAGAGCCTGTCAGTACGCTGAGCACCTCGGCAGCTGAACGGCTAAAGGTACTGTGCCCTGACACGTATCCAGGAAACGCAGGTGTTACGAACGTGCGTGGCTGATATGTGCTCCACTCCTGAGCACGTATCCATGCCTGTGGAGAAGTCCGCCTCAATGCATCTCCTGGTGCTCCTGGCCAGCTCAAGATAGCAAGCTCACCAACGTAGGGCGCGAGATGCTCATGAGGCCCTCCCGGTGCGCTTGACTCCGACGAAATCAACTCAATGAGACCAGGAATCAAAGGCAGTCCTGACTCATGATAACTTGCTGCCATGGGATCAGAACTCTGACCCTGCATGGCCATCCAACGAATCAGCGTAATTGGCCTTGCTGACTCGGTGTAACGCTTGAGCTGCCATGCTGCGATAGCTGCATCATGCAACGCACCATTGAGAATCAGATACAGGTGCAACGCGTACTCAAGCTCAGAGTCGACCGCCACACCAGGCACCTCTTGCCACTCAAAGTCGGGTCGATCCATCACCTCATTGGCAATGACATTCCAGTGACCTGGAGGTGTCTCTGAATCTGGCCCGTCAGCCCAGTACTCGGCGAGCACTCGCCCAAAATCACTACGCCGAGTCCATGTAGGTCGGTATGGCCGCCCCGTCACTGGATTCATGCCGTAACCCTGGTTTAAATCCTCTGCCAGAGGATTGTTTCCATAACTGGCAGGAGATGTATCAATCATCTCTTGATGCTGCGGGGTCAGCCATGACGTCTTCCGAATGACATCCACGACATAAGGTCGCAACATGACAAGATCATCAAGGGGAGTGGCCTGAGGAAAATACAGATCGTCGTCATTCTCTCTGGTCAATGCAAAGGGCTCAACGTTACCCCAGTGAGGTCCAATATACCCCTGTACACCCGACCCAAGAGGCAGACCATTTTGGCTCACCGCAATGGCCAGGTCGAGAGGTTGCCATCGCGTGGGGTCGTCCACATAAAGGCCAGGCTCATCAACCTCCAAAGGAGGGTTTGGAGGTGTGTAATCAGAGGACTGGTAGTGTGCTGACTCCAGCGAGCCATCCTCTGCGAAGCGAGAAATCACAGCCTGACCAATCGCCCGTCCACGTACAGCAACAGCGTCATCAGAATCAGGATCAAACCCAAGATCGCGTAATGTGTCATCAAGACATGACAGCGTGAGTTCCCCGCCAATTTCGTTGCGATAACGATGTGTCAACAAGGTGTGCGCAGCGTAACTCATGATGCCATCACGCTCGGCGACAGAAACTACAGGTTCCGTCACACCTTCCCACACCAGAGGATCAAACCTCTGAGAACTTGCTGAATACGCATCAAAGAGAGTGACGGAGAGGTGATAAAGGTTGCGCGCATGTACGCCAGGCTGAGGCAACGTGCGACGAATCGCATCCAGGTTTTGCTCAACCCAACGTCGCGCCACATGACTGTGAGAGCCACGGCGTACATGCTCTATTGGGCATGTGCCCACAGGCGGTTCAACTGGTTGCGGTGTGCTCGCCACAGGTTCAACCTGCTGCGCCCCACGATACAATACAACACCTTGTGAAAGCGTTGCGGAGAGCACATCACCGCCCACACTCCAGACACCACCCTGAGGATCAACCCACACTGCATGAAGAGAATCAACACTGTTTTCAAGTTCTGCCTCACCCCACATGGGAGAGTCCCAGGCAACCTGTTGTGACACGCGCGAAAGCGTTGTGGCACGCGCCCCGACAGCAACCACAGATCCATCAGGGGAAGGAGAAATCCCCTGGATAAGTGGCGTAGCAGGAGGCAACTCGATCTGCTCTGCCTTGTCTTCAGAAATAGAAAGCATCACGCCCGAGGATGCACCACCAACAGCAAGCGCACGCTCAGTATATGGGTCATAAGTGACCGTAAAAAGCGTGTGGTTCGTTGGTGTCTCAATCAGTTCGAGCTCACCATCGCCTTGACGTCTGAGCACTGTACCGCTCGCACCAACAAACCAGACTGTTCCTTTGGCATCGCCCCAAACCTTGAAGAGCCCAGCATGTGCTTCGTTGGCAAGCTTGGGCATGGCCGCAGGCAGTCGTAGCGCACGCCACTCTTCACTGCCTGCAACACGCTCCCACACAAAGCCGCTTCGCGCACCAATTCCACCCACAGCATAGGTACGCCCAGTACCCGGGTCATTCCACACACCAAACACCGTGTACCGAGCAAGTGATATGGGAGTCCATTGA
>CATLTV010000358.1 GCA_950059285.1 uncultured Pseudomonadota bacterium | reverse complement strand
TTTTTGCCCGCCCCCGCCTACCTCTTTTTTCGCACACGCCACATGTGAGCTAACCTGCGAGCCCATCGTGTGTTAGCTCGGTCATCGAAGTGGCTCACTCATATGTGACATCAAGCTGGAAACTGTAGCGAGGCTGGTTCAGCGAGCTTTTGTGCTGTGTACTGTGACTAACCATCAACAAATAACAGGCTCGTAACGATCGTGAAGCTCATTGGCGTGTTCCCAATAATCTACGTTGAACTTGATCTGTAGGAACCTGACCGCGAGGCAGAAAGGACTTTGATAACCACAATATCGCGCGTCGACATCAAGACTCCACACCCCCAACTGAAATCCTTTGAACGAGGTAGATTTGTCTCTGAAGGCGTAAAGTTGCGCAGGATGATTATCCTGAGCACATGCATATAACCAAGCGTGATAACCCTGCGAAACAATCCAGTCACAAAAGTCTTCAGTAGAAGACTCAGAAAGATGAGCTAAATCAGTCACTGCGATGCCATCCCATGGATAGCAAACCTCCCAAGATGCCCAACGATACAGAACGATGAACCTCTCCACATCAGATTGCACCATCTTACTCAACTCTCTCTCAAGGTGAGAAAGACTCCTCTGAGCGGAGTGTAAGGTATTCCAGAGAAGAGCAAGTTGTGTGGTGCTGTTCATGGTCCAAAACCTACTACTGAGAAAGAATCCATCTGGTAATTGAACTTTGGGTCAACTCATCATCAACAGCCACGGCGCCCAATACACATCACAATAAAAGCTGATTCATTGCTCTCAAGGATGTGAGCGCAGGGAGAGCGATACCAAGCGTATCTTCATTGCCCTGAGGTTCGCTGAGGTTAATGCGAATCAAGCGCGTGCCATAAGCGCGCGCGTAACGTTCAAACTGAAAGCGTACATTAGGAACTATGGTGCCAGCGCCAAGTTCAATGACTGCAACAGACTTCCCCCTCTGAGCATTAAGCCAGGTGGTCATGCGGTTTTCTTGCTCGCGTGTGGCGTCGCCAATCCAGCGTTGATCGCAAAACATGAGCACGTTTGGGCGAGCAAGCTCATTGCAGTAAGGACATCGAGGAGGTGGTGTGGTGAGCTGGAGTGTATCCTCATCCATATCCAACGTGCTCCAGTCCACATCCCAAGTCTCACGACAACATGGAACTGTGCACTGCAATCTGAGATCAGAACCATGAATTTCAGTGATGCGCTCGGGCTGAAAACCTACACGATGAAAGTATCGATCGACGTTGGATGTGTATACCCAGCTCGTCTCCTTACTGTCTGCCCACCTCTTGAGGATATGATACCCCTCATGAGGTTCATGTTGTTCAAAAAGACGCTTGCAATGAAGGATAAACCCCCAGGACATCGCAGGATCCTGGTGGAACCACGGACCACTTGCAATATCTGCATAGTTCACACCCAATTTTTCAGCGGGAGGATATGTCTTCCAAAAACCACGCTTGCTACGAAAATAAGGTACACCTGAGTCGACACTCATCCCAGCACCTGCACCAATGAGCAATACATCAGCTTTTTCAATGATATTCGCAGCCCAGATCAAGGACTCTCGATGAGCATCAAGCGCCCATGGCTGCGGCGTATTATCGTCGTTCATCACATCTCCTACGGTGTTGACGGTTGCTCTTATTCATTTCAAAAGTATGAAACTGTCACTCCCCTCTTAAAAACCAAAATATTCAACAACTTCACATTACTCAAAATCATCGTAGTAATGTGTCATCAACTCATGTGACCAGTCAGGTTGTTGAACCTCCCCTCGCACGGAAAACTCTTCCATCCAGGGTTTGATGTCCAACACAGGCGTCCCCTCCAGCGCATCAAGTCCCTCAACGCGAATGACCCTGCCGCTCACCTCAAGCACACGACACCTTGATAACCCAAGCTTGTTTGGCCTTGATTTGCCTCGCTGTGCAAAAATACCCACCTTGGGCCAGTCCGCCCTGCCCCTCGGATGACGCGATGTCCAACACACCTTCTCATCAGCGACCTTATCAAACATAAAGATCACCTCAATGTGACTGAACTCATCAAGACCGTTCAAACTCTCCTCGGACAAATGATCGGCCAGATGCAGCTCCGAGATATAGCCTCCCCAGTAATCATCACCCTCTCGAACCCTTGATACATGCACAAACGCAACTGGCTTCATATCCACCTTACCTGAAATACAAGGACTGCAACAAACCATACTCCTGCCTGAGTAACGCCACGCTGCCATCACTCAAGCGCAGACCACCAAAGAATCCACCACTTGAAAAATCCTGTTCAAGCTCAATCACATAGCGCTTATGATCTACACCATTCAAGTGCACAAGCAACGTCTCATAAGGATCGACCAGGAAGAACGTCTCCGCATCGCGTGCGATAAAATCAATCACGCCACGACCATCAAGGTTGCCCAGTGATACAGGTATATCAGGATGTGCTGGAACAATGCGTACAGGGCTGTTCAGACTCACATCAACAACCCTTACAAACCCCTGATTGTGCAGTAAAAACAGACGCTCAACATCGCCATTCCTGACCACCACAGCATCAATAAATTGCCCGCCTTCGATCCTGTCCGTGTAGAACATTCCTTCCTGACGCGCCTCTGGCACCCAGACCTGTCCATCATGGCGCAACACCACAACACCACGCCGTGTCACCACATAAAATCGCTCACTCTCGGAGCTAAAGACCACCCTTGAAATCGAGAAGTCAGGACAGCTCACGGACGTACCACCACAGACAGGATCACATTGCGCATCCGCATCAAAGTCCAGCCCACAGGTCTCGGGCTCAAAACATGCGCGCGGCTCACGCAGCGAGCCCGTGGTTAAATCCACCGCACACTGCACACACTGTGCAACCTCTTGCTCCGAGAACCTGTACATGGCATCCGCATGTGTACCACGAAGCTCAAGCGCGCCATCATCCTCATAAGGATAAAACCAGCGCAAGTAATCCGCCGCGCCAAACGCCATGTCCTCATTCACACACAGCGCCTCCTCATCACATGGCCTGACATCAATGTATTCATGCTCTCCAATCACGCCATAGCGCTGGCCAAGAAGAGAACTATCCCACACAACTCCATCGCGTATACCATTGAAAAGACTACCACATTGCTCCTGTTCAAAGCGATGTACCCTCAGCCTCTCAATGCCCTGCTCATCGGCCTGATGCAAGTACATGTATGCGCCATGTCCCCAGGCATCAAACGCCCCCACGACACCATCTTCGCGCTCAAACATCTCCAGTGATAATGAGTTCCCATCATAAGGCTCGCCATCATCTTTGACCACAAGAGGATCGCCTGATGAGAATTGATAACTGGATGCCACCTGCTGACCACGTGTATCAAAGCCAACTACCATCCCCTGAAGGCTGCGATCATCACCACGCTCCAACACATCCACACGTTGCATCAACGCCACGCCCGAGTTCACAGGCTGTGGCTCCACGCTGTTTATTACCTCGGAGTCAAGCTCACAGCCATTCTCACTGCGGTCATCCAGGTCATATGTTCCCTGAGGACACACCACCCCCACGCTACACACGTAGCCATTGTCTCCCTGCTGACAGCTTGCAAGCTCATCACACTGCGTAACACATGAACCACAACTTGAAGCAATCGTCAGGTCCGCCTCACATCCATTGGTAGGATCCGAGTCACAATCTCCTCGCCCTTCCTCACATGCGACAAGCTTGCAATACCCCGAGACGCACGCCCCCACGCCGCCAGAAAAAGAACACGCGACGTAGTCGGCTTCACAGGGCTGGCGATCCTCAAAATAAGGATCATCCTCCCAGACACTCCCCTCATCAGGAACCCGAGCGCCTGACATATCAGCAGAAGCATCAGGACGCACATAAGGCACGAGAACAAAGGGGTTTTCATCGCTCCCACAGGAGGAAAAACACAACACCACAACAAACGCGGCGAGCGGGTGGCCACCCGCTCGCCGCGTTTGTTGTGGTGTTGTTTGTTATACGTTTTACAAACACATCAATCACTGGATGAACAAAAAGAGAAAATCATCTCCACACAACTTTACATGGAGCGCCTGTACTGACCACCGACCTCGTACAAGGTGCTCGTAATCTGTCCAAGACTAGCAACACGTACCGTGTTCATCAACTCGGCGAAGATATTTCCACCAGACAGAGCAACCTTGCGCAAGTTCTGAAGCGCCTGCTCTGCATCGTCTACGTGCTCTTCCTTGAATGTAGCAAGGTTACGAAGCTGGGTTTGCTTTTCGTCATCCGTTGAACGGATAAGCTCAAGCTTTTCAACCTCTTCCACATCATCCTTTTCATCAGCAAGGAACGTATTCACACCAATAATCGGGATCTCGCCATTGTGCTTCTTGATCTCATAAAGAATTGATTCATCTTGGATTTTTGACCTCTGGTACTGAAGCTCCATCGAGCCAAGCACACCACCACGTTGACTGATGGAGTCAAACTCGGAGAGCACGGCCTCTTCCACAAGGTCGGTCAATTCCTCGACAATAAATGAGCCCTGGTTGGGGTTCTCGTTTTTGGCAAGACCAAACTCACGGTTGATGATCATCTGAATCGCCATCGCCCTGCGCACGCTGTGCTCGGTGGGTGTGGTAATCGCCTCATCAAACGCGTTGGTGTGCAAGCTGTTGCAGTTATCAAATAGCGCGAGCAACGCCTGAAGTGTGGTACGAATGTCGTTGAAGTCGATCTCCTGCGCGTGCAGTGAGCGACCCGAGGTCTGGATGTGGTCCCCGAGCTTCTGGCTTCGTGTGTTTGCACCATACATCTCGCGCATGGCCACACTCCAGATACGGCGAGCAACGCGGCCGAGCACGGTGTATTCGGGGTCCATGCCGTTGGAGAAGAAGAACGAGAGGTTTGGCGCAAAGTCATCGATGTTCATGCCACGCGCAAGGTAATACTCCACGAAGGTGAAG
>CATLTV010000357.1 GCA_950059285.1 uncultured Pseudomonadota bacterium | reverse complement strand
CTGTGTTTAAACACAGGCCGCCCCCGCCTCTTTTGCTTGTCGATGCCGAAAAACTACGACTTCATCTTGGCCTGTAATGCCTTGAATGCCATCGCATAAAGCTTGATCTGCTTGACCATTGAGGCAAGACCATTGGCGCGGTTCAATGAAATGTTCTCACCAAGATTAAGCTCCTCAATAAAGCGTGGAGAAGTCTCAAGGATGGCGTCAGGCGTGTGGCCCGAGTAAGAACGCACAAGCAATGCGACAAAGCCACGCACAATCATCGCCTCGCTGTCAGCAAGATAGAGCACCGTGCCATCATCCTGAAGCTCGGCGTGCAGCCAAACCCTGTTCTGACATCCCTTGATCAGGTTCTCATCAAGCTTGTACTTCTCGTCTATCTCAGGCAGCTCCTTGCCCATAGCAATGATCTTCCTGTAACGATCTTGCCAGTCACCAATCCCTGCGAATTCATCGATAATGCTCTGCTGTGTCTCTTCAATGCTAGACATCGTATCCAAACCTATTGTGTCGTCTCTTTAAACATAAATGCACAAATTGATGCTCAATTTGTGCAAAAGCCACTCAAAACGTAACATCAGGGCACAAATTGATGCTCAATTTGTGCCCTGATGTTACGTTTACTACTTATACCGTGATCACCTCAAGCTCGGGATCAACCTCCATTTGCACGAGGTTCTCGATCGCCATCAGCGTACCTGTCAGGCTCGAGGGACATGTACCACACGCCCCCTGATAACGAATCACAAGCTGATCGTTGACAAGACCCACGATCTCAAGGCCACCACCATCACTCTGCAAGAATGGCATGATGTGCTCATCAATCACCTCACGAATCATGGGTACGCGAGGATCATCAAGCCCTTCACCCACGATGGACGGATCATAACCCGCCTCGGCCAACTGCTCCTCCATGCCCACCAACGCGTCTTCAGGCTCGGCCGCACGAATGGGCTGTGCAATGGAACGCAACAGCTCGGGCCAGTCGCGCTGACCATCCTGGGTCACAGTGAGCCAGCGGTCCGCAAAAAATACAGTGAGCACGCCATCGATCGCCAGAATGTTCTGCGCAAGCGGAGAGCTACTGGCGCTCTCAATGGAGTCAAAGGAACGCGTCACACCCATCGGTGTCACGGACTCCTTGAGCACAAACTTCACAGCGTTCGGGTTTGGGGTGTACTCAATCTCAGCTATCTTCATCGTCTATTACCTGTTTGCGCCTTGTATCATCATACCCTCCCCTGACTGACGGACCAGAGGAAGACAAGGCAGCCAGCGCAAAGGCTGCCCCTGTTTTAAAAACTCTCAGGACAACATATCAATGACAAAATCAAGCGCATCACTCCACGCCTCGACATCATCCATGTTGCTGTAAAGTGCAAAGCTCGCACGTGCAGTGCCACGAATGCCCATCGCATCCATCACAGGCTCGGCACAGTGACGGCCCGTTCTAACCGCCACACCACAGCTATCAAGCAATGTACCAATGTCCTGCGCATGCATGCCTTCAAAACCAAATGAAATCACGCTCGCCTTGTGCTTTGCCTCACCAAAAATCTGGCTTCCAGGCTTGGACTTCAGCATCTCGGTCGCAGCAACAAGCAACGCGTGCTCATGCTCTGCGATGCGCTCACGCCCCACACCTGCGACATAATCAGCTGCCGCACCAAAACCCACCGCAGCAGCGATGGAAGGTGTACCAGCCTCAAACCGCTCGGGCACCTCGGCATAGGTGATGCCGTGCTCAAAACTCACGGTATCAATCATGGAACCACCTGTCATAAAGGGTCCCATGGATTCAAGAATTTCACGTTTGGCGTACAACACTCCGATGCCTGTTGGCCCGTACATCTTGTGTGCAGAGAACGTGTAGAAGTCTGCATCCAACGCCTTCATATCGAGCTTGAGGTGAGGTGCCGCCTGGCATCCATCAATCATCACAAGCGCACCATGCGTGTGCGCCAACGCGATCATCTCCTCGACAGGATTAATCGTACCGAGCGTGTTGGAGACATGACCAATCGCCACCATCTTCACATCACCCTGCTCAAGATAGCTTCTGTACACATCCAGCTTGAGCTCGCCCTTCTCGTTCATGGGGATGGGCTTGATCACTGCGCCTGTGCGCTCTGCCAACCGACACCAGGGGATCATGTTTGCGTGGTGTTCAAGCACAGACACAAGGATCACATCGCCTTCATGCACGTGATCATCGCCCCATGCGTACGCGGCGAGGTTAATACCTTCGGTTGCACCCCGAACAAAGACGCAGGTGTTGTCATCCTCGACGCCAATAAAGTTCGCGACCTTCTTGCGGGCGTCCTCATACGCCTGCGTCGCGCGCTGGCTCAAGGTGTGTACGCCACGGTGCACATTGGAGTGGATTTTGGTGTGGTAATCTACATAGGAGTTGATCACAGACATGGGCATCTGGCTTGATGCAGCGCTGTCCAAATAGACCAGCGGCTTGCCCTGAATCTCCTGTTCAAGGATTGGAAAATCCTTACGAAGCTCATCAAATGAGCGGGTATCGCTACCTTCTTTCACAAGCTCTCCATCTTGGCCTGAATGAATGCGATTTTCTTGGTTAGGACAGGTCATAAGCACCTCTCTTGCCTAAAACGTATGGTGGTGATTCCTCGACGACGACTTTTTGTTCACGACACCCTATGTCTTAACCCCAAAACGCAAAAAGCTAAATAGCTCTTTTCCAGAGCGTTTAACCATGTACAGAGGGGGCTGTGAGCACAGCCCCCTCTGCGTTTTAGTATGTGGTCTTCTCAAGAATCATCTGAGAAACGCGCTTTCGCACGGAAAGCTGTGGCACCTTGTCCACAAGTTCGGCAGCGAAAGCATAGGTCAACAGAGCACGGGCCTCATCCTTTGCAACGCCACGTGCCTGTAAATAGAATAGCTGATCTTCGTCAAGCTGGCCGATCGTCGCGCCATGAGAGCACTTGACATCGTCAGCAAAGATCTCAAGCTGAGGCTTTGTGTCCACCTGTGCGCGGTCACTGAGCAAGAGGTTTCGGTTAAGCTGGAACGCATCAATTTGCTGCGCACCCTCTCGCACGAAAATCTTACCATTGAACACGGCGTGAGCTTTTCCACCAACCACACACTTGTGCACCTGATCGCTCTGCGCATGTGCATGCACATGATTCATCACGGAGTGTGTATCGGACACTTGCTGACCATCAATCAGCGCAAGTCCGTGAAGCTCACAGTTGGTGTTTCCACCTGCAATCTCGGCGTGCATATCCTGTCGTGAGAGCTGCGCGCCCATGTGGAATGTGCAGGACGCATAGTGCGCGCCTTCCACGATCTTGATCGCGTGTCGCGCGACATGATGCGCTTCCAACTGATTTTGCTGCACTTTCGTGTGGTCACAACGTGCATTCTCCTCAAGAGACACCTCAACCACAGGAATCATGGTGCTGACACCCTCTCCCAGTGAGATATGGTCCTCCACGAGCGCAAACTTGGAACCACGCTGCACGTGGACGTAAGCTCGCGGCACGCTCAACACAGCACTGCCTGATGCGGGCGCATCCACATACACCACATGAAGACATCCTCCATGTGTGTCCTTGTTGACGCTCACCTTGAGTGTCTGCTGCCATGAGGTATCATTAAGCGCGGTAAAGTAATCCTTACCGTCTTGCACAAGACCAGACAATTCACCCACAAGTTCAACATCTTGTGAGAACGAAACCACCTGAGCGGATGTGCCCTCATTGAGGCCATCAAGTGTGCTCAAGCTCTCGCTCCAGACACCATTGATGCACACGGCAAGCGCGCCATTTGCCTCGGAGACAAGGATCTCCTCAAGCTTTGCATCAAGCTCGGCGCGTTGAGTTGCATCAAGCGCGGTGGCAGGATCTTTTGCTGCATCAGCCACCTCGTAACGCTCGGGCGCCACGAGAGACTTCAGACGTACAAAACGCCACTCCTCATGCTTCTTCGTTGGGAATCCACCTGTGCCTTCAAGGCGCTCGCCTTGACGGATGAAACCATCAAGCGCGTGCTCCAGCACGGACTCCTTTTTTGTATCTTCAGATCCCGTATGTGTCATGACTGTTGCTCCTGTGCGATCCAGTCATAGCCACGCTCTTCAAGCTCAAGTGCGAGCTCTTTTGGACCAGATTTCACAATCTGACCATTCATCATCACGTGCACGTAGTCAGGTGTGATGTAATTGAGCAGGCGCTGGTAGTGTGTCACCAGCACGACTGCGTTGTCTTCGTTGGAGAGTTTGTTGACACCATCTGCCACGGTGCGCAAAGCATCGATATCGAGGCCAGAGTCGGTCTCATCGAGCAAGGCAAGCTTGGGCTGAAGGACCGCCATCTGAAGGATCTCGTTACGCTTTTTCTCGCCGCCCGAGAAGCCCACGTTGACGCTCCTGTCAAGGAACGCAGGGTCCATGTCCACGACCTTCAAACACTCGCGCACGTAGTCATCAAACTCAAGAGGATCAAGCTCCTCTTCACCGCGATACTCACGCACGCTGTTCAGAGCCTGACGCAAGAAGTTCATGTTGGACACACCAGGGAGTTCAACGGGGTACTGGAACGCGAGGAACAAGCCAGCCTTGGCGCGCTCATCGGGCTCAAGCTCAAGGAGGTCAGTTCCCATGAAGTCCACGTTGCCTGCGGTAACCTCGTAATGAGGATGGCCGGCGAGTGTCTTGACGAGGGTTGACTTGCCCGAGCCGTTCAGACCCATGATGGCGTGTACTTCACCTGCCTTGACCTCGAAATCCACGCCACGCAGGATGCGTGTGCGCTCAACCATGACATTGAGGTTGCTAATCTTTAACATGTCTCTCTTATCCTGTTTTATCAATCACCAGGCCCACGATATGGGCCTGATTGTTCTCTATAAACACGCATCACGATGCGCTCATTCAAACCTAAAAAACCAGCAGAACCAGTCCCTTAACCAACGCTCCCCTC
>CATLTV010000356.1 GCA_950059285.1 uncultured Pseudomonadota bacterium | reverse complement strand
GCTACGACTTGAAGATGTTCAGGCCACACACATGCAACGCGCACAGCTCATGCTCGCCATTGGGCCACAAGGCATGACCGAGCTCCAGAGCAAGCTTTATCGCCCCGAGTATCCACAGGCAAATGCCACCCTGAACCCTCAGCCACTGATATCAAAACAAGATCTTGGCAAGCTCTCGGGCGTACTCTCCATGCCTCGTGGTTCACTCACACAGCGAGCGCCCTACACACTCATGCAAGTCTATGAAGACCAACGCATCCCACCATCAGAACAGCAACGCTTTCGTCAGGCGCTCTCCGTGGCGTTCACACGCTACTCGAGGCAAAAAAGCGCTGCACATCTGATTGATTTTTATAGCCAACTGGTGCTCTCATCACAACAGAAGGAGCAACGGCGCTCGCTCACACAACATCTGTTTACACCCGATATTATTGAGCGCCTCTTTGCACAATTCCAGAAGCACTCCGAGCTTGTGTTCGAGCACACAAACCAGTTCAAAACACTCCTCACCTACCTTGATCATCGCGCACTAAAGCAGGTGTGCACACTGTACCCAGAGGTACAAAACCATAAAAATACGGTCTCCTTGCTCTACCATTATATCACGATTCACGCGCACACCTCTCCTGATGATGTAGGAGAGCTGCTTTTGCATGTGCACATCCCTCATGCAAGGCTACTGCTAAAGCATCTACAGACACTTCAAGGTGAAGAGGCATTGCGCGCCATAACCCGAATCGTGGAGCATGCCGAGGTGTCTCCTGATCTTCTCCTTGAAACCTACACATGGCTTGCACAACGCCACCCTGCACATGCAGCAAATCTGCTCACAAGGCTCCTGAGCTTTGAAGCCCCCGAGACACGCATTCGCACACTACAGCAGGTCAAGACACACCCGATCAACACGTTAACGACAGTCCTTGAACAACACACGCACCCCCAACTTTTCTCTGCCAAACCCTACTCCGAACGTCGCCTGATTATGGAGCTTCTTCAGGAACATGCGCCTTACGTGGCACGCGATAAATCAATCATCCTGCTTAACAATCACAGCATGGGAAAGGTTCACAACACATCTCGACAGCTCGCCATTGAAATGCTGTCCACACTCCCACCCTGCCCCGAGGTTTATGAGGCGCTTGAAGATGCCATGAAACGACGACCATGGAACAGCAAGGCCGTACAGGAGTTTGCCGAACAAACACTTCAGAAACTACGCACATCATAACATCGTCTGGTCATCATGAATCCCAACCAAAACCTCGAATCTCAAAGCAAACGTCATGAACTCTTTGTCATGTCGCTCTTTCGTATTATCAAGCTGGTCACCATGCACAAGCTTGACAATCAAGCGGTTCAACGTGGCGTGGAAAACGCAGCGCTCCACATGAAAGACATCTTTGTCTTTGAAGATCAATCACTTGAAGCGCTCTTTGTCCAGGATGATATCTTTATCAATGGCCAGGCTCTCAAAGCCTCTCGAGACACCTACGAGGCGCTTCGCGAACTTGGCGACTTGCTACGTTCCATTTCATTTAACCAGATTCAGGTGTCTCGCGATGTCTCGCAGGCAGACCTTCAGAAACTCCTGCACACCTTCCATGAGCTAAGACGCTCCACCTCGCACCATACCCAGTCCACGCTCAAAATATCCGACCAGATCACACTCCAGAGCGTGGACCTGTCCGCCCTCCTCCTCGACTCGGATAAAGATGATCAGAGCATCACTCTCAAGATCGCACAGAGCCTCGCCACCACCAGAATCTTGCTCGCCTACACACTGGAGTCAGGCAAACGAGGACACTTCCCTTACTCCACTCTGCTCAAACGCGCGATTCAACAGCTCGTCATGCTCAGTCAGAGCAACCCTGGTGAACTCATTCAGGCACTTGAAGCACGCCCCACGCGCAACGACCCTATTGCGTTAAGCGTGCAAACCACCATCGTCGCCACCCTCACCTACCAGAACCTCACGCAAGATCCTCGCAACATCATGGACCTCGCCATGTGCTGCATCCACATGGGACTCCCCCAACAACACCTTGTATTTGAAATCAAACAGGATGACCCCTTTGGAGAAGATGGCCCCGATGTCATCCTCTCCCCCGCTCAACTTGACGGACTCAGCACACGCGCAGCGCTCCTCACCACACACAATACGGGATTCTACGAACGTAGCCTGCGCCGCACGGCGCTCAACGCCGAGGTCTTTGCGTTGCTCAACAGACATCGCACTGGCATGCCCTACAATGGAAAAGTCGCCCCCAGCCTTGAAGCGATTATCATTGCCACATCATGGACATTCCAGAAACTGCTCTCTGTGGATGAGCTTGAACGTGATCAAACGTTCTCCATCGATGATGTCCTGGCTCTGCTTATCAAGAGCGCAGAATCACCTGCGGAAAAGCTCGTCCTCAAACTCATCTGCACCACGCTGGGAATCTATCCACGCGGAACCTGTGTAGAGCTTGATAGCGGTGTCGTTGGGATTGTCAGTCAAAACCACGATCAACCCCACCTCTACAACCGCCCACAACTCTACACACAGACCTCTCCTGACCACGCACCGACCTTCGTCGACCTCGCAAAATTCACACCGGACACGCTCGCCATGGGATATATTGAGGGCATTACCACGCCCCCCAATCAAACCTATCAACACATGCGACGCGCCATCCTCGATAAAACAGTCACCCCTCCTGCACTCATCGATCCCACACAGGCAGCCATCGATGCCATTCAGCAAATATCAGAGCTAGATCGCGAAGGTGAACCTGAACCCTATAATGCTCAGGCCCCCGTCTCACTCACCGATTCTGACCGTTACAACAAACGACTACAACACATTCAACAAATCACACAGGATAGCTTGAATGAGAGCAATGAACTCGAGCCCAACGCCAACTTCTTCTCAACACAACACGACACTTAGGGAGTGTTGATAGGTTCATAAAGAACCTGTCATGCACATGACAACTTTCCAAAATGGCGAGCGAGTACACTTTTTGTGCATCTGAACCATCCTCAATCGACCACAAGTTCTGCGGCAATCGAGTATTCAAGCGCAGTGGCTTCAGGGAGCGTGTTCTCGACGATGACCCACATAACGCCAGAAGCAAACAGTGGCGCATCTACAAGCGGGTTTACATTATCAATGGTCCTGTCATCCTGTCGTGCAATCCAACTTTTTTCTGTGTCTGAATAAATAAACAAACGCCCATCCATATCGTCGGAGCTGGCTACCATATCCACGACCAGTTCGTTGCCTTCATTGGCGCTGAACGGATACACCTTGATGTCGCCTGCGCTCTCAAGCGCATCGGTGATTACTGTGCGATCAAAGCTCAAGGTGTTCCCCTGCACATCCTGAATACCAAGCTCATCCATACTCAGTTCATAGGTGTGCGCATCACTGCCGACAGACGCCATCTGAGGACCCACATTTCTCGCATCACGTACGATCATGTAGTAGCCACCCTCGCCCATGGTCAGAAATGTCATCGATGCGTCGCCTTCAGGAGCATCAGCGATCGCGATCTTGACGTAATCCTCTCCAGCGCTCTTATCATTGCGGCCTGCATCAAGAATCGTAAGGTGCGCATCAAGCTCCGAACCTTCAGGAATGTGCAGGTTCACTTTATAAAACTTGCCTGGTTGCACATCCACAAACCACACATCCGTATCGCTGGCCTCTCCGATAGTTCCCACACCAAGTTCGTTGGCGTTCAAAGGATCAACCTCATCAAGCATTGCTCCACCGTTTGGCTCGGACTCCATCACACGCATGCGTTCGGGCTCGGACATGTCCTCTTCCATCATCATATCCGCCATGGACATATCAGCATCAGGCATATCCACACCTGCATCTTGCTCGGCTGCCATGTCATCTACATCCTGTGTGGAGTCCTGCGACCCCATGTCCATACTGTCTGTTGAATCGTCCAGGACACACATGTCATTCACGCAGCTTAACCCATCGTTGCACGTCTGGTTGCCATAACAAGCACCCATCTCCTCACCCACAGCAGGGTCCTGACTGTCCTGTGGTTCGGGCGTCTCAGATTTGCCGCAAGCAGACAGCAGCAGCGAGGCTATGATATAATTCATTTTATAGCGGTTCACGTGATTCCTAGCAGTCATAACAACCTCACATTTAAATATTTGAATACACACATAAAATCGTGGAGCCAACCCTTATGCAAAGAGCTGAGAAGATAGCCATAGTATCTCGACTGCTGCAAGAATCAAACTCTGTCTTGTTTATCACAGGTGCAGGAATCTCGGCAGAATCAGGGCTCCCCACCTACCGAGGCGTGGGAGGTCTGTATCATGATGCTACCACTGAAGAAGGCTTTCCCATTGAGGTCGCGCTCTCGGGCTCCATGTGGCATCAACAACCTCACATCACATGGCGACACATCCGTGACATTGAACGTACATGTAGAGGAGCGCAGCCAAATAAAGCACATCGCGCAATCGCCA
The DNA here is from genome assembly GCA_950059285.1 of uncultured Pseudomonadota bacterium. GTDB lineage: Bacteria > Myxococcota_A > Bradymonadia > Bradymonadales > Bradymonadaceae > CATLTV01. Next base: position 491 of record CATLTV010000356.1, on the reverse strand, counting down.
CGCTCGAAACCACCACAAACAAACGCATCTGGACGCTGACACAAAACGTCGATGGCTTGCACCGAAAAGCGGGCAGCAAAAATGTGATTCAGATGCATGGCACGATTCAAACGCTTTTGTGCCCTCACTGTGGCTGGACACAGGAAGTCCAGGACTTTGCACATCTCCCCGAGACGCCCAACGTGCCCAGTTGTCCAGCGTGTCAAAATCCGATTCGGCCTGATGTTATTCTGTTCGGAGAGCAACTCCCTGAAGAGGCCGTAAACACGTACGATCGCGAACTTGCTCGGGGTTTTGATTTGATCTTTAGTATTGGCACAAGCAGCCAATTCCCTTACATAGCGCATCCTGTCATTGCTGCCTCACACGCGCAAATTCCGACGGTAGAAATAAATCCGCAAGAAACACTTGTCACATCGCAGATCACGTACAGGTTTGACGAGCCCTGCGCCGATCTGCTCGACTCCCTCATTCACGCAGTCTTGTAATCA
>CATLTV010000355.1 GCA_950059285.1 uncultured Pseudomonadota bacterium | reverse complement strand
AGGTGGTGGCATCTTGGCAGAAGTTCCTGCGGGCACATACAAAGTGTGGGCCAGAGCAGAAGGGCCAGACGCGGCTTATTCTGGTGTGGCGACCGTGGGTGTGAAGCGTGGAGGATACTCGTTGTCCGAGCTTATTCTTGCGCCAACACAGTGATGTGTTGAGCGTAGCGATGAAAAAAGAGGCGAGGGGCGGGCAAAAAATCGAAGATTTTTTGCCCACCCCTCGCCTCTTTTTTCATCCAGAGTGTTTGTATATTCGTTCGTCTCTTGACGTCTCGCTGACAGTTCTTACCATGGATCCATGGCCTTTGCTCTGTGCTGCTTTCTGGTGCGCAACATGGGCCCTTTGAAGTCGCTATTGGTGTCGATGTTAAACAAGGAGTTGGTATGTTGAAAATCCTTGAAGAGTGAATGTCTTGATGATGTTCGCTCTTTTATTTTTTTATCTCCCATACGCATGTGGGAGAGCTTGTGAATCTGGTAATTAAAGGTCAGGAAATAAACTATGAAGACTGTAAAACTTGAAGAATTTCATCAGGATAAGAAGGCAAGGCGTCAGATTATTCAATCCCTTGAGCAAGGAGGTCTTGTCTGCCTTCCTTGTAATGGCACATATCGTATTGTGGCGGACCTTCAAAATGAAGATGCAGTGACCAGGTTATTTCAGTCAAAACGTCGTGTGCGCAAGGCACCCGCGCTTGTATTCGTCAGTGATAAAGAGATGCTCCACGATGTCTCCGATGATATCGACGCCGTGGCATGGAAGCTCGCCGAGTCGCTCTGGCCAGGGCCATTGACGCTCCTCATTCCTACACACAAAAACTTGCCTCGTAAGATCACCAAGCAGCTTGATGGTGGTCGAGGAAACAAGGTCGGTGTGAGAATCCCCGAGCAATCCTGGTTAAGAGCTTTGATCAAGGAGTTTGGACGCCCATTACTTATTTCCAGCGCCAACCGCGAGAAGAAGGGGGGTGAAACCTCTCCTGCACAGATTCGTAAGAACTTTACACGCGAAGTGGACTACTTCCTTGAAGATGGCGACCTCCAGTCTCTTGGTGGCTCCACCATTGTTGAGATTCATGATGGACAGGCCAAGATCATTCGTGAAGGTGCTCTTGAAGGGCGTTTTATTGAAGAGTGCGTTGAAGGCTTATAGATTCATCATTTGACACAGCCCAAAAGAGCGCAGGCGAGTGGTTTAAAAACCACTCGCCTGCGCTCTTTTGGGCTGTGTCAGGTGATGTTAGGCTTTGTTAAAGAATGCTTTAACCGCCTGTGTATGTAAGGGGAATGCTAGCTCAAGAGGCTCTTCCTCTGTGATAATAACGCGCTCCATCGTCTCGGCGTTGGGTTGAAACTCGGGCAGGCTATCCTCGTCGACTTCTGGCGCGACGCCCATCACGAGTAATGTGCCATCTGGAGCGCTGAGTGCTGTGAGTAGCGTGATTTTGCTCGGGTCAATGGTGATATTAATCTCTTCAAGGACTTCACGTGCGCAGGCTTCTTGCCAGCTTTCTCCCACGTCAATAAAGCCGCCAGGCAGCGCGACTTGACCTTTTCTGGGCTCAATGCCACGTCGCACGCCGAGTACTCCTCGACCTTTGACTGGAATCAGTGCCACGGCCACAGGGAGTGGGTTGATGTAGCTTGTGTTCTGGCAGTTTTGGCACTGTCTTGGCCAGTCCATCTGGTCTCCAAATGGATGTCCGCACCAGGAGCAGTGTGAGTTTCTTGCGTAAGTCATGGGTAATCCTTGTGTTTACAGGATGTCAAACGATGTGATTTGGGCGCGATAGCGTGATGATAGCGGGATTGATTGGAGTTGTCTGCACTCAAGTAAGAATATGCGCCATTCTCTTGGCCATTGCATCTGCTTGGCGAGCTGAATGAACAGGTCAAATAGTAGCTGTTTAAGCGGTGCAGGGGTGGCGTTGGATTGAAGCAGATGTCGTATGTTGTTCAGGAGTGTTTGTTGTTGGGCTGCGGTGAGGGGTCTCACTTGAAGTGATGTTGCCATGAGCGCATGTGTGGCGGTGGACGCATCAGGTGCCTTTTGTAACAGGTTCTCCAGACGTTCCAGTGTGTCCTCATTGAGCTCCGTGTGACTGGCCTCGATAAAGAGGGTCTTAATGGCGATCGGGAGTGCGAGCGCCACATGTTGCGTAGGCCAGTTGATGGCGTTCAAGATGCTCTTGTGGCGGTCATTGCTGTAGTGTGTGTGTCGTTGTGTCAGGCGCTGTATGACTTTGAGTAAACGTACAAGGTCATGGTTGTCTTGTGTGATGTCTGAATGTTCTTTTTGAGTCAGTGTTTTGTTTATAAGTGTTTGTATTATTTTTGTTAATTTTTCTCTGATGTCGTCCTTGTACATGCCATAAACGAGCAGGTTGATTGCTGCATCCTGTGAACGCTGCTGGTGTTTGTGCATGATCTCATCCTCAATGAGGGCGATAAAATCATGTCGCAGCGAAGTGTTCAGGGGCAGCACCCAGAGCTGACTTTGAACGGCTTGATAGAAGATTGCTCTGAGCTTGGGGTTGTCATGCCTCCCCAGTGGCATCATCCATTGAATGTAGGGTGCGATGTAGTTTATGGGGATGCTGTTAAAGCTCCAGCTGAGGAGGGCAATAAAGATGTCTTCATGAAGGTCCTGTTGCGCAACATGCTTGAGGATTTCCTGGCCTTCTGGCGTATTAATACGTTGTCGTGCGGCATGAAGCGCAGCAATACGTGTATCCTTGTGAAGATCTGACTGTTGCCATGTGGACAGGATCAGTTGACTGGATTGTTGAGATTTCATCGCGCCCAGAAGTCGCAAGACTTCCTTATGAACGGTGACCTTGATGTGATCACGTTCAAGTATACCCTGGAGCGCCTTGAGTAGCGTCTCTTCCTGAATGAGTTTTGCGAGCTTTGGCAAGGCGTACATGGCAACGCGCGCACGGTCGCCGTGTGTGTAGTTCAACAACTCTTCAAGTGCAGGTTGTGGCTGATCAAGTCGTATGGTTGCGCCAAGCGCTGCTTCACAAATCGGAACGTCCTCGTGTTGAATTAGTGGTGTAAGATCATCCATCGTCACAACAGGCAAGGATGCAAGTGTGGAGATCAGAGATGTCCGTGAGAATAGCTGCTGTCCTGTATCATGGATGATGTCCATGAGTAGGCCCTTGTATAGGCGCTGTTGTGACGTGCTCCAGCGGTAGAAGTAGTTGCCATAAAAGACGGGGAGCATGCCTTGTACACGGGCATCTTCGTTGAAGTGGCCCTTGTGTGACAGGTTGCTCAGCAGCGGCGTAAGCAGGTCTTGTCTGTGCTTTGATATATGTGTGTAGACAGTGCGCAATGTGAACGCAGACGAGTCTTTGGCGAGCATGCGTTCAATGCGCTCATTGCGCGTGCTGGGATCGCGCAGCCATTGTTCTGCTGCCTGAATACGTGCAGGGGACTTGCTCCACATGATGGTGTGTAGCAGGTCATCAAGCTCTTCAATCCCATGTCCCTTTTCATAAAGGCTCGTTGCACATGTGATGGTGTGGTGATCATACGTTCTTGAGCTTGTGTCCTTGAGAAAGGGGGACAAGATCTGGACAAAGATTTTGGCCGATTCCCTGGATACAGTATGGCGTAAGTTTGAGAAGTGGTACGCGTGTTTACCCAGTCTTGATAGGGCTTCAATTCCTTTCATGCCACACAGACTCAATGGGCTGTTTGGGTCTGTATAGGCATAATGATAGATGAGGTTTCGCATCACTTTTTCAAGTGCGTATTTTGTCGTTGAGGATGTATCTCGTGCTTCTGTGACACTGGTGATGAGCTTGGTGATTAAAGGTGCATCTTCATGTTGAAAGCGTATCGCTGGCGTACATGAGAGTTGGGCAATGAACGCACCACGCACGGGATCTTGTTCATTTTTAAGCTTTTTTGATGCCCACGTGAGGAGGTCCGTCAGTGGATGTCTGTAGAGTGACAGGTTGAGTAGGAGTCTTTGCCATGCAAGCGCACGCGCATCGGCGTCGGATTTACCAAGTTCAATGGAGAGTTTGGGCTGTGCCTCTTCAGGTGTGAGGTATGTGGTATAAGTGATGGTCAAATGATCGGATTGCTTGACGTTGGGAAGCGTCAGGATACGCGATGTTTCTTGGTGCCGATGCGTATGTGGGAGCACCGCAAGGAGTTCTTCAGACCATACCTCAAGCTGTCGTTCTTCTGTGGTGAAGGTGTGTTCAAACAGCTCTCCACGCTGAGACGGTGGTAACTCTTTCAGAAGCTTTGCCATGATAAGGGGCTTACTCTTGACCATAATCATGAGCGTTCTGATCAGTGTCATGTCCCAGTGTCTGAGGTTGTTGTGGAGCAGTGTGGGGAGGTAGTCCATGTAGGCGTTGATGCGTCGTTCACAGAGGATAAGTTGTGCGAACGTATCGGGGTGATGACGTGCGACAGTGCGTAACGCGGTATACGTGAGGTAGGAGTAATTTTCCCAGGGAAGGAGCTGTTCAAGCAAGCGAAGCATACGCTCAGGGGTACGTTTTATAAGTGGGTCAAACAGGTGTGCGAACTTCCGTGTGAGGTGAAGCGCATAGTGGTTTGAGTCAGGAGCGGTTGGACACTCTTCTTCAAGAGCCTCCATCAATATATCGGGGTGGTGTCGTGCGATATGTTTGAGCTGAATGAGGTGAGTATCTTCAAGATCAATACGTTGAAGTATAAGTTTAAGTGTGTCTGTATCATCGCACAGTGGAATGAGTTTTAGCACGAGGTGAAGTTCATCTTGAGCAAGGAGTACGTTGATGAGGTGTGGAGCAAGAGCTCGCCGATTTGCCTTGAGGAGGTTCTGAGTCAGTGACTTTTGTTGTGCTGCGGGGAGCGTGGTGAGGAGTGTAATGACGTCCTGAGGTTCCTCTGTGAGCTGTGCAAAAGATGAAATGGCGAGCGTGTTGATGAGCTGCGATGGTGAGGTTGTGGCGTGTAGAAGATATGTGATTTGGTTGGATGCTTTG
>CATLTV010000354.1 GCA_950059285.1 uncultured Pseudomonadota bacterium | reverse complement strand
GATCGCTGGCTCTGCCTTGACCGCAGCAGTGACAGGTTCTGCTTTTTCTGCTGGTGCTGGTTGTTGGATATCATCTGCTTCAGGGGTATCTGACATGAATGAAAGCGCCAGCGCTGATACGCCACCAAGGATGATGAGGGCTGCCACGAGGCCAAGAATGAGCGGTGTTTTGCTTGATGCTGATGATGTGTCTGTATCCATCTCATCATGCGCTGCATGTTGTGTGGAGATGGTGTGTTTGTGCCCGGATGAGACTGTGGATTGTGGTGCTGGAGGTGTCAGCGAGGGAGTGGCCATGGTATCTGCAAAGGCATCTGCCGCGCTCACGGGTGCATAATTTTGAGCAGCTTGTGCTGTGGAGATTCCCTGTGCCGAGAGTGCAGCGCGCACATCTGCAATGTGTTGTCTTAGCTCCGTGGCTGAGGCATGGCGCTGCGATGGTTCCTTGGCAAGAAGTTTCAACGTCAGGTCACTGATTTGAGAGGGCGTATCTGACAGCTCGGAAGGGTGGCGTGGCTTCTCGGTGACATGAGCCATCAGCGTGGCCATGGAGTTTGGGTTTTCAAATGGAGGTGCTCCACAGAGCATTTCATAAAGAATGCAGCCCAAACTATAGAGGTCGCTGCGTCCGTCGAGCTCGTTGCCACCGCACTGTTCAGGGCTCATGTAATCAGGCGTACCAAAGATTTGGCCTGTGCGTGTGAACTGTGTGGATGCGTTGGCGTCCTTGGCGATACCAAAGTCGAGCAACTTGGCGTGGATGTTATGACCCGCAGTGTGTTGAAGGAAGATGTTATCAGGCTTCAGGTCACGGTGAATAATCTGATGGCTGTGCGCAGCTTCAAGCGCTGCCGATACCTGGTCCGTGATGGTGAGGATCTCTTCAAGTGTAAGGGATGGCTGTTGCTGGATGCGTTCAGCAAGAGGCAACCCTTCAAGGTATTCCATGGCAAGGAACAGGACGTTATCATCCTCCTGTCCGAAGTCGAGGATGGTGACACAGTTTGGGTGGTTGATGGTGGTCGCAATCTGTGCTTCGCGGAAGAAGCGGTCCACGAACTCACTGCTTGTCACAAGCTCGGGTTTCAGCGTCTTGATGGCGACCTTGCGGTTTACGCTTCGCTGTCGACCAAGGTAGACGCTTCCCATGCCTCCTTCGCCAATTTTACTGTCGATAATCCAGCGGTTATCCAGCACGCGACCTAACATGGGATCTTGTGTGGAGGAGAGCTCCTTGCGAAGTTTCATGCCATCATTGGCGCAAAACTCCACATCATCAGAGTAGCTGGTTTGACATTGGGGGCATATTTTCATGGTCTGTGTCAGTGGTGTGGAGAGTTAGTCCAGGCGTTTCACGTTGGGGGATGTATCTTGTGTGTCATCCAGCTTTTTCACGTTGGGAGTGACGTCTTTGACAGGCTCTTTATTCTCAATTGCTGGTGTTTTTTCAGGCTCGGACTTCTTTGAAGACGTGCGCGAGTTCTGTTTGGAAGATCCTCGACGAGACTTCTTTTTTGAGGGTGTACTTTTCTGGGGTTCTTTTGAGAGCGCGTAGGTGTACGTTTCTTTGGGGTTCTCGGGGTCCACATAGGCAAGCTCGGCCTTGTACCCGTCGAGTTCGATACGAAAAGAGGTGGCCTTGGTCAACTCTTCAAGGGGGAGTGTAAATGGCGTGACGCCTACTTTCTTTCCTTGGGAGTTGACGTTTGCGCCTGGAGGATCGCTAATAATCTGCACGGCGCGCAACTGAGCCTCACCAGCTTCTTCTGTGGCAGGATCTGTCGTGGGTAACGCCTCTCCTTTTGTATTCGTTTCGGATGTGGTGTTCGCGAGTGGTGTGTCTTGTAGAGTGTTCTCTGAACCATCGCCCTGAGTCAGGATGTAGACGCCACCAGCGATCAGGCCGAGCAAGAGGATGGCGGCGATAATAAGAGGGGCAGCGCTACGCTTCTTGACTTGTTGCAGGTCACGTTCAAAGAGCTCCTCCTCGTTGCTCTGATGCACAACAGGAGGAACACGGTGATGGTGATGTTCGAAGTTACCTGTTTGATGTGAGAAGTCGCCTGTATGATGCTCAAGCGGAGGTGTGTAACCTCGCTGTGCATGAGGGCCAGTCATGTTGCCCGTCATGGGATGGGCTGTGGGTGGACCCTGCTGTGGACGGGCCTGTGGCACAAAAGGGATGCCCGCGTTCATCTGAGAAAGCGCAAGTTGCAGTTCCTGACGGAGTTCGTCGGTATCGCGTGGGCGAGCCTCTGCGCTCTTGGACATGGTCCTGTGGACGATGCGCTCAAGGTCAGGTGGCATCAGGCTAATATGTTCTGCCTGGAGGCGCTCTGCAAAATGGGGTGGCATCTGTTGGGCATGGCTCATCATGAGCGCAGCAGTGCTTTGTTGATCAAAGGGTGGGGTGCCACATAGCATCTCAAAGAGGATGCAACCGAGGCTGTAAATATCAGAGCGGTGATCCACATGGAGCGCGAGAATTTGCTCGGGGCTCATGTAGCGTGGTGTACCGACGATCCTGCCCTCGGCGGTGAGGTTTACATCGTCTTCACCCTGAATTGCCTTGGCAATACCGAAGTCGAGGACCTTGACATAGTCGGGGTCCTGGTCAACCTGAATGAGCAGGATGTTATCTGGTTTGACATCACGGTGCATGATGCCGATGCGGTGTGCTTCCCCAAGTGAGCGACAAATCTGCTCTGTGATGTGGATGGCGCGGGCAGGGTGAAGGGGGCCCTCTTTCCTGATAAGATCAGTGAGCGTGCGTCCCTCAAGATACTCCATCGAGAGGAAGAGCTGACCATCTTCGGTGTGACCAAAGTCAAACACTGTCACGGTATTTGGGTGAGAGAGTTTGCTGACCGTATATGCTTCGCGCTCAAAACGCGCGGCGGCTGTCGGGTCGTAGGAGGGGATTACCTTCAGTGCGACCTTGCGATCCATCGGACTCTGGACCGCCTCGTACACCGCGCCCATGCCTCCAAAACCAAGGAGACCTGTGATGGTGAACTTCCCCGCCAGCTGCTGTCCAATCAGCTGCTCATATAAGAGCCGCTTCTGTTCTCGTGTTGCGCTTGCCATGAGTCACTGGTGTGTTTTTTGTCTGTGTTAAAACGTCATTCTCAAGTGAAGACCGCCAAGCCCCTTACCCAAAACGGGTTGAAACCGTACTGTCGACTTTGATGCACCCTCTGTGCTGGATGACGATGTCTGCTGTGGTGCTTCTTTGTCCCTGCTCGCACGAATCAATAACACGGTGCCGATGACGCTGAGCACGGCGCCTCCTGCATAGAGCCCGTCCGCTGTAAGCGCCTGACGAGTGCCCGTGCTTTGTGCCGTTCTCTTGGCGTCGATGTCTGTCGTCGTGTCAAACGTGTTCTGTGTTTGCTGTGCCTGAATTCCAAAGAGTGCGCCTCCTCCAAGAGCCGCCAAACCTGCGCCCAGAAAAATAATCCCTGGTACCTTGGATGGACCTGTGACCTCTTCGGTCTTTGTGCCACCAGAGTTTTTCGGGTCACCTTTGTCTGTAACGTCACCCGAGCCATTTGGATCTTTATCACCATCAGGATCTCCATCTTGCTTGAGATCTTTTTGGGTCTCCTTGATCTCACGCAACTTCTCGATACGCTCCAGCGCAGCCTTACGATCCTGTGTGTCAATCTCGGGCTCAACAATAAAGAGCTCATAAAAATCGATCGCCTCATCCCAGTGCTGAAGCTTCTCGTGGCACTTGGCAATGTTGAACAACAACGTGGGCACAGGATCAAGCTCATACGCTTGCTCAAAAAGCTTGATCGCGCCCTTGTAGTCCTTTTCGAGGTAGCGCTCCACAGCTGCATCTGAGAGTTGTTCCACCATGCGTGCTGTCTCCGCGTCCTGCGCAAACGCTTCGGTCGGAACAAGTGCAATGCCACAACACACACTCAACACAAGGCCGAGGAGTCGCGTGTGTAGCTGGCTTGACGAGGATGTTTTGCTGAACATGATATCGCTCATGAGTACTGGAGTTGTCGTGTGTGAACCTTTTGCTCTTGGTGGTGTGGTATCATGTCTGAATAACAACACCACACCTCCTCATCCTATCACAAGTTGACTCCACGACATAAACTAAAAATGTGTCGTGTGTGTGATACTGAACCTGTCCTCTTGAGCCTGTCTCAATAATCATGCTCCACACAATTCATGATCGTGCGTTGCACCTGAATACTTATACGATGCGACGGATACGCTTCCTCATACTTTTTGAGCTGCTTGCACGCCTTTTTCTCCCGTTTTCCAAACTTGCGTGTTGGGTTCCATGCCGCCCTCATAATCACATTGTAGCACGAGAGTACATCACTCCCCTGGCCATTGACCTCCTCAATTAGCCTGGTGCAAATTGCCGTGGCATCTTCATGTTTTCCCTGGTCAAGAAGTTGTTCGGCTTCCTTGACCTGTAACGCCACATTGAGGTCTTCTGATTCGTTCTCCTCAATGTTCACATCGGGTAGAAATACCTCTGCCTGCTCATCCATCAGGCCCTTGGTATCATCAACTTCAAAGAACTCCACAGCACCTTGATTGGCCTGCTCATCCATGCTCTCCGAGAGCGCGCCAAGGCAACAAAACCCTATCATCACCACCGCGCCAAGAATAATCAACAATGTGATGACAATCCCTGACACTCCCTTCTTGCGCGTTCTGACTGGATGTGATGCAGGTGCGGACACCACGGCATGTTGATGTGACGCCATCGTGGGTGCATATGCCTGTGGTGTATCTACAGGCACGCGCTCACTCACGCTCACATGCTGTGATGCATACGATCCATACGGCTTCTCCGGGTGCGTCACGGGGCTACCATCAAGTCTCTGACGAGGAAGCAACTGTGTGCGTGGAAGTGGACGGGGCGGGACCTTTGTCAGATCAACCTGTGACAACGCTGTCGCAAACGCGTCCGCATCCTGGTATCGGAGCGCAGGATCGCGCGCCAGTCCTCGCCGTAAAATCGGTCCAAGCGGACTCTCCATCAAATAGATGGGCAGCTCCAGCCGCCCATCCCCATGGATGATAAGGCATTGCA
>CATLTV010000353.1 GCA_950059285.1 uncultured Pseudomonadota bacterium | reverse complement strand
ATCTTGGCGGTCCAGCAGAACGTGCATCCCATGGCGCAGCCAACCTGGCTTGAGATGCAAAGTGTGTTGCGCCCTTCTGAAGGGATGAACACGGTCTCCACCACTGACTTGTCACGACACATGAATGTCAGCTTGGTGGTTCCATCACTGGCTTCGTGGCTTCCAGTGTGTGTAAGTGGAGAGAGGTTTGTCAGGCGGTTCAACTTGCTGCGAAACGCCTTGGACAGGTTGGTCATCTCATCAAAGCTATCGACCTTGTGCTGATAAAGCCAGGTGTAGAGCTGTTGTGTACGAAACTTCTTTTCCTGAAACCCTCTCTTCATGAGATCTTGCATCTCATCAAACGTAAATGACTCAAGGTCAATACGCTCGTGTGCAGATGGAGTGTCTTCAGGGGTAAGGCTCTCGAGCCAGGCGAGTGCGTCCTCTACGTGTTTGGCCATGACGGTCCTCTTCGATCCTGGGGGGTGTCTTCTGGGGGTGATTTGGTGAAATCGACTGCAACATTATGATTTCCAGAAGAAATATCTTCCCCTTCCTTACACAAATAAACGAAAGTTACAAGATAGAAGGTCATGAAGGTGAGGTTGTTTAAACAACCTCACCTTCATGACCTTCTATCTTGTAACTTCTTGTGCCCGATGAAGCGAAGGCTTATCAGGCACATGCGACTTAGCTGAAGATTTCAGTAGCAGCGAAGAAGTAAGCGATTTCGATAGCTGCGTTCTCGGGGGAGTCGGAGCCGTGCACGCTGTTCTCACCGATGCTCTGAGCGTACATCTTACGGATTGTACCTTCAGCAGCTTCAGCAGGGTTTGTAGCGCCCATCACTTCTCGGTTCTTCTTCACGGCGTCTTCGCCTTCAAGAACCATGAGGACCACAGGGCTGCGTGTCATGAAGTCCACGAGCTCACCGAAGAAAGGACGCTCTGCGTGCACAGCGTAGAAGCCTTCTGCTTCTGTCTGTGTAAGCTGCTTGCGCTTGATGGCCACGGGACGAAGACCATTTTTTTCGAAGTGAGCAATGATTGCGCCCACGTGGTTGTTTTCGACTGCGTCGGGCTTGATGATGCTAAAGGTACGCTCTGTAGCCATCTGAAGAACTCCTAAGATATAAGTTTTTGTTTTACGGACACTTACATGGCGCCCAAAAGAAAGACAGGCGCTCAAAGAATGCTTTTGAAGCATTCTTTGAGCGCCTGTCTACCAACCTGAACCGAGGTTGACAAGAGGTAATTGATTACTTCTTGTAAGCCTTGAGCAAGGTGGAAGCGAGCTCAGCAGGAGTTGGGGCAACGAGCATGCCCGCATCCTTCATCGCATCGATCTTCTCATCAGCGGTACCTTTACCACCAGAGATGATCGCACCGGCGTGACCCATGCGCTTGCCGGGAGGAGCTGTACGACCAGCCACGAAGCCGATGATAGGCTTGCTGAAGTTCTCTTTGATCCACTCAGCAGCTTCCTGCTCAGCAGTACCACCGATCTCACCGATCATGATCACAGCTTCGGTCTCATCATCTTTCTCGAAGAGTTCAAGCACGTCGATGAAGCCTGTACCGTTGATGGGGTCACCACCGATACCGACGCATGTGGACTGGCCGAGGCCAACAGCGGAGAGCTGACCCACAGCTTCGTAAGTCAGTGTACCTGACTTGGAGACCACACCGATGGGGCCTTTCTTGTGGATGTGACCGGGCATGATGCCGATCTTGCAGAGACCTGGGCTAATCACGCCAGGACAGTTAGGACCGATAAGACGTGTGGAGCTGTTCTGAAGCACTTCACGGACCTTGATCATGTCCTGAACAGGGATACCTTCGGTAATTGCCACAACAAGCTCAACCTCAGCATCGATAGCTTCAAGGATCGCATCTGCTGCGAAGGGTGGTGGCACGTAAACCACAGTTGCGTTTGCGCCTGTCTCTTTGACAGCACCTTTGACGGTGTCAAAGACAGGAACGCCAGTTGCGTTCTGGCCGCCTTTACCAGGAGTCACGCCACCCACAATTTTGGTGCCGTACTCGATCATTTGTTGTGCGTGAAAGAGGCCCACAGAACCTGTGATACCCTGCACGAGGACGCGTGTATTCTCATCAACGATGATACTCATAAAATTTCCTTACGAATGTTTCGCGAGTGATTCTCACTCAAAAGACTAAGTTTCATATCATTTCAAGGCGACGCATGACGCATCACCTTACAAGAGACTCAGGAGATAGCGCCGATGATTTTCTCTGCGCCATCAGCCATGGAGTCTGCGCTGATGATATTGAGGCCAGATGTGTTAAGGATCTCTTTACCACGCTCAACGTTGGTGCCTTCAAGGCGCACGACGAGAGGAACCTGAAGACCAACCTCTTTCACTGCGGCAACAACGCCTTCAGCGAGGACATCACACTTCATGATACCACCAAAGATGTTGATGAAGATGCCCTTCACGTTCTCATCAGCGGTGATGAGCTTGAATGCAGTTGCAACGCGCTCGGCGTCGGCTCCGCCGCCCACGTCGAGGAAGTTTGCAGGCTCAGCACCGTAGTGCTTGATGATGTCCATGGTTGCCATGGCGAGGCCAGCACCGTTGACCATACAGCCAATGTTACCATCAAGGTTCACATAGCTGAGGTGATGCTTCTTGGCTTCAAGCTCGGCAGCATCCTCTTCGGACTCATCCTGAAGCTCCTGAATGTCTTTGTGACGGAAGAGTGCGTTGTCATCAAAGTTAATCTTACCGTCAAGCGCGATGATGTCGCCGCCATTGGTCAAGACAAGAGGGTTGATCTCAGCAAGAGAGCAGTCCTTGTCGATGAACAACTGGTAAAGTGCGGCAAAGAACTTGCCAGCCTGACGCACAGCCTTGCCTTCAAGACCAAGTGCGAACGCAAGCTCACGACCCTGGTAAGGAGCAAAGCCCACAGCGGGATCGATAAACACGGTGTGAATCAACTCGGGAGTCTCTTCAGCGACCTTCTCGATCTCCATACCACCTTCGGTGGAAGCCATCACTGCGACGCGGCCTGTACCACGGTCAACAACCATACCCACGTAGAGTTCGGTTTTGATGTCAGCGCCTTCCTCAATGTAGAGGCGACGAACAGTCTGACCCTCGGGACCAGTCTGGTGTGTGATAAGCTGCATACCAAGGATTGCCTCAGCGTGCTCCTTGACCTCATCAATGCTCTTGGCGATCTTCACGCCGCCGCCTTTACCGCGACCACCAGCGTGAATCTGGGCCTTGACCACTGTAACCGCGGAGCCAAGCTCCTGGGCTGCTTTGACAGCCTCCTCAACACTAAAGGCGACGTGTCCACGTGGGACATTTACGCCATACTGACGAAAGAGCTCTTTGGCTTGATACTCATGAATGTTCATATTGCGTCAACTCCATGCGCAAGATTATGGAATAAAAAAGAAACAACGACGACACTGGGAAACAACAATCATTACAAAGCGACACACCTGACACAAAAGTTTTGCGATAAGGCACAACTTGAAGGTGTTGCTTGATGTGTTGCAGCAAGTGACATTGTGCTTAGAGGGTTTATAGAGCAGTCCTGTTACCCGGGTCAAGGGTGCGGATGAGTCCAAACGCCCTCTCCTATTTGTGTCATCGGGACACCGACTGCGTGTGCAATCTGTTCTGCGATCACAAAGGATGAGCGTTTTTCGGCAGATGCCTCGATAATTGGGAGTAGTTCATCGCTCCTGGCATCACGCACAAGCACGGTATAGACCTGCACTCGTGAATCAGGACGACCTGGTGAAAGAGGAAAATAAATCATACCGAAGACAACCTCCGAGATTTGTTCAAAAGGAAGCACAATCTCGGCATGTTGTTGGTGCCTTGGTGGCCAGATCAACAACTTACGCCCCATATTCAAGTACGTCAGCGGAATTCTACTGCGCTCACCCCTGGGGCCAAAACGAAACGCAACAATCGCAAGGCACGCGAGCAGCATCACGATGAATACGTCGCGAATAGCAAAGATTCCACCGCCTGCGCCCTGCATAAACACAAAGGAAACCAGCGCAGCAAGCATCGCGCTCCCCGTCCAGAAGCCCCATGGCCGTGCACGTTCATCATCACGCTCGGCGCTGACCTCAACGGAGTCCCCCTTTGCTCTCAGCATAAGATTGTAAAAAATGGAGGCAGAATAAGGCTTCTTCTTTTGTGGTGGCGAAGAAGCCTTTTTCTTCACGGAGGATGCACCAACAGACTCAAAGACGGCGTCTTCAGCCTGTTCTTTTTCTTCATCCGAGATGGACGCGCTCAAGTAGGAGCGGCGAGGATTTATTTTTTGGGATTGATTTTGGTGCGATGTAGTAACCATGTGTCGCCTTCTTTAATCATCACGATCTTGACAGGATCACCCTCTTTTTGTTGGGCAAAGAGTTCTCTGCGCCTTGAGGATTCGGTCTCTTCACTGGAGTCATCGCCTGAGGTGTCCTGAATATTGGAGAGGTCTTTTGCCAGTAATAATTCCAGTGGCTTGACCTCATAAGTGACACCATCAATGACGACCTTCCTGAGGGTAAACACGGCGACAGCAGGTGCCGAGGATTTTTTATCAGGACTTACAAATTCAAGCATCGACACGGTCTCTTGGCTCATCAGATCAAGCGCCTCTTCAAAGCGCTTGGTCTTGATAAGTTCCTGCAACGCAAGCAGAGACTTTTTGGCATCATCAAAATCGCGTTGCTCACGACGTTCATCTTCTCCTGGGATAAGACTCACGTTACGACGTTGTGCCTCGGGAGCAGGAGCAGGAAGTTCATACAAGCCAGCCCCTGAGCATGAGGAGAGGATCACCATCAGAGAAAACCCACAAACACCATCAAAAACACGAATTTTCTTCATACCTTAACCTGTATAAACAACACCCCACCAAGGGAGGGCAAAAAAGTAAACTCATCGCGAACTATCAAAGGCTTATTAGCAGTATGCTGGCCACTTGCAAAGCGTCAAGCCATTGCAAAACACAAGACGCGGTCGTGAGGAAATCTTCTCGTGGAATAAGATGCTCACGAGTTAAGATTGATCTTGAGCGCATTTGATGATTAAGTGCGCTTGCGACATTGAGGCTGGG
>CATLTV010000352.1 GCA_950059285.1 uncultured Pseudomonadota bacterium | reverse complement strand
CTCAAGATTGACGTGTTCTGACGAACTCGTCAACCTCTTTTCGAGCGCATTCTTTCATCAACCTGCTGAACGCTTACATTTAGTTTAGAGTCTATAGGCAGCATTGATAATTTGACATATCTCGATATATCCTCAAATGATTTTTCGAGCTATCGTGATTTTTCTGAAATCCTTAACCCTAACATAAGCACATTATGTGTATCTAATGTGGGGCTTAATGAATTTAATTTAAATAAAGTATTTCAGCTCTGTCCAAACCTTAAATATCTTGATTTGGCATCAAATGAGACCTCTTTAGATACCGAAGACTCTTTCTATAATGAATCTTTAGAGTTTTTAGACCTTTCTTGTATGGAGTTATTTTCAAATCCTCAAACCATTCGAATATTAGACTCGTTTAAAGCTCTGAAAGTTCTTAAACTTTCTAGTTGCGAACTGACGGATGAACATATTAAAATCTTGGCTTCTTTGGAGTTTAAAAATTTAGAAATACTCGACTTAAAATACAATTCATTAACTGACGAAAGCCTGCGATACCTTGCAACATCAAGCTATATAGATCACATCCATGAAATAAGCTTATATGGCAACATAATACCTACAATAAACGAGCATAATAACCCCAAAAGATATCGATTTAACGATGAATCTATCAATTTTATTTTTGATAAAGGATTCTGGTTTTTTGGCAGTATTATTGACCTAAACTTAAATGTAAAATGGGACTGGCACAATTATACTGATAAATACAAAGGCAAGTCTATATTCTCCTCTCTGTATTATCAGCCACCACTTCATTTATTAGAGTAACGTTTAGACACTGTTAAAAATGCAACTCATACCTAAGAATTTATGTGCTCATCGTGGGGCGCATTCCCAATAAAGAAGGACCTGGCCAAAAAATACTGTGTAAAGCTACCTTGTTCCCCTTCACAATTTCACAAGTAGATCAAGCTCATATGGTAGAGAGAGCAAGGCAATCGCATCTTTTGGATCGAACCATTTAAGCTCTGCAAACTCCTTGTCGAGAGGACGTTTCGAGCCTTGTGTAAGGCAAAAGAAAACACAGATCGTATATTCAACCTGGTCACCGTTGGAGTAGGTGTGACGGTAGCGCTTACCACCAACCACCTTTAATAATCGAGCCTGTACTACCTCCAGCCCAGTCTCCTCAAGTACCTCTCTGCGCAAGGCTTGCTCAGGAGACTCTCCTGGTTCAATCGCGCCAGCAGGCAGACTCCAAGAGCCATCCTCGGACTTCTTACCAAGCAACACGTGACCTTCTTCATTGTGAATAACAGCGGCTACGCTGGGAACAAGTAACATACGCGAACCAGCCAGTTCGCGGAGATTCGACAAATAAGACATCCATAACTCCAACGCAACATATTGCAAAAAACGTGGAGCAACGAATGGTCAGTGCGCACGCGCATCGCCAAGCCTCGCTGCACCAGACTTGCCCTACTCTCTGCCTCAACTAACACATCAACATCAATCACTTCGTTCATCCCCGCCGCCACACGATGGGCTCGCAGGTGAGCTCAGCACACCACGCTCTCGCTATTGCACAAGGATCTCCACACGGTCATTCAAATAACTCGCCCCTTTTGAGCCGTGCGGCACTCGCGGAGATTTAGCCCCTTTACTTGAGATCGAAATCTTCTTCGTATCCACCTGAAACGATTCAAGTTTATCCCTGATCAGGTTCGCTCTCCTTCGCGATAGATCCTTCTGATCAATGACCTCTCCCCAGTCACTGCTATGACCCACAATAAACACGTCTACAGGAGGATCTGCATCCTGTATCTCCTTTGCCAATGACTCAAGCCCTGAGAGTTCGTCCTCGTTGGCCTGATCCGAGCCTTCCTCAAAATAGACCACCAACACCAGGCGTTTAATTGCACGACAGTCGTTACACAACGCCCTCCCCTTGTCAGGACAACCATCCAGATCCTCAAAACCATTGATGGTCTCCATCTGCTCGGGACACAAATCATCCGTGTCAGGCCGACCATCAAGATCGGCGTCCTCCTCGGGGCAACCATCCTTGTCAGCAAAGCCATCCAGATCTTCGGGCTCTGACGGACACTGATCCTCGGAATCAATCACACCATCCTGATCATAATCGGAGGTGCCCAGCGCGGCGGTCACTGGCTCATGGGTTGTTAGCGCCTCCACAGGTTGTTTTGCGGGCGCTGGTCGTGACAAAGAACACGCAGAACACACGGTGAGCGAAAGACTTAACGCCAACCACACTATACGCTTGGCGTACCTGCTCGACGTGCCAGATGTAATAACTTGTATGAACAAAACGTTCTCAATGTTCTCGGGGTAAAAGACATGCTACAGGGCATATTCCTGCCCTGTGTTGGTTCCTCATGGACAAACGCATGAACCAATATAATTCATTTCTTCACCCCCGTACAATCAGCTCTCATGGCGACATTAAACACGACTGAAGGACCGCTGTTGACGCGCTCCTTTCAACTTGCATTGCCCGCAGTTTTACAGGCGTTGCTGGTCAACGGCTACGCGTTCAATGACTTCTTCTTTGTGGGACTACTTGGCAAGGAAGACGCCACCGCAGCGCTAAGCGCGTGCTTTGCGCTCGTGATTATCCTGAACACGCTGGTCAGCATCTTCCCCACAGGAGCATTACCACTGATGGCGCAAGCGTTCGGAGCCAATCGCACAGAACGCGTCGCAGAGATCCTTCGTGGTGCGCTGATCGCATCCATTGTATGGTCCACAGCGCTTGGACTCCTTGGGTTATGGCAAATGGACGCGATTATCAGCGCGGTCAATGTCACCCAGGGCGTGGGCAGCTATATCCTTGATTACATGAGTATTCTTTGTGGCGGTATGGCTGCATTTGCGTTGATGCGTGCTGTCACTGGAGCATATTACGCGTGTGGAAACACAAGGCTCCCGCTGGCGCTGGAGTTCATCAGCTTGATCGTCAACACCATTCTGAACGCGGTGCTGGTGCTTGGCATCGGACCCGTGGAATCAATGGGAATCATGGGCGCCGCCATCGCCACGGTGTGTAGTCGCGCGTTGCCTGCGATCATGGGACTCGTCTTCATCTTGCGTGGCGCGCTTGATATTTCCATTGCCGCCCCACTTCAGCAATGGAAACCTGATACACAAGACATCATGCGCATGGGAAGGATCGGGTTCTATGAGAGCCTCTCCGGGATGCTCTATGGCATCGTCTATCTGGTGCTCAATCGGATGGCTGGCGAGATCAGCTCGGCGGCGCAAGGCGGCCTGGGCGCAGGTTTAAGGGGGATTGAATGGATTGGTTTTGCCTTCGGAGATGG
Organism: uncultured Pseudomonadota bacterium; assembly: GCA_950059285.1. GTDB lineage: Bacteria > Myxococcota_A > Bradymonadia > Bradymonadales > Bradymonadaceae > CATLTV01. Next base: position 1,777 of record CATLTV010000352.1, on the reverse strand, counting down.
CTTTGCCAAGGCCAGCACCACTATTGTGGGTCAGAACATCGGGGCAGGAAAACGCAAGCGCGCTCTTCAGGGCGCGTGGCTAAACGCAGGTCTTAGCGCTGCATTCTGCCAGTTTGTAGGCATATCATTCCTGCTCTTTCCCGAGCAGCTATGCTCGCTTGTCACAGATGATCCTGACACGCTTACATTTGCAGCACGGTACATTGAACTGATCGGCTGGGTCATGTGGGCCGTGGGACTGGAGATGTCCATGTACGGTGCGTTGATTGGTGCAGGCTGGACACAAATGTGTATTTGGATATCAGGCGTCAACAACATCTTACGCATTCCCATCGCAGCGGCGGCTGTATTCGGACTGTCACACATGGTCAACGGTACACTCTGGGCAGCCTTTGGCGTGGGTCAACCGCCAGGCACATTTGAGGGTTCATTTGATGGACTGGCCATCGCCATCGGTGTGACTGCGATCATCAAGGCCGTGCTTTATATTGTGTTCTTTGCGACACGAAAAAAGTGGCTCAGCGAAGAGGTTGCACTGCAACACATCCACTGAACCACCATCATATTCCATATTAAATTCAGATACTTATAACACAAAGAAACAGACTCTTACTATTCACCAGCAGGCCGATTCGTCACGAGCCTGAGAATGTCATCCTCCTGTGTCCCATCGCCAGGAGATGCCTGTGCATTAAGACGCTCGAGCAAGTCAGCATCAAGCAAGTGTGTGGGGCGCACATTCTGAAGTGCAGCCAACATGGAGTTGCGAACCTGTGGAATATGAGACTCCACATCACTGATCAATCGCTTGACCCACTTGCGTTGCCCCTCATGTGAACCGCAAAGGTTACAAGGAATGATCGGAAACCCCCTGGCGATAGCATACTGTTCGATCTCATCCTCAGCACAATAAATCAGAGGACGAATCACATCAAAGCGACCATCATCCGTGGTGTAACGTGCAGGCATCGCCTGCATCTGACCCGAGTGGAACATGTTCAGCAACAATGTCTCAAGGCTATCATCGCGGTGGTGTCCAAGCGCGATCTTGTTACAGCCAAGCTCCTCGGCCTGAGTGTAAATAATCCCTCGGCGCAGGCGGCTGCACAGTGAGCACGGTGTCGCATCGGCGTCGAGTTTGTCCTTCACCACAGAGTAGGTATCCTCACCCATGACGACATGAGCAATACCAAGATCCTCAAGGTATTTGGCCATGATGCCATCAGGATAACCAGGCTGCTTTTGATCCAGGTGAAACGCGGTCAACGTAAAATCAAATGGTACGCGACGTTGCATTTCTTGAAGCAGGCTCAACATGGTATAGGAATCTTTCCCACCCGAGAGACATACGAGAATATGATCATCAGGAGCAATCAGGGCGTGCTCGAGGGAAGCGTTTTTGACGCGGCTGTACAGTCGCAACTGAAGTTTTTCAAGGTCCATCACAACCACCAGAAAGAAGACGTTAACTATCCACAAAAACTGACATCGGATGCGTCAGTTCAAACGCATCTTGCAGGGTGCCATAACACAGGATTATTGAAAATGCAGGCAGGAAGGCATCACGGTGAAATTTTTTTCTCACCGTGAACCCATACAATAAAACACTTGTGCAGTTGACGTTACAGATGCTTTACATCACCCTTGTCCAAGACGTTCAGTCAATATATCAACCTTGCGCAAGTATGACATGCAGTCCATCATTTGCGGACTCATGACAGATGACCACCTCAAGACTGGAATACAATGACAAGCACCAAAGACCAATCAACCTCCG
>CATLTV010000351.1 GCA_950059285.1 uncultured Pseudomonadota bacterium | reverse complement strand
CCGCCCCCTCTGGCGTTTCTTGGCTGGCGATTATTCGCCTTCAGGCTTGTTGACTGTGTCATTGCTGCCGTTTGGATCTTCAGCAATGGGTTCATTGGAAGGTGCTTCAGGATCTTCCATGATGTCGTTTTTGGGCTCGCTCATGGGCTGCACTGTGTTGGGCACGTAGTTGTCTGGGAGGATTGGTGTAAAGCGCCAGATGCGTTGCTTACCATCTCTCCAGGATGTGAAGTAGATGTGGTTTTGTGCTGACCAGCTTGGCTGGATGTCATCCTTGGGGTGTGTGGTCAACTGTGTCATGGCGCTGCCATCTTTGTTGACAACCCAGAGGTTGTTGGATGTCTGGCTTGTGGGGATGTACTTTGAGCCCACTTCGTTGACGAAGCGACCAGAGGTTCCTTTACTGGAGACGAAGATGAACTTTTCGCCATCAGGAGACCAGTTGGCATCGATGGCGCCCCATTCGTCGGAGGAGACGATTTGAGTGAGGCGGGAGCCATTGAGGTCCATGCTCCAGAGGCCAAACCATTTTTTGCCCTGCTTGCTTGCGCGTTGGAAGAGGATGGTTTCGCCGTCGGGGGAGAACTTGGGAGAGAGGCCTGGTCCAAGCTGGATGTTGGCGTTTGTCTCGAGGTTCTTGATCCAGATGTAGTATTCGTTGTCGATAGGATCAAGGCGAGTGTAGACGATCATCGAGCCATCGGGCGACCAGCTTGGGGAGTACTCCACAGCCTGGTTGTCGGTGACTTGTTGCTTTGCGGTGCCGCCGTTGAGGCTCATGATGAAGATGTCGTAGTTTCCGCTGCGGTTTGATGCGAACGCGATGCGCTGACCATCGGCTGAAATTGCGGGGTTGATATCCTGTGCGCCGTGGCTTGTGAGCTTCTGAACAGCACCACCTGTGGGGCTAGTTTTGAGGAAGAGATCCCAGTTGTTATCACGGTAACATGCAAAGACAACTTTGCCATCGACGGAGGTCGCTGCCTGATCGCAGTTCTCCATGTTTTCGGTGATCGCGGTCAGGTTTGAGAAGCTCTCACCCTGAGCGACGAGGCCAACCTTGGGTTGCACAGGCACACCTGTGGTGGTTGGTCCAGTGGAACATGCGAGCATCGAGATACCCACTGCGATGGCAGAGAGTGATGTGATGGTGAGCAAATTGTTGGGGGCATTTTTATGGACTTGCATGATAGTCTTCACCTTTTGATATCATGGTTTAGTGGATTTTAAGCGGGCTCTACGCGGCGCACCTTAACACCTTGATTTTGACTCCGCAATGCTACAAGGAGACAAAGTCGACAACGTGGGTACAGCAGCTAAAACAATTGTGTATGGGCGCTGACTGGTCTGACGGTGCGAGCGCTGCGTCGTAAAACCAGCAGCAGTATAAGGCACGTGCTTTGTTTCCCTCCTTGCTCTCACTCCTTCATCCTTCGTCAGCTCTCCGCACACAATCACTTCAACCGCTGTAAGTCGAGTGTCATAGTGCTCGCCTGGGAGGAATCATGTCATCTTGTTGATGCAGTATGTAGACTGTGTTTTGGGAGCATTTTATTCAGATCTTTTATGACAGCGCTGCGTATACATCAGTCGTTGATTACAACAAGGGAAGTGACATGTGTGGTGTTTGTATTGATGATATAGTATGTAAAGGAACTGTATGTTGAAGTATATACTGAATTTATCAGCTCTATTTGTTTTCATGGCCGTGGCAGATAACCTGTATGTGATTTATGGCGACGCAGGTTTTGGGTATCTTGTTATCAGTGATATTCTACAATTTGTGGGTGTGCCCTGTCTTGTTGTTTTGTCTGGGGTGGTATGGCTCGTTGAGCGTCTTTTGAGGGTGAGAGCAAGGACACAGCTGAGTATGGAGCAGATGCAGCAACGTGCACATCTTGCGCAAATCTGGGGAGCGCTTGCTGTGAGTCTGATTATGGCGTTGTTATGTTCGTATGGTTTTGTATTTTTTCACGCCATGTATAGCGCCACGCAAATTGAGCGTGTGTGTGAGCACGCGCCAGACAAAGTGCAGTCCTATGTTGTGGAGCATGGCGGTGAGTTTCCTGCCTCATTGCCTGCTGGCTCATGTAACGTGAAAGGCGATGCGTATCCACTGAGTTTGTGTGCCAGTCCAGTGGTTGAGTCTTATCGCGATGAGTGGGGGGTTGTGATTAACTGCAATCTTGAGCGCCCATCTGCATTTCATGTCTTTTACAAGGATAAGATCAAGCCATGTTTTGATTCCAGCGTGGTGTACAAACACAGTCAAGGCGAATGGCTTCAAGGGAAAGGACCGTGTCGTCAGTGTGCTGCCGAGCTGTGTATACAGCCGCCTGATCCAAACTTGTCGATGTTTTGATTGTGTGACTTACGCTGCTTGGTTCTGGTGTGAGTGTGTTTACAACTAGACCTCGTAAAAGTCATGAGGCGAGCTTTAGTAGACCCCTGAAAGCGCTCGCCTTGAGACGTAGAGTGTATCAAGCATATTTAGACAAAGGAGTTTTTTCATGAGGATGCTACATACCATGTTGCGCGTGGGCGACCTTGACCGTTCCATCAAGTTTTATACAGAGGTTCTTGGCATGCAGTTGCTGCGCAAGAATGATTTCCCTGATGGCAAGTTTACGCTGGCGTTTCTTGGTTATGGCCCTGAAGAGACACACACCGTGCTTGAGTTGACCCATAACTGGGATGTGACCGAGTACGATCTTGGTGATGCTTATGGTCATATCGCGCTGGGTGTGGAAGATATTTACAAGGCGTGTGATACGATCAAGGCGGCTGGTGGCGAGGTGGTTCGTGAGCCAGGTCCAATGAAGCACGGCACCACCGTGATTGCGTTTATCAAAGATCCTGATGGGTACAAGGTCGAGTTGATTGAGCGCTCATAAGCTTTGCTTTGAGCGTGTTCGAAAGCAAGAGACGGCATCAGGGGCGAGATTTGCGCAGCAAATCTCGCCCCTGATGCCGTCTCTTGCTTTCGTTTTATAGAAAATATTTAGTAGGCACCAAACATTTCGCAGTGACGGACTTCACTGCTGCCAAGATCGTAGCTTCCCTTCTTGAGGAGGCGAGGATCTTCAGTGCCGACCTGTGCTTTTTTCAGCACGAGGTGACCTTTTTGATCAAAGGATGCCTGTGTGTCGAACTTGTGCACAATAGGGAGGCCTTCGTGTGTGGCGACAGGTTGGCCGCTCTCTTCTTCAAGCCCAAGGACATCGCGCGTGTAGCTGTACTTGTCTGCGAATTGAGCGAGGAGTTTGGGTTCGCCGTTGTCTTCGCCGATGACAATGAGGAAGGAGGTTGATTCAGCTTCGTACTCATCAATGCCCATATCTGTATCGTGGCGATTGTGTTTCATGCGCACGACCAGTTGAGGATGATCCTTGTCGCCCATGAGGGGTTCCAGGGAGAAGGAGGGGGATTCGGTATCGGACATGATACCAAACGCACCAGGGTTGTAGAGCATGAACAGAGGCGTGGTGTAGTAAGCGTCTTTGGCCTCGTTCAAAATAGCCAGCTCGTAGTACTCGGTCATGATGTCTTCTTCCGAGTAGTAGTGGATGATCTGTGCCTTTGTGAAACCTGTGTTGGGGGTATCGAAGGTGATGTTTGCCAGGGGCTCGCTGTAATCGCTGAATTTCTGGCAGACAGGATCGGTGATATCATCAGCCTTGGCGAGCGTTTGGCAGATGGTGTTGATATCGGTGGTGGCGTGTTTTTTGAGAGTACAGGGTTGATGTTGTGGAGGTGTTACCACGACATCATCGGTGAGTGACGCGAGGCGTTTTTCGACGGTGCTGTTTTTACGCCAGATGAGGGACTGCTTGTAATATTTGATGGCGGCGTCTTTGTTGTCTTCTTTTTCGGCGATGCGACCGAGGTTGTAGAGAGATGCGCCCTTGAGTTTGTCTTCTTTTGCAAAGCGAACGGAGTCGAGGTTTGCTTTTTTGGCAAGTTCAAGCTTGTCAGCGAGCATGGCCGCGAAGCCTATTTCGGAGAGGATCGTGGCATCATTGGGATCGAGCGCGCGTGCTTTTTCGAGCTCTTTGAGGCCATCATCATACTTTTTGTCCTGGACGAGTTTGCGACCTTTCTTGAGGTGATCAAGGAAGGTTTTGCGAAGTTCTGCGCCTTTTTTGCTGTCGATTTCCTTGTGCATTTGCTCGACAGATTTGGCGGGTTTGGCCTCTACTTTTTTGGTGTCTGTGTCTGTTGCGTTGTCCGTGGTTTCTTCGGTTGGAGCTGTGGCTTCAGGGGACTTTGTGGTGTCTTCGGGGACGAGTATATTCTCGTGTTTTTCTTCGGCCTTTTCCTTGTCGCAAGCGACAGTGAACAGAGCAGCGTGAGCGCAAAGGATGAGAGCAATGGGGGAGACAAGTTTGGAGTTCATGAGGTCCTCGTTGATGGTTAAAAGTTCTGGTAAGGTCTAATTTGGGGATGGGTTGAGCTATGGCAGTCTTTCATCAAACTTGTCAAGTGTTGAGGTTGATTTATGCGACGTATCGTGGGTCTTTGTGTGGTGTTGATGTTGTGTGTGAGCTGTGTGGAGGAGGACGCTGCACAGCAGGATCTGATTTGTACCGAGGAGTATGTAGGTAGTGAGTGTACGGTGTTTGAGATTGTGAATCAGGAGCGTGCGCAGGAGGGCTTGAGTGCGTACAGGTTTGATGTGAATCTTGCGCAGGCAGCGAGAGCGCATGCCAAAGACATGGTGGAGCGGGGGTACTTTTCGCATGAGTCGCCTGATGGCGGGACATTTTCTGAGCGTGCAACGGGGGCGGGATACGAGGGGTTTCCAAGCGGAGAGAACATTGCGTATGGTCAGCCGACGGCACAACAGGTGATGGATGCGTGGATGAATTCACCGGGGCACAAGTCAAACATTTTATCGGATAAGAGCACTGCGATAGGTGTGGGGATGCATGAGGGGTACTGGGTGCAGGTGTTTGGTGTGGACAGGTGAGGGGGGAGTTAAACGCAAAAAGGCCAGGTCGCAAGCGACCTGGCCTTTTTAATTCACTTCGTCTCAAGGGTGCGCAAGACGCGCACCTTTGAGGGAAGGATTATGCATCACCAGAAGCAAGCTTATCAGAGTACTGCTTGGCGAGCTCTTGCTGGATTGTGCTGGGCACAGGAGCGTACTTTTCGAATTCCATGGAGAACTGAGCTTTACCCTGA
>CATLTV010000350.1 GCA_950059285.1 uncultured Pseudomonadota bacterium | reverse complement strand
CCCGATTCTGTTTTCTCTCGATTGTTGAACTGCGATCTTAGTTCTGGAACCCAGGATCGTCCTCGGCCAACACAGCGATCGAGGCGAAGATGCCCACGGTCGCAAGCGTCACGCCTGCAATTGTGGCCACGGTCTTCCAGGTACTAAAACGCTTGACCTCTGCGGAGGACACATCGTTCAAACCAAGCAACAAATCATACTCGGGTGACACAAGCTGCGAATCCGACATAATAAAGTTAAACGGTGTCACTCGGTACTCTTCGCCATCTGTACCCACAACCTTCAAGGAGTTCGCAGTGGACACGGGAACTTTCACACAACCAGCGCGTGTATCTTCCTCTGCTGGAGCTGCGCTTGTGGCATCACTTGCTGTGGTGGTCGCTGCTGCTTCGCCTTCAGCCTGTGCCCAGTGTGAACCATTCAACACCTTGTAGCGGCTGGCCGATGTGCTCCCTGCAGGACAGTCACCATACACGTCCACAACTTCCTTCTGCTCCACGCTGCTCTCAAGCTTGCGAAGCTCATCCTTGTCGATCACATAGGTGTCATAGCACGCAGTTTGCATCATCACCAACGCCAACAGTGCTGCTCCCTGTACTCCCCATTTTGCTCGCTCAGATATATTCATCTATCCTTATCCTCTCAGGTTTTATATTCTTAACAAGCTTGCCTAAATAAGACATGCAAACTTGTCTCCTTCAAAACAAGACTCAACCTTATACGGTACATAAGCTCACTTTGCAACACGGGTTGTCTTCTGCGCTCTTCTTCCATTATGTTTGTCCCGTTGTTGCCCGCTTTCAACCCCAAAATTACCCAGGTGATCACCCTCCTCATGCGCACACTCCTTATTACTACTGCCCTCTTGCTGCTCTCCTCCAATGCCATCGCCAAAGACTCTTTTGATGACAACTGGACCCCTCCTGATGCACAACCTTATAGCTCAAAATTTCAGGGCATGTTCACCGAAGTCGGCGTGCGCTACGGGCGCACCTTTGCGCCTCACCTCTCCAAAGGACAGACACTCTCCGCACATACACGCTTTGCCTTCCCCATGTCGATTGGCGATGTACGACTCGCTTACACCTTCAATCACCTCACACCCTCCTCACAGGAAGCATCCCTCACCTCTCAGCATCAACTTGGCCTACACTTCGCCTTTCACCCACTTTATCTCCTGATGCTCGGGAGTAACTGGCTTGGCTACACTCTTGGCGCAGCTTACATCGATGTCGGCGCAGGACCACAACTTGCCAACACATCTTATGCTGCACACACGTCACAACGTGACGCTGGCCTCTTCTGGTCCGTGGGTGCTGGCATCGATATCCCCCTCTGGTCTCCTGAGCATGGACAGGCCCCCTGGCTTAACCTCTCATACCAACGCCAAAACACTCGCCACACATTACAACCAGACACCTCATCAAGACTCCATCACCACAACCTCATGGTCGGTCTTGCCTGGAAATGGAATAGACTCCCGTTTTAGAACGTGATGACAGTGAACATCTGGCTCGTACAACACCATTATAATCTAAATGGCCTGAACCTGGCTCCAACACACACATCTTTATGTCCAGAAAAACACCTGCACTTGGCGCGCTCCTCCTCATCACCCTTTACGCACATAGCACCTTTGCGATCCGCACGCCGAGCGATCCTCTGGAGCATGCACCACAAACCACAACAAATATCGTAGGTCACACGCTCCTGGATGCCGCATATGCTACTGAACAGGCAGGTTCTTACGCCCGTGCTGCTGCCCTCTACTCCATGGCAGCCACCCACTTCCCCGAACTCCAGGACATCCTCCTGCTTCGGGCAGGGCAAAACCACACACAGTCAAAACTTGATCGCGATACGCTGCAACGCACACTACAACACACGCTCCCTCAAAACACACTCGCCACACCCATCCCACACTTTGCAGACATCCAACTTGAGCTGCTCCTCCTCTCCACACCAAAGACACTCCCCCCACAAGCACTCTTGAAGGAAGCAATTCAGTCCAGTCGTGAAAACACCTGCAATACACTGCTGCAACACTTCCCTGCCACCAAGCTCAAGAAGCTAAAATCACAAAAACTGGCAGACACACAGCATCTTGTAGATACACTTCACGCGCACTGCGAAGAACATCTCGAAGAACAATCCACGCCTGATACATTGCGCCTTACAATCTCAGATTCGGCCCGTGTACAACGCGCACATCTACTCATCTCTCACGTCCACTTCAACGCCACACTCAACGAAATCGCACGCATCAACACGGGTAAAATCTCCAGAGACGAACTCTGTGATATCACCTTCCTCAAGGCTCGTGCGACCTATCGCATACGCAAAACTCGCAATGATGCACAGGCCATCTACAACAAGGTCGCCACACAATGCACCAAACCCTCTCAGAGTACGCTGCGTAAACGTAGCCTCTATGCCATGGGTAAACGACTCTTTGATCGAAGCAAATTCAAAGAATCCAAAACACACTTCACCACCTTACTTGAGGATTATCCCGACGCCTCACATGCCGACGATGCCATTCTTTACCTCGCGCGCATTGCTCGCGAACTCAAAGACACAAAAACAGAACAAAAGCTCATCACACTCGCACAGGAAAAACACCAGGATGGTGACATGTTCCACGAACTCCTGTGGGAACATCTTGAACACCTCGTCTACCAAAACAAGCACAGGGATTATCTCAAAAAACTAGATACAATTCGTCGACCCAAACACGATGAACAATACTACAGCCAGGGACGACTCCTTTACTTCAAAGCACGCGCGCTCTCCAAACTTGGAAAATCCACGGAAGCGCACGAACTCTGGACATCTATCTGGCAACAATACCCCTTTAGTTTCTACGGTTACCTCGCTCTGCTTGAAGCAAAAAAGGCACGTGTGCCTGAGAGCAAACTCACACTACTCAAACCCACATTGCCCCCAAAAAACCTTTCGGACGATCCCCAAACAACTTCGCTATGGCCCCTCTCCCCCTCCTGGCTTGACTCTCCACAAGGCATCCTCGCCAGACATCAACTCTTTGACTTCGCTGCACGCAAACAAACTGCCTACAAACACACCGCAACCTCATACTTAGAACAGGACATGTGGACAGAAGCCTGGCTCTACCATCAGGCAAAGCAATTCCACATCAGCCACAACATCGTACGGCGTCAAATACCTCATCGTCCCTGGGTTATCTCGCACTCTCCAGAAGCTCAGCTCCTTGCCTGGACCATCGCCTGGCCCATGCCCTTTGGCAAAGAAGTCATCGACGCTGTGCAAAAAGAAAAAGAACAGTATGACCCATCAACCCAACTTCATCCTGCGCTCCCCATGGCCATCATGCGCGAGGAATCAAGCTTCATTGAAGACATTGTCTCTTACGCTGGCGCGCTTGGACTGATGCAGCTCATGCTCGCCACTGCGCGCGACCACGACACAGATCTCGACTCCCGCCCTGTCTCCCGTGAAGACCTTCTCACCGCCCCCATTAATATTCGTGTTGGCGCAGACCACTTGTACACGCTCGCCAAGCGCATGAACAATCACCCTGTCTTGATGGCTGCATCCTATAATGCTGGAGCTGGCGCAGTACGCTCCTGGCTAAAATCACCCGAAAGTCGTGAAATTGCCCTCTGGACCGAAAACATCCCCTACTTTCAGGCGCGCAATTACTCCAAGCGTGTCATTGGCTCATACATCGCCTATCAGTGGTTCCTTGAAAGCGCCATCGATACCACCCCTCTTCAAGACGCCAACAAACCCTGACATCCAAGAGGGTGTTGACAGTTTCATCATCTCCTTTCAAAAGTATAGTGAGTTTGAGGTGCACAAAAAGAGCGTAGAGCAAGGCTTCAGGCGCGCAAGAGGCTCTTTTATGCGTTGTTTTGCGATCCAAAAACCTCTGGAGTTTCACTGCGCTTCGCTTCGTTCATCTCTGTAGGTTTTTGTGGCAAAACGCTCCGTCAAATTCCTCGTTTCGCCTCTTATGCATAAGAACTAAATCAACTTAAGATATTAGTAATTCGACTGATTTCATCATACTGAAAGGCTACACAAAAAATTTGTCGTCGCTCGCCCTGTTGGAGCGTAGTGACTTGTGTGGCTGAATTTTTGCACACTGTTAACACCCTCTTAAACCTTACTCTACAAGCCTTTTGTGTACCTCAAACGTGTCGTATTTTTGATCACTCTTTTATAAAGCTGAGATGAGCTCTGTATTAAATGTGAGAAGTGCGCCGAAGGGTTCTTCGTATGTGGTGATGGGTTTACAGGCACGGCAATTATCCAGCTCGATGTTTTCCAGATGTAGTGCCTTGTAGGGTTGTAAGGCGATGGAGAATCTCTGGTGTCCTCCATCAGGGCCATCATTCAGTATGCTTAGACCCAATGAACCATAAAGACGTAATTCCTTGCGTTTAAAGCTGTGGTGTAAACCAGGGCCCATCTCACCGCATCCTGGCTGTCCAAATCCATTACATTTCTCTCGAGTCAAGGCGCCAAATGCGTGCGCTTCTCTGGCATAACTCAGGTAAGCCGAGGAGAAGAACGTGAGGGAGTCCAGAGTGTGCTTGCTTACATCGACGCCCACATGTCCCCAGGGGTGTTTTTCAAGAGGTTGCCACCCCCCGGCGAGGCTTGCCGCGATCGATAGGTGCTCCCCGAGATCTTCATCCACGAGTCCAAGTCGCAGAGATCCTCCAAGTGTTCTGATGCCAAGAATGGCGCCTACCTCCATGTTGTCGATAAAGGCATGTGAGATCCACAATGTCAGGTTGCTATAAAAATAACCTCCTATCACAACCATGGCAGACAGAGGCCCACGTTGAGCGCCATTCCTTCGCTTTGTGACAAGACCATCACTCACCATGGCAGGCGCAAAACCTGCCACGTTAAAGTTGAGCATCAGAGAGGTTTGCCCCTGATGCATTACATCTGCCGTGCGTGCAGGTGGTGAAGCATGAAAGCATCCTGTGTACAGGATGCTCAGTAATGTGAGTAAAAAACTTTTATAATTCAATGCTTTGATATGTGTTTTGTAGTGGTGTGACTTTGGTTTTAGAGCGCAATGGAGAAGGAGTGAAAACCAAGAGCTGTAGTAAGTTATCTGCTTAGAGGTGGTTTCAAACCCCTCCCATCGGGTGATTGTGAGGGACATGTAATCTCGGCGTCGAAGTGCCGCTCGCG
>CATLTV010000349.1 GCA_950059285.1 uncultured Pseudomonadota bacterium | reverse complement strand
CCAAAGAAGAGGCATCATAAAATAGGGGCGACCTTGCTAGCAAGGTCGCCCCTATTTTATGATGCCTCTTCTTTGGCTCTACAAACTTGCAGCCACATTCAGACGTGGCACTTCAATGGTTAGTGATGCTTCGCGCGTCACGATCACAGGCTCATCCATGGACTGGTCTTCATCAAGATCGCCAAGTCGAATACCTCCGCCATTTTGCAGAGGACTCTTCCACTGCCCCTTCTTTGCAAAGTTCACGTAAATTGGGCCTGCCGGAGTCTTGAAGTTGCATTTTCCCGCGATGCCCCATGGAATATCACGACCTGACATGAAGTCCTTGACGCCCATCGACACGCTTGAAAACCTGATCCCAAGCGGTACGGACACAGGAGATGTCGAGGATGCCGTGATCTGGTTGTTGGTGTTGACGCTCCCGCGTGTCAACGCACGGTTGAACACGTTGAGATCCCAGCCCACGCTGCTCAAGGGCAAGGTGTAGGCGTTGGGGTTAAAGATCGACAGGTTCATCATGATCCTGAATCCTGTCGTCGTGATCTTGCTCAACTTGGCTTGCTGCAAGTTCACTTGAGGTGGCGTGCACGCGATGGTACATAATGAGAGTAGCAATGTAAGCGCGCTGCCCATCAGCAATTTTTTATGTAAGTTATGTGTCGCCATCTTCATCCTCAATCCTCGCCCCAAATCGTTGTGCCATCATCAATATCCGTGGTCTCACCATCTCCCGAGGAGCCTTCGGGAACGGACCCCACTCGCCAGCCAGTCATCTGACCCGACACAGGCCCTTCATGGACCTGGCCACTCAAAAATGACGCGTTCACATTGCCTGATATTGTCGCCGTACTGAGCTCATCAATAGTGCCATCGTAGTTACGATCAATGAGCTGAATTCCTGCGTTGAGGTTCATGCTCAAAGGCACACTAAACTGGTCCACAAAGTTGTTGGTCATCGCAAAGACGCCCTCTTCGCATGTCCCAATAATATCATTCAAACTAATGCCAACCTGAACGCCTGCGATCGTCCATCCGAGCACGCCATCATCCCCGGTCAACCTGCCAGCCACGCCTCGACAGTTGAACGCGGCGAGCACGATGTCACGTAGTTGCAATCCAGCGCCTGGCTTGTCAGGCAGGGCGAGGTTGGTGATCAGGTACAGAGCCAACCTGCCATAGTTCAGATTGATTTGTTGGTTTTTCATCGCCAGCGTATTGCTCTGAGCATCGCCGACAAAACTTGAGCTCACAATCTCAATGGGATACTCGGCATCCAGAAGGTTCTGCACCGAGATATCGATCTGCTCACAGTTTAGACCGCCATTTTCACGACACTCGGGGTCACGAAAAACGGCGATTCCATTCCAGATCTGAGTCGCTTCAATTTGCCCATCAGTCTGTTGACTCAATAAAATGCTGGAGCGCACATCAAAACGCTTGAGCTGTAAGTCCACAACGTCAAGCTTTGAGGTCAGGTTGAGCAACCACGATGGGGAGAACTCCTTGAGATATGTATTAATATCCTGCTCGATCGTCGCGCCATATGTACGCGCCACCACACCTGCGACCTGTGCGCCATACTTTTGCTCAAATTTGGCGACAATGCGCTGCCTCAACATGCTGTCGGGCGCCTCCCAGGGCTGGACTTGCTGTGTTAATGCGCCTGATAAGGTCTGTAGGTCATAACGTGTCTCGGCATCGTATGCCCCCTCCACAACGCGCTCCTGCTGGTTCACCTCCATGGGCAAACAGCCACCTAGCGTAAGCAACATACAGATGCCCACGCTCCACATCATCCAACCCCTTGAACCTTCTCTTTTACGCATGTTGTTCATCCTTTAATTTGTCAGACATGACATCTCATCTATCATATCGACACCTTCACATCTCACTCTGATAGACTGACGAGACAAACTGAAAAATAATCAAATTTCTTGTTTAATCTTTCTCTCAGCGTGACGATCCTCTCTACCGAGATAATTACACTCTGACTTCAAAATTGCATTTCTAGAGCGTGATGAAGAAAGACATGGAAGAAGAAAAGCGAAGGAGAACGCGCGGAGTTCGAGGAACAAAAACCAAGAATAGCAGCCATGTTACCTTCTGGTTTTGAGACACTGAAATCCTCGCCTTCCACGAGCGTTTCCTTCCAGATTCTTTTTATTACGCTCTATACCAAACCTTTCAGGCCCCAAAGGTTCCGTACAATGAGTATCAACACGCTCGACGAATACACCGAACACTATATCACTCCTACTCTTGCAACATACCATAAACACGCAAGAACACCCGAACAGGAGAACCACAGATTGCAAGCTCTACAAGAATACAACATCGTCAACACCTCCCCCGAGGCTGACTATGACAACATCGTAGACCTCGCCAGTCAGCTCTTCAACGCCCCCACAGTATTTATATCGTTTGTCACGCAGGACAAAATCTGGGTCAAATCGTCGCGTAACTTTGACCTCCAAAACATCCCCCGACACAACACACCTTGCGAACTTGCAATCACACAAAGCTCGCCAATTTTTGAACTCCACGACGTTCAAAATCACGAGTGCTTTCAAAACCTTGAGATCAACCCCGCATACTATACTTATATTGGTGCGCTACTCTACTCCAAGGATGGTGAGATCCTTGGCGTCCTTGGCATGTTCTTCCACAAAGAAACTAGCCTGAACAAGGACCAGCGCAAACACCTGTTCACGCTCAAGCGACAGGTCGAGTCATTGCTCGAACAGCGCCGCACCATGAGCATGTTCAAACGCCAACAAGATGCGCTCGAACGGCTCATCAGCCAGCAGGAGGAGGTCCTGAGCATGATCTCTCATGACACACGTAACCTCCTGGCTGGCATGCTCTCAAACTGCGAGTTTGCGCTTGGACAGATGGAGCAGCAGTCTGGTGATGCCAGAGAGGCGATCGAAGACGCGCTCGATGCTGCCCAACGTGCGAGGCAAATGCTCCATCACGTTGAGCAAGCACGACAAAACATCAAGTCCGAAGCGCTTCAGGCTACTTCACCCATTCGCGAGGATGCTTGAGCACATCAAGCATCTGAGCCTCACGTGAGCCCTCTTCGACCTCATGGCAGTACTCCCACCTTGCAGTCACAGGCAAGCTCATCAAAATGCTCTCGGTCCTGCCATTGGTGCGCAGACCAAACTTGGTGCCCCTGTCCCAGACAAGGTTGAACTCCACGTAACGTCCACGACGAATCTGCTGCCAGAGATGCTCTTCCTCGGTAAACTCCATATCCTTTCTGCGCTCCATCACGGGCACATATGCGGGCAAGAATGTGTCGCCACAATCCTTTGCGAACGCAAAGCACTCCTCGGGTGAGCGCTCATTGAAGTTATCAAAGAAGATCCCACCAATACCGCGAGCTTCCTGACGGTGCCCAAGATAGAAGTACTCATCGCACCACTTCTTGAAACGTGGGTAAAGATCCTCTCCATGCTTGTCACACGCTTCCTTGTGCACCTTGTGGAAGTGCTCGGCGTCTTCTTCAAACAGGTAGCTTGGTGTCAAGTCAGCGCCGCCGCCAAACCACCATGAACCAGGCTCGGAACCATCGCCTCGCTCAAAGTAACGGTAGTTACAGTGCACGGTGGGAGCCATCGGGTTGCGTGGGTGCATCACCAGACTCAAGCCCACAGCCTTGAAGCTAAGATCCTTGATCTCCTGACCACCGCCCATCTCAATGGCAGCCTCGGGGCTAAGTTGCCCGTGCACCACACTCACGCCTACACCAGCTTTTTCAAAGACGTTGCCATCTTGCAACACGCGGCTTCGTCCGCCGCCACCGCCTGGTCTCTCCCAGCTGTCTTCCTTGAAGCTTACACCGTCAAGTTCGCCGATCGTGGTGGTGATACGATCCTGAAGGTCATGTACGTATTCGCTCATCTGCTCTAACATTTCTGACATAGCTAACTCCTTTTTAAAGCTATAGAAACAAAACTATACAACATCTTGCTGTTGTAAATTTCTGAGCTCAGTTTGAATCCTCGACGCGGTATACTCGATCTCGGAGATCAGGCTAGCGTGCTGGTCCCCTCTCCCTGCGAAAAAAGCATAGCGGTTGGCATACACAAGATACCCTGCCATCGCCTCATCGCCCCTGACCGCTGCACGACCAATCGCGCCGATCGCTTCATCTGTATTCGCTTTTGCATGTCGAGCCAAGTACCGAGCGAAAATTCTTGCCTCTTCCATCAATAAATCTGCCGCCTGAGCAAATGGACGCTCACGCCACGGACGCTCCTTCTCGAGGCGCTCGATCCTCATCGACTCTCGCTCCCACCTGCGCGTCAGATCATAAAGTGGTACAAAGAAATCAGGATCACGTTTGGACATCGCGTCAAATAATCTGAACAACGCCACCAACTTGGAGTCAAGCTCGGCTCGCAGTTGTCTGAGCTGGCGCATCTGCACCCACTGGCTTAATCGCTGCGTAAAATTCCCTGCCAACAACCCACGCAAAATGTTCAATGGCCCCGCAGATAAAAGCTCATCAATGTCCACTCCCTGACTACTCGATACAGGGATCAACGCACTGCTCGATACGGTGCGATTCTCACGAATGCTCGTGCGCTGCTCAAAGTCCATATCAAGCAGGTAACCATCAGGGAGACCATCATCCTGCGCGGTCGTCACCGCAGGCATGGCACCTGTCGAAGACTCGGGCAAAGGCAACATCTTGACTGCGGGCACATCCAACGTCGGCAATGCCCTGCGCGCGCCTGCGCTCTTGTGATCCTGATAAAACTCCTGAATTGCATCAAGTACATCGGACACAAATGCCTCGTAGCTCCCGTGCGCTTCGATACGATCCTCAATACGTTGAAAGATCATATCAATGTCCGAAGGCTCTCGAGGTAACAAGTCCTGATGCCCCATGATCACCAGCGCAAAATCACTGACACCGAGATCCCAGAAGATATCAAAAATGGACACGTAGCGATCGGGCGCAGGAAACTTCTTTAACAACACCTCTCGCAGCTCCTCCTTTTGACGCTTTCGACGACGCTTGATCGCCTGTCCCGTGGTCCCTCCGCCCACAAGCACAAAAAACATCAGAATTATCAGGGTCACGGGTTCCATCTATCTGTCCTTTATCTCGGTCAAGGCCCCCACACCACAACCATGGTGTGTCACCTCGTCAATCAAACTTGAACTTTTCATTTACCTCAATCTACACTGACATCT
>CATLTV010000348.1 GCA_950059285.1 uncultured Pseudomonadota bacterium | reverse complement strand
TGATGGCTTGACCGTGGACGTCGGCTTTGGTGCTGCGGGTAAACTGCGCATCCTTGGTATGGACTTCGCGGGCGCTCAGTACCGTCCTGATGAGGTTGACTTCTACACACGTCAAACCACACCTACCGCATACACTAACTTCCGTGGTCAGGCTGCAACACAACGTTACGGTGCGATCTATGAGAACACCGAGGCTGTGGATGGTCTTGAGTTCCGCGCGTTTGGTTTCTACTCTGACATCGGCGCTGGTTCTAACCGCGCCATCGGTACTGCTGCTGACCTTTGTTATGCAGGTGCCCTGTGTAACTTCACAGATAATGACTACAACTGGATGGCTGGTTCTCGTGTTGGCTACTTCCTTGAGTCTGATACCGCAGAGTTCGGTGTGTATGGTGAGTATGCGCGCTCTGGTGGTATTGACCGCAGGAGAACAGACCTTGGTTTGAGGGATATCACCTCAGACGGCAACGCCTTTGGTGGTGGTCTCTCTGGTGGCATTGAGCTTGGAAGCCTTTCTCTTGGTGGTGCGTTCCAGTACTTCCG
Organism: uncultured Pseudomonadota bacterium; assembly: GCA_950059285.1. Lineage (GTDB taxonomy): Bacteria > Myxococcota_A > Bradymonadia > Bradymonadales > Bradymonadaceae > CATLTV01. Next base: position 4,734 of record CATLTV010000348.1, on the reverse strand, counting down.
TGCAGATGGCGCAAGCTATGGCTCCAATGACGGTATCCAGTTCAACCACGGTTTCGTGGGCTTCAAAGGTGCACACGTTGGTGGTGGTATCGCTGATGATACTCTTGGCTGGCACCCCAGCGCTTATGTCTCCGCGACAAACGGTGTAGACCAGACACCTCAAGACCAGCAGCGTAAGGGTGGTACACAGTCCATCTTCGCTGGACTTGAGCTTGGCATCATGGACAAGGCAGACTTGATCGCTGGTGTGTGGTTGCTTCAGGACACAGGTTCAGGCGGGCTCTCCGACGACGAGGTCGACGCAAAATCTGGAGACCTTCCATTTGGTTACACTCAGGCTGATTTCATCGCGCAACAGCGCCTTGGTAAGAGTCTTGGTACAGAACTTGACCTTGGTCTCTCCGTCAAGGCAGACGATCGCATTAACATCTTTGGCCAGGGCGGGCTCTTCCTCCCTGGAGAATTCTACAATGGTGAAATCTCTCGAACAGGTGGTACCACACTTGGTAGCGATAATCCTGTGAACGCATGGATGGTCTCAGGTGGTATCTCCATCGAGATGGATTGATAGTGGGCTAGTAAGTGTTTGATGTGTCGCAGCTTTTGAGAGCTGCAAGCGCGGAAACTACGAACTCCAAGAAGAGTAAAAGAATGAACAAGATCGTTCAAAAAACTTACCCACTGCTCCTGATGCTTGGGCTTGCGTTGGCAGGTTGCAACGAAGCACCTGAGATGCCTGAAACCACGCCTCAGTACCGAAGCGTGGAAGAGGGTGAGCCCTCAAGTGGCGAGCGTGGTAGCATTATGATTACCGAGCTTGGCTGGGCTGGTAGCATGAGCAATGAAGGCGTCTGGGATCCTGATGATGTCTTCATTGAGCTGCAAAACCGTAGCTCTCGTCCTGTCAACGTGTCCAACTGGCGTCTGATTGTGGAGGGTGACTTTGTGAAAACACACCGCATCCCCACCGTGACCGAGCCCATTCCTCCGAGTGGATTCTTTGTCATCGCAGCCAAAAGTGATGGTGCATTTGGGGACCGTGCTGATGTGGTCATCCCCAAGCTTGAGCTTGGCAAGACCTACGTCCTTGTGGAACTTCGCGATAATGACCGTCGCCTCCAGGAGTCTGCGGGCTCTCTGAGGCAGCGCGTCTTCAGTGGTGGTTATGATACCTACAGCACACGCTCCATGGAGCGCGTTCAGCTGATCTTTGGTAACCAGGGCAACATCTCTCGAAGCTGGCACGCCAATGGCGAAGTACAGGGCTTTGAGACTGTGAATGAAGCCTTTCGTGAGCGCACTTTTGCTACACCAGGGGTGGCAAATAGCGCCGATTATTCAGGCAGCTCCTGGGGAGGTAACTTCGACTGATGTGGTGTAAAAAACAATTGAAATACAGTTATTTATCTGTTCTGGTTTTGGTGCTTGCCTCATTGATGTCATGTGAAGCTCCTCCTGTGGATGAGCACGCATACACCAAGATGCAGTACTACCATCTGTCAGAGGATGTCTCCGAGATTCAGGCTCCTTTGCTTGAGCTTGTTGGCGGTGCCGAGACGTCGATCGATATTGCGCTTGCTCGCCTTGAGGATGACACCGTCGCTGATGCATTGATCGCTGCTCAGAATCGTGGCGTGACCGTGCGTGTCGTGACTGACACACAGAGCATGGGTGACAGTGGCTTTGTAAAGCTTATCGATGCTGGTGTGGAGGTCGTGCAGGGTGATGGTGAGGTCAAGTACCTTCCTGATCCCACACTGACAAGCGTGCTTGAAGCATGTGTGGAGTTTGCAAACTATCGCGAATGTACACGTCGTGATGGTGGTGTCGAGCAGCCCAACGATGGTTTGATGGTTCGACCCGATGAATACAACGTGATGACCAACAACTTTGCTGTTGTGGATGAGTTCAACATCTGGGTCAGCGCTACACCGCTTATCGCGGGTGGCACCGTGGGCATTGGTTGGACCTCATACAGTCAGGATCTCGGGATGGCGTTTGGCCGCGAGTTCCAACAGATGGCTGGTGGTGTGTTCGCGACCACGTTGGATAACTTCAACGGTCCTGTGAAATCTACCGTGCATGGCATGTTGTATGAGTCCAGAATTCCTGATGCCACACCTGGCAGGTATCTCCAGTTGCAGCCTGGTTATTTGACCAACTCAGGCATGGTGAACATCCAGTTCAACCCTCAGCAACGTCTTGTGAAAGAGATGATTGATGAGATCTACAGCGCAAGAGCATCCGTGTTCTTGATGACAGATGAGCTGCTGCACGACTTTGCGATCAACGCATTGTTGTACAAAGCTTCTGCTGGATTTGATGTGCGCTTGATTGTGCGTGAAGGCAGTGTGTTGCCTCAGGCACTGGTTGATGCTGGTGTGGTCAAGGTGATCGCGGATGTGGATTATCTCCCCACCGTGATGATCACGGACCACGAGGAAGACCGCAACGGTGACCTCTGGGCACGTGCAGCGATGAGCATGTCTCACCCGATGTACCGCTCAGCTCCCTTTGAGGTTGTGACTCCCGATCCCGATTCAGGTTTCACCAACGACTTTGTGCGCATCTATCCTTCTGACTTCTTTGCGGATGGTACGCTCTGGACCATGCAGGAATATCTGGTGCGCACAGACGGTGACACCGAGATCGAGCGCCTGACATTGCGTTGGCTGAATCTCTGGAACAATCGCGCAACTACTCCATAACAACCTCATGTGACCTCACAATGAGAGGACTAAAATGAAGATAAGCAAGTTCAAATATATTCAGGTCGTGAGCGTATTGGTGGCGTTTGGTTTCCTCGCCAATGCTGTGAGCTGTGTACCCTTCGATCAGGAGGCTTACGAGCGCATGAGCAGCATCGAGTCTGCGCGCGTTCAGTTTTTCACGAACTCCCCAGGTACGCGCCCTGAGAACGAGCGAAATCGTATGCCTGCCGAGCTTCTGGTTGAAGCCATCGACCGCGCAGACGCCACGCTGGATGCCTGCGTGTATGGCTTCTCTAACCAGAAGATCATCGATGCAGTGGTTCGCGCATACTACCGTGGTGTCAAGGTGCGCGTCGTGGGTGATGCTCGCCACTTGAGCTATGGTGACCGTGGTTACAAGACCATGATTCAGCACCGCATCCCCATGCAGGTTGGTAACCAGTTCCACATCATGCACAATAAATACTTTGTCATCGATGGACGCTTTACCTTCGTGGGTACGGGTAACATCACCACCACTGGCTTTAACAAGAACGACAACAACTGGATTCTGATTGATGACATCCCTGTGGCCGATGACTTTGCCGCAGAGTTTCAGCAGATGTTTGAAGGTCGCTTCTCCACAGCCAAGATCCCCAACTTTAACGGCAACCGTTATCAGGTGGGTGACACCAACATTGAAGTCCTCTTCTCACCCCATGAAGACACCATGGGTAAGATCCTTGAGGAGCTTCGCGCTGCACATACCTCTGTTCACTTCCAGATCTTTGCGTTCACCAAGGATCAGGTCGGTAGTACATTTATTGAGAAGCACCGCGAGTTTACCGAATACAACGAGAGCGTGGGTAAGGGCGATCTTCCCGTGATCGCACTCAAAGATCACTGGTCTGATGATAATCCTGACAGTGGTGAGCGTCCCAAGAAAGTTGTTGGAATCTTTGATAAATCTCAGATTCACGGTAACGGTCAGTTCCACGAAGGTTATCGCATCATTGCAAACCATGTCCCTGTGCGACTGGATGCAAACGTGAACTCCTTCCTCCCTGGTGATTATCAGGCAGGTGGTGGTCGTCTTCACACCAAGACCATGATCCTCGATTACGGTACGCCTGACGCTCGCGTGGTGACAGGTAGTTTCAACTGGTCCTCATCCGCGACCATTGCCAACGATGAGGTGTTGATGGTGATCCGTGGTGAGCGTGTCGTTGAGCAGTTCATGAACGCATGGCGTCAGCTTTGGATGACCTCCGTGACGATCCCTGATGGACTCTGTGTGGCCAACATCGATTACTACGATGGTGGCAATGGTCCTGGCGATATTCGCTGCGCTTCAGATGTGCAACCTGGCGACATCGTGATCTCCGAGGTTCACTGGGATGGCTGGAATGGCTTGACCGATGGTTCTGACCGCACAGGTACAAGTCGTGACGCTCAGACCAACGATGAGTTCATCGAGCTTTACAACACCAAGGATTACCCCATTGACCTGAGTATGTGGGCCATTCACAACGGCTTTGATGCCAATATGGGCTTCACTCCTGGTACAGTGATCGGTCCCAAGGAACACTTCCTGATCCTTGACCACAACATCGCATCGTTCAGCGAACTTGAGCCACAGCGTGGCGTCCAGTCATTCAAGAACGGTGACTTTGTGCTCAACACCATCAACGATCCAAGGTTCCCACGCTTGAACCTCAAGAACAGTGCGCTCAGGCTTGAGCTGCGCGCGCCAAAGGACACCACAGGACCAAACCCCGACTTCACACCCAACATCATCGACGCCGTCGGTGATTACGGCCCTCCCTTTGCTGGTGGCCGCGTGAACGACAAGGTGTACTCCATGGAGCGCGTGTTCACCAATGGCGCATACGCTGCTGATGGCACCGTGCCTGGAAGCTGGAAGCAATGCTCTGCGACTGAAGGTGGTGAAAACGTGAACGATGAGTTCAAGGAACGCGTCATCGCGACTCCTGGTGAGCAAAACTCACAGTAGTCTCTACGACACACTAAAAAAGCGAGAGGG
>CATLTV010000347.1 GCA_950059285.1 uncultured Pseudomonadota bacterium | reverse complement strand
TCCCGCGCGATGGTCATGTCGTCGGTCACATCGGCAAAGATCACCGGCTCAAGGAAGTTACCGCCTTCATAGCTCTCCCCCTCGGGCCGTGCCCCGCCGGTGACCAGCCGGGCGCGGCTGAACCTGGAGGGAGAGCTCCTGGTTCCCCTGGATCCTCTCCCGGTCGACGAGGCGGTGCGGCTGTTCGAGGACCGGGCCCGCGCGGCCCGTCCAGGCTTCCGAATCACCGACGCCGACCGTCCCACGGTGGAGGAGATCGTCGAGCGCCTGGACTGCATGTCCCTGGCGGTGGAGCTTGCTGCGGCCCGGGTACGGGTCCTGTCGCCGGAGAAGCTGCTGGCCCGGCTGAGTCAGCGCTTCAAGCTCCTGTCCAGCGGTCGTCGGGACCAGACGGCTCGCCAGGCGACGCTGCGAGGGGCCATCGACTGGTCCTGGGAGCTGCTCCAGCCCTGGGAACAGGCCGCCATTTCGCTTGAAAATGAGTCTGGTTGTGAACACCGCTCCGAGGCTATCAAGAAGCTCGCTGAGACCAAAAACGATAAGGTTCACAAGATCTTGCTGCGTTGGGACGATAAACCAAAGACAGGGTGTAGCGGTCGCACGCTCAGAAGTAAGATCGCCAAGGATAAAGACTGCTACGCCTGCATCCGTGATGATCTCGCTGCTGCCCTGGAGCAGTTTCCGAAAAAGGACGAGAAAACTCAGGACCCCTGACGTTGCAGGTTAATTGTCTCTTGTCTGGCATGTTTTGTTTTTTTCGCTATCCTGTGTGTGATTCGCATCCTCCCCAGAATACTCCCCTGTACCAAGCCCTGTTTTTATGACCGCAGATCCTTCAGTTCAGTTAAAACGCCAGTCTCAAGCAGGTCTTATCGGAAAGATTATTGCCCAGCGCTATCTGGTGAAAAAACACCTTGGACGAGGTGCGATGGGGAGCGTTTTTCTTGCAGAACATGTCGTGCTCAAGAGCCCTTACGCGCTCAAGATTCTGCACCCCGAGCTGTCATCCCATGAAGAAACCGTGCAGCGCTTTATTCGCGAAGCACAAACCACCGCCTCGATTCAACACCCCAATGTGTGTAGCTCCTCGGATTTTGGTAAGCTCCCCGATGGCTCCTTTTATCTTGTCATGGAGTATCTTGAGGGCGTGACCCTGCGCGACCTCAACAAGCAAATGCCTCAGCTCCCCGCAGAGCGTGCCATTCATATCACCACGCAGATGCTCAACGCCCTTGGCAAAGCCCATGACCTTGGCATCGTGCACCGCGATCTCAAACCCGAAAACATCATGCTCATCCATCTGCATGGTGATCCTGACTTTGTAAAGATCATGGACTTTGGCCTCGCAAGCCTCGCGCCACAAAATCAGGACGAGGAGGCTGTGCGCCTCACCATGACAGGCATCGTATATGGTACGCCTGTCTACATGAGCCCCGAACAGGTCAGGGCCGACAGGCATATCGATGCGCGTGCTGATCTGTACGCCATCGGTGCCATGCTCTTCGAAATGCTCACCGGCACAATCCCTTTTCAGGGACCAAACGTCACAGCACTCCTGGCACAGCATCTCACCGAGCCCGTATGCTCCATTCATGAACGTGCACCTGGGCTTACCGCACCTCGCTCCTTTGATGCTGTGATTCAAAAGGCAATGGCCAAGAAACCCGAGGATCGTTTTCAGAACGCTCAGGAGTTTGTATTTGCTCTGAATGCAATTGCTCAGGAAATCAAAGGTTTACAGTCTCATATGTTCGATTCGGGGCCTGATACGCTCGTTGACACCGATGAGAGGTCACCTCTGTTTGCAAGTCAGGATGGCGCCCCAACACAACCTTCCATGCCAGCATTTGATCCTCAAACACAACCTCCTCAGCAAAACCCCACCACAACTCCTGATGCAGCACCTATCTCACCACAACGCAAGACCAACTCCAAAAAGCCCCTGATCGCTGCTGCCATTGTGTTTGCGTTTGTGATTATCGTCGGCGCGCTTGCGCTACTGACTTCATCCGAACCTGAACCTCCTGCACTCCCCGATGATCCTGAACTCCGCGCTGTCGAGGTCGTACAGCGCGCATCTTCCTCGCTTGCCTCTGAGCGCGACGCGCTCCTCTCTCAGGAGCCCGTGCTCAAGGCCGCCTTTGAGAAGATCAAGGAAGAGCCCGAGCAAGCATACACCATGCTCTCCACTGTGAATGAGGACTATGCTCAAAACGCGCACTACCATTACATCACTGGTTTGGCTGCCATGGGCGCAGAGAAAGAGAGCACCGCACTTGATGCCTACGAACAGGCCATCGCCCTTGATGAAGACTACTTCTTTGACACCACGTTTCAGCGCGATCTTGTCCTTATGCTCTCGGACTCCAGCGAGGACTTGAACAAACACGCACAGAAACTCATCTCCACGCGCCATTTGGAGATGATCTACCCCTCCATAGGGGTTCAGGCTCAGACTGCATATGGTCGTAAAAAGCGCCTGAAACTCAAGGGTTATCTTGAGTCCACGGGGTTCTTTGTAAAACTCCCCGAGTGGCGGCAAGCCGCGATATCACTTCGCACCGCCAGCGGTTGTGTTGAACATGGCGACGCCATCAAGGCGCTCGCCAAATCGGGCTCGGCCAAGGCGCTTGAACCCCTGTATCAGCTTAGCAACAAGCCCAAAAGTGGCTGTGGAAAGAAGAAGCGCAAAGACTGCTACGGCTGTGTGCGCGACGAACTTGCCGCCGCAATCTCGGTGCTCGAGGCCAAGTTTCCAGAGCACACCAAAGATACGTCAACCTCTCATGGCGATGAGCCCGATGAGGACATCGAAGGCTCCGAGTAACCCAATTCATCCTACTGAAATTACTGGATAATATCTGATCCTTGAACATGCTCAATGCATGTGGTTGGTTCATGTGTAAATCTTTATTTGCCTGGGTTTTGCATTGAAATGTAATCTTCAAATGATTATACCAGCAACGTTTTTCGTATAACTATGCAATTGTGATGTATGAATAAATACATCTACACATGAACCCTACTTGTGAGTGTACTATGAAATCTCAGTATCAAGGATTTGAAGTTCTTGCGTTGCTTGGCGTTGTCTCGCTGTTCTCTCTGGCATGTAGCCTGAACAGCACCCCATCTGTGGCCCAACAGGGCGGTGGTATGGGCTTTTCAGGTGTCCAGTCCACTGTCAATTCTGTGGTGGGAACTCCTGAAGAGCGCGAAGCTCGTCGTTGTGCCCCTGAGGCCGCACGTAAAGAAGGCTACAAGGATAGCAGCAAGGGTCGCACCCCAGACCCATCCACCTACCAGACACGTTGCTCCGAGCAGTACCGCGCCGATGCGCTCGCTGCCTACGATGAGGGCTTTGCCGAGGGGCAAAAGATTCACCTCGCTGAGCTTTGTCGCGCTGATAAAGCACGTAAACAGGGCCTTCGTCATGGACGTTGGGGCATGGCGTTCAACGCCTCCGAATATGCGCAGTGTGAGGCCGATATGGTGGCCGACCTCGAAGCTTCGTACAATGAAGGCTACCAGCAAGGTCGCTCCGAACTTGAGCAAAATCGTCGCTACTTTGCCGAGCAAGAAGAGGCGTGTGATGAAAACGCTGCCTACGAACTCGGCTATGAGCATGGCATGGATGGGGACTCCATGAACTCCTCTTCCATCAACAAATGTGATGACCTCCTTGCCAAGGATGACGCACAGGCTGCGTACAAACGCGGCTACTATGATGGCATCGATCGCCAGGAACAAATTGAACGCCGCGCCAAAAATGATGACTTCCAGGCTCGCGTATGTGACGCCGAAGCTGCGTTCTCAGCAGGTGTGAAGCATGGTGAACTTCACTATGCAGTGAACATCTCCAACATTGAACAGTGCGAGGATGAGAGCCTGCGTTGGGAAGCTCTTGTGAGCTACGAGCTTGGCTACAACAAGGGTTATGGCTTCGCCAAACAGGAGCAAGAGCGTGACAGAACACGCGAACTCCAACGCCGCTACTACGACTTGCGTGGCGATCAGCTCAAGTACTGCAATATTAACAATGCGCTCGACCTCGGTTATGAGGATGGTTATTACGGCGATGCCAAAAACAAGGACATCATCAAGCGCTGTAAAGACTCCATGCTCAGGGATGAAGCCTTGACTCGCTATGAGTATGGCTACGCTCAGGGTGATGCTCAGTATCTTCTTGAAAAAGAATACAAAAACGCAAGCGATTATCAGAAGAATCGCGCCTGTGATCGCGACCTCGCCTATGAAATGGGTGAGAGCGATGCGCTCTCATACCTTGGTTTTGACAGCTCCTGGATTCAGGCATGTCGTGATGAAGACCTTCAGTATGAGGCGATGCAAGCCTACAAACGCGGCTACTATGATGCGGTCGATCGTATGTAGTTAGAGCGTGGCAGAGAAAAAAGAAGAGGGGCGGCCTGATGATGTTTAAACATCAGGCCGCCCCTCTTCTTTTTTCTCTGCCATCCACGTCTTTATGCATTCTTTCGTGTGCGACGTCTAAGACCCATCAACCCACCAAGCAACAACAACAAGGTGGCACCACCCTGTGGACCTGCATCCGAGGTTGTATGACAGGCACAACCTGCTTCCTGACCTCCGTTTGCGTTGTTTGGTCCCGAGGATGTCTGAACGCCAAGATCTGATGAGGTGCCCATATCTTCCTGATTTTGTTCAGGATTGCTGTCCTTGATGGAGAATCCCATCGAGAGGAATCCGCTTGAACCATCAGGGTTTGTGACGATCACATCATAATCGCCAATCTCAAGATCGGCAGGTACGCTCGCTGTGATGCGACCGCTCCTGGTTTCAATGACACCAATCTTGCGTGCGTTCAGGTTGACCTCCGCGCCTGTTTCAAACCCTTCTCCAATGACGAGCAAGTCTCCGCTCTGACCAGTGGTCATACTTGAGGGGGACACCGATGTAATCACAGGCGCATCGCCTCCACCTTGACCCTGATCCTCACCACCTGAAGCGCCCATATCCGTCGGTGTTGCAGAGGACATATCCTCACTACCCGACGCCATATCATCGCTACCAAACATGTCCTCTGCCATGGTCATGTCTTCAAACATCTGCATGTCCACCATGGTGCCATCAGGGAGCATATCCACGACGACAAACATATCTTCAGTGGCTCCCATATCACTTGCGGTATCACCCATATCCATATCAACAGGCGTACCTGGCGCACGTAACAGCAACCTCATCACAAAGTCACCTGGAGTGCTTCCCAAAAACTGCGCCATATCTCGCCAGAGGTAGAACTCCTTGTCCATGGAGCAGATAAAATCAAGGTAACCATACAGGTAGTTTGTGCCCGAGGTC
>CATLTV010000346.1 GCA_950059285.1 uncultured Pseudomonadota bacterium | reverse complement strand
AACGAGTAATATCAGGTGGAGTGGACCGAAGAACAATATCAGGACGAGGTGGTGAGCGAGGATGTCTCACAGGGGGCCAGTAAGAAAAAGTCTCTCTGGAGCGTTGCGACCCTCGTCCTTGGTGGTGTGTTGTGGGTCCAACTCTTTTGGCTTGGTTTGAGCGCAGAGGTTCAATTTGCGGTCCCAAGACCATGGGCGCTGATCGCTTATTTATTGCCGCTGGCGATGTTGGCTGCGGGTGTGGTTTCAAGAGCACCTGTGTTGTTGCTAACTTTATTTGCGGGCAGTCTTTTACCTGGTTTGGTCTTACTTGCTGAGCCAGAACGTATGATGTTGATGGAGGGTGGGAGCCTGTTTCGCGTGGGCGTGAGCTTTGCGCTGTTTCTTGCCATTGCCAGTGCAGGGAGCGGCTCGGAGTTAAGCCATGGTCAGGTTGAGGCGCTTGATGAGACGCAAGCCTCATCCGATGTGGGGTTGCAGCGGTTTGTGCTGGCTCGCCTGGTGGTGCTAGTGTTGTTGTGGTGTATTCCTGCTTATGGCGTGTACCTTGACCCCGATATTTCAAGGGCGATTTCAATTAATTATGGTGACTCATCAGGTGTGGGGCAGGTGTTCCTTGGTGTGGTGCACTTCTTTATCTGGAGCGTGGGCGCATACATGATGGTGTTGGTGCCCGCGTTGAACGTGGAGTATGACCGCCGCAGGCTTGGCCGTGAACTTCGCCAGTATGCCAAAAACTGGGGTTGGAAGAACATGGTGCTGAGGATCGCTTTTTATGGTGTGGTCGCGTTCATCGCGTGTCTTATTATTTTTGGGTTAAATTAGGTTGGAGTGCTCACATGAAGAAGATCAGGTCTGTCGTATACGATGTCATGGGGGTGGGCCTCTTGCTTGGAAGCATTTATTTTTTTTATAAGACCATGGAGTTTCTCGCGCTCAAGGATTATGTCGCGGGAGCCCTCGCGATGGTGATAGGTTTTCTTGTCATTCGGGTTGGGGTCGAGATCAGTAAAATGGCCATTGTGATACAGAGAGAGGAGTGATTGTGCTGCATCCGAGGGGTATAAGAACGTGGTTAAATCCCTGGGGACTGATGTGTTTATGTGGTGTGATGTGGTCTGGGTGTATGCCTCAGGATGACACGCACCAGGTGGAGGCATCGGTGCAAAATTACAAGGCGCTTGAGCAGTCCGTGACGCTCAGCCCAGATGCAGGTGGCCAGGATAGTGTGGCGACTGTTAATGGCAGGCACATTACGCGCGCCGAATTTGAGCACGAGTGGAACCTTCATCCCGAGTTTTCACGCCAACAGGTGCTGGATGTACTGATCGCGCGTGAGCTCTTCCTGCACGCTTATGGACAGACAAAAGAGGGGGCATCTGATCATGATGATAGCGTGGATATTCATGATGCAAGCAAGAGAGGCATGGTGCAGGGTTGGCTCAAGAAGGAGCTGATGGCGACCATTGCTGATCCAGATCCCGAGACGCTTGAGCCTGTCGTCAGTAATGAGGTCACGCGCCTGAGCTCCCCCTCGGGATATCGCGCATCACACTTGCTTGTGCGTGTGCCACGGGACGCTCCCAAGGAGAGCTGGGACAAAGCCAGGGTGGTGGTAGAGAAGATTCAAAAAGAGCTGCCGCAAAAGGCGACAGCATCACAGTTATTTGCATATATGCTTGAGCACAATGAAGAGGTGGACGGGTTTGGGTTGGCGGTAAATGCCAACATGAAATTCCCCGCTGCCCGCGTGGAGGCTGAGCAACTAGATGATGGTTTTATCCCCGTTGTTGAAGAGTTTTTAGTTGGTGCTTCAACGATTTATAACAAGCAAGGTCAGGATGTGTTGGGTGGGCCTGTAAAGACACCTTTTGGCTGGCACTTGATCCTGGTTCATGAGCGTTATGCGCCTCGTGAGCCCGCACGTGAGGAGGTTAAGGTTCGAGTCAGACAGAGACTCAAGAACGCCACAGCTCAGCAGGAGCTGTTGAATACATTAAAAGATTTATATGCCATGTACAGTTGGTCCTCCAATCCACAGGCCCTGGAGGATGATTATGCGGCCGATGAAGGCCAGAAAGAATTAAAGGAGTAAGAGTTTATGGGAAACACATACGATGTGATTATGGACCGTCGCACAACACATTTTTACACAGAACAGGAGGTCCCCGAGGAGCTATTAATGCGTGCTCTGGAGGCTGCCATTCGTGCCCCCAATCACAAGTTAACAAACCCGTGGCGCTTTATTCGTGTGGGCAAGGAAACTCGCCCCAAAGTGACAGAGCTTGGTGTGAACCTCAAATGTGGAGATGAAGCTCCCGAGGCGCATCGACAACGTGTGTACAAAAAATTGAGTGGTCCAGCAGAGCTGATTGTGGTCGTACAGGCGCTGGATGAAAATGAGATGCGTCGCAAGGAGGATTATGCCTCGGTGGCGTGTGCGATTCAGAACATGAGTCTGGTGTTATGGGAGGAAGGCGTGGGCTCCAAGTGGAGCACAGGCAAGGTGACTCGCCATGAGCAGACCTACGAGATGTGTGGTGTTGATCCCGAGACAGAGGAGATCGTCGGGTTTATATGGATGGGATATCCGCTACAGACCGGAAAATCTCCACGCAAACCTCTTGAGGAGGTATACCGCCAATTGCCCTGATTTATGCCGCAGTGCGTCATGAATCGCGACTTGTCAAGGCGTTCAATTGGTGGTTAATAGAACGCCATCTGTGGAGACAACCCGACCCATCGAGCAAAGGAGAATAGCGAGGTGGGTTGTGGTGTGTCAGTGCAGAGTGCGAACGGAACAGATTTATACTGTGTTCTGGTTAGCTTCAGAACAGGTCGTGGTCTGACGCATCGAAGAGGGCAACGTTGCTCTTGTGTGAATTGATTGATGGTGTGTCAGGTTGTTTACTGAATATTCACACATTCAAGAGGCTTGAAAGTCATGAAAATTGGAGTGCCAACAGAGGTCAAGAACCATGAGTACCGCGTCGGACTTATCCCGGCGAGCGTCGCTGAGTATGTGCGTCACGGTCATGAAGTGTTTGTGCAAAAAGGCGCAGGTTTAGGCAGTGCGATTCTGGACGAGACCTATGTCGAAGCGGGGGCCACCATGTTGGATACCGCAGATGAGGTGTGGCAAGTGGCAGATATGATCGTCAAGGTCAAGGAGCCTCTGGTTGAAGAGTATGAGCGCATGAAGCCCAAGCAGCTCATCTACACCTACTTCCACCTTGCTGCTGTGCCTGAGCTTGCCAAGGTTCTTGTTGAGAAGGAAATCGCAGCGGTTGCTTACGAGACCATCCAGCTTCCCAGCGGTCACTTGCCTTTGCTTGAGCCCATGAGTGAAGTTGCTGGTCGTATGGCGATTCAGGTGGGTGCGTTCTGCCTTGAGCGTGCCAATGGCGGTAAGGGTGTGTTGCTCGGTGGTGTCCCTGGTGTGAAGCGTGCAAACGTGATGATCATCGGTGGTGGTACTGTGGGTACACACGCTGCGAAAATGGCCGTGGGTATGGGCGCCAACGTGTCTGTGTTGGACATCAACGTGTCTCGTCTCAGGTATCTTGACGACATCTTTGGAAACCGTTTGCAGACTCTGCACTCCAACAGCGCGACGATTGAGCAGGGCTTGATGGATGCTGACCTTGTGGTTGGCGCTGTGTTGATTCCTGGCGCGAAGGCTCCACACCTGGTGACACGTGAGCACCTCAAGGCGATGGATGATGGCAGCGTTGTTGTCGATGTGGCTGTGGATCAGGGTGGTTGTATTGAGACCTGTCACCCAACCACACACCAGGACCCAACTTATGTGGTGGATGGCGTGGTACACTACTGCGTGGCCAACATGCCTGGCGCGGTGGCGAGGACCTCTACCTTTGCGTTGAACAACGTGACATTGCCCTACGGCGTGAAGCTTGCGAACATGGGCCTTGAGGCTGCTGTGCGCGCAGATGCAGCGCTTGCTCTTGGTGTGAACACCTATCAGGGTCACATCACCTATGAGGCTGTGGCTCAGGGCCTTGGCATGGGTTGGCGTTCACTTGATGCGTTGATCAAGTAGTTTTTCTGAGCGATCGCGAGATCGACAGGATAGCGAGATAAAAAATATCGGGCGTGATAGGTTTATATAAACCTATCACGCCCGATATTTTTTTATAGAAACACACGACGATAATATGCGGTGTTTTGACTCAAGGTGTTGTTTTTGTTGAGTTTGTGTGAGTTGGTATGCGGCGTGAAGTAAGAGGGAGGCATCGAGCCTGTCCTTGCGTGAGTGGGGAGGGTAGAAGTGAGGAGAATAAACGGGTTATTTTGTATGTTTTGGAAGTTTTTGTCCAAGAAAAACAAAAAAAGTTAAAATGAATGAAATAAAACCCCCACCGTCTTTCCTTATAGCCATGCCCTACAACGTAAAAAGGTTGGGTTCGTTCTTCTCTGCACTATCGCAGACACATGAGGTGCTTAAAACAAAGGGAAGCATCTGATGTGAGATGAGCGGCTGGTTTTGGGCCCACCATCGGGTCATTTAAAGCCGGAACTTTCACCCGTCCCTTTCCAATCACGTGGTGAACATGATGTTTGGTCGTAAGAACACAGAAGAGAAGCTTTACGCAGAGTTTTACGCTGAGGCCGTTCCACACCTGGACGCTCTCTTTGCAACAGCTTTGCGTTTGACCAAAAACGGCAACGACGCGGAAGACCTTGTTCAGGAAACCATGCTCAAAGCCTTCAGGTACTTTGATAAGTACGAGCAAGGCACGAACTGTAAAGCATGGTTGTTCAAGATCATGACCAACACCTTCATTAATCGCTACCGCAAAGCGCAGAAGCGACAGGAGTTTTTGGTTGATGATGATGCGCGTCCATTGGAGGAGCGAGCCGAGGCTCCTGAATTAAACCCCTTCGTCGATACAATCGGTGACGAGGAGCAGATGTACTTCAAGCTCTTCGGCGACGAGGTCAAGGCAGCGTTGGAAAAGGTTCCAGTGGACTTCCGTATGGTGGTTCTGTTGGCGGACCTTCAGGACTTTGCCTACAAGGAGATCGCTGAGATCATGGATTGCCCGATCGGTACGGTGATGAGCCGTTTGTATCGTGGTCGTCGTATGCTCCAGGATGAGCTCAAAGAGTACGCTATTCGTCAAGGTATGCTTAAGCCCGAGGTTGAGGAGAGTGAGAACCTCACCGATCTTGAGGCTTACCGCAAGCAGCGCAAGTCGAGTTAGTGGAGAGTGATGATGAGCTGTAGAGGGTCTCTTGCACACTGTTGTCCGAATGTATGTTCTGGTCGGGATGTGATGATTTCGCCATAGGATTAAAGAGGGTGACGCAAGAAATTACTAAAGCAAGTAGCAAGTGGTACACTGAAGTCACCGCTGAAGTTTCAAATATA
>CATLTV010000345.1 GCA_950059285.1 uncultured Pseudomonadota bacterium | reverse complement strand
TCGACCACCAGCTCGCGCCTTGAGGCCTTACCTGTATCATCCATCACAATCATCTCGTGCACACCCACTAATGGCACCCACCACAGCTGCTCACGATTGTGTGTGCTCCCCAAAAACTCACCATCCATAAACCAGCTCAGATCACTCCTCGTGGCGTTGCTCTGAGCGCTCAATGGCACGCGTTGACGCTCGGCAGGAATGCCTGGAATCAACAAAATTCGCTGACCACGCTGCGGCGTGAGAATCTCGGGTGCGCGCTCTGCACTTTGCGGTGCACAACCTGGAGCCCAGGCAGGAAGCTGCGTCATGGAGCGATCCTGAGTCGAGGTGTACGGCAACACATCTGGCTCAAAATAAAGCACCGCCTCTTGCCTGACCGCCCTCCCTTGCTGACACCCCTTACGCGTCATCTCACCCGTATCAACGAGCACATCAATCTGCTTGTGAAAGCTACACTTTTCGACAGGCACGCTCGATACAGGAGCCTTGATCATCTTGCGATGAGGACAGGCCTCTGTAGGCACAAAACCCGAGTACTGACACACCTCAACTTCCACCAACTCCGAATCTGGAGCGCTCTGCTCCTCAAGCTCTGGCGGAAGGATCGACTCCATCACATCAAACATCAACGGTGAAGCAACCTGCGATCCGACAAGCGCAGGAGAAGACGAGCCATCAAGGTTTCCAAGCCACAC
Organism: uncultured Pseudomonadota bacterium; assembly: GCA_950059285.1. Lineage (GTDB taxonomy): Bacteria > Myxococcota_A > Bradymonadia > Bradymonadales > Bradymonadaceae > CATLTV01. The sequence continues at coordinate 4,741 of CATLTV010000345.1, read as the reverse complement.
CGCCACAGTATAATCACCGCCATAACCCACGCTCCATGCATCACGGTGATTGTTACTCGTCCCCGTCTTCCAGTGAATCTTCCACTTCTCCACAGGTAAATCAGCTCGCCAGGGCAAGTCAGGTCGCTCACGTTCAGATAAAACCTCGCTGACCAACCAGTTTGCCCCGCTTGACCACAGACGCGTTGGCTCCTGCCCCTTTCTGGATGACTCGGGCAAGTCCACCAGAGAGAGAGGTTGATACATGCCACCGTTGGCAAATGTCGCGTACAAACCGACAAGCTCCACAGGTGTTGCCTCCACACCACCCACAGCGATGCCAAGACCATAATGGTTGGGAGCATGATTCAAGTGTTCAAAATGAGCCCTGCTCAGCACAGCTAACAACCGCTCGGGAGTAAGCTCTTCAATCAATAAAATGAATGGGATATTCAGCGACTTCACCAACGCATCACCAAGCTTCACCACACCGTGAAACTGACCCGAAAAGTTTTGCGGACTCCAGGTTTTGCGGTGCACAGGCACATCTTTCACAAGCTGCTCGGGATGAGCGGCACCATCATCAATCGCCATCGCTGTAATCACTGGCTTCAACAATGAACCTGTTGAGCGAGGCAACCTAAACGCCTGCATTTGAAGTGATTTCTCATCACCAAACCCGAGGTTACCCACCACGCCCACAATCTTATGGTGCTGATGATCTGCCACGACCACAGCACCATTGAAGATCTCTTTGTGATACAGCTCACGCTGACGCTCTGCCACAAGACGCTCCAGATTGCTCTGTAATGTACGATCAATAGATGTGCGTATGATCCGCTCCCCTGCCCCACCCGCAGAGGACGCATCTGCCTGATGGCGAAGCCACTGCGCAAGGTGAGGAATTTCACGAGGAAAAGGCAGCAATTCAGGAGGTACAGGATCGACTATCAGCGCATCATAAGCTTGCTGTTTGGTCTGCGCTTTATCCACAGACACAAACAACATATCTGCCGCCAACAATTCACTGGCAATCTGAGCACGCGCAGCAGACAACCGCTTGAGGTTACGACTTGAAGGATATCGCGTATTGGGAGCCTGTGGCACAGCAAGCAATGTGGCAATCTCGGCGTTGGAGAGCGCATCTGCGCGATGCCCAAAATAAGCCATCGACGCAGCATCAATGCCCTCAATATTGCGACCGTAGGGAGCAAACCTCAAGTAATGAAAGAGGATCTCTTCCTTGCTCAGCAGCACCTCAAGTTGCACCGCACGCAACGCCTCCACACACTTTGAATACAGCGTACGTTCACGAGGCTCCAACACACGCACAAGTTGCATGGTGATGGTTGACGCCCCTGACACGACCTTTCCCCTTGAAATGTTTGACAGCGCCGCACGTGTGATCGCAACAGGATCAACACCTGGGTGTGACCAGAACCGCTGATCCTCAAGTGCAATCAAGGCATCAATATAATGGCGGTCGATTTCCTCAACGGGCATCCCCACTCGCCAGCGCTCATCAGGCGCAAGAAACAAGTGTGCTGGCGAACCATCACGGTACACCACGAGCGTGGAGTCTTCGGAATAAAGTCGTGAAGGCAAGGGGATGATGTGGGCAAGTGATATGCCCACCACAAGGAACAAGCTCCCCGAGAGCGCGGCAAAAAGCTCCTGCTTTTTGCCGCGCTCTCGGAGTAGCTTCAAGGTTGCCCTGACAAGGGGTCTCATGGAGAGCCATCCTTCCATGGGCCAATGATCTTCATCTCAATCGGACGCACGCGCGCCCACTTGGATGGATCGTACATCGCCTCGGCATAGGCGCTTGGCGCAGTAAACACACCTGCGCTCGTGGCACGCACCGCGATCGTGACTGTCGCAGACTGCTTGGCACGCAAGGTGTTAAAGACCTCCACGCGATCATCACGCACGTTCATATGCTCATGACCCCAGGCGTCTTTTTTCAGTGCGGCAGGTACATGACGCCCATTCAAGTTGGTGTTTTCAACCTCCCAGCCTGCAGGGAGACGCTCCACCAACGCCACGTTTTGAATCGAGGAATTGGTCTGGTTTGTAATGCGGAGCTGTGAGTACACCACGTCACCAAGCTTGATGTCATTCAACGCAATGGAGTTTCCATCAGCATCATAATACGAACGTGTCAACGCAATACCATCACCGCCATAAGTCAGCTCTGGATTGGTACGCACGCCCTCGGAACTTACAATGAGGTAGAGCTTTCCTTCAGGCTTATTATCAAGCTTGAGCATCACCGAGTCATACTCACTGGCACGCATCAAACTCCAGGATACACCAGAAGAACCCTTGCCTTTGTGTGCAGGCTTGAAGCTTGCGTTGTTCACCAAAAGATCGGCCTCACCGATGTTCTTTGCCGCGCCTTTGGACCACTTGCCAAGCGCGGTAATACCCCACACAAGCTCCTGAGTAGTGTACCAGTAGCTTGCCTTCTCGGACAAACTACGTCCCACAAGATTCATCAACGCCTCACCACGCTCATCAGCGCCAAACAGTTCATAGAACGTGTTCAACACCATCGCGCGGCGACGCCTGTCCGAGTAGTAGGAGTAGCCATAACGACGACTGCTAGCCAGCGACGAGACATCAGGCGCAAGCAGGTCATCTTTGTAGCGTTGATCACCCATCTTGTAGAGCGCAGCCTGAAGCAAATACAACTTCTCGGCATCCTCTCCAGAAGGATCACCTGGCATAAGTTCGATCAACTTCTTGATGCGCCCTTTCTTACCGCGTCCCGAGAGTGCGAGCACATAATGCATGTAAGGTTCAGCATAGTTATAGCTCCTCTTGCTCACGTTATCCTCAAGCCAATCGAGCGCAAGGTCGAGCTGCTCAGAGGACACATCATAACCTGCATCGCGCGCATCAATCAGCATATGTGAAGCATATGCAGTGCCCCAGGCATCGGGATAACGTGAACCAGGCCAGTAACCAAATCCACCCGAGCTTGTCTGCATGGAGAACACGCGGCGAATACCATGCTGCACCATCTTCGTGACCTCGTCGGGGTTAGGTGCAATGGAAGGCGCAACCTGCTCCAGAATATCACCCACAAAGAGGAGTGGACGCGTGGAGGATGTGGTCTGCTCAATGCAACCATAAGGATAGCGCACAAGGAACTTGAGGTGGTCAAACGCATCGCCATAAGGAAGCGTGGTCAGCCAGAACGTGGAGTTCTCACTGGTGGGCTCCCAGCCCTCAAGCACCGAGGAGAGGTCAGTCGTGGTGTCTGTAATCTCAAGGCGAGTGACCTTGCGCTCACGAGGCCCCGCAGGGACAAACGGTACGGTGGCTTTGTCGTGACTTTGAAGGTCGCCAGCTTTGGCCAGCACCTTGAAGTTCGCCACCCCAGATTGCCTGAGCGCTTTGATACGGAAGATGACCGTGCCAGACTTACCATCTGCAAGCTCAAGGACTTGATCCGCAGGGTTAATTTGCTCCACGAGCGGCTTGTCCTTGGGAAGCACTGCTTTACTCATGCCCTCCAGAGGTTGTTCTTCAGCAGAGAACGACACGTTGATTTTCTGGGGATTTCCTGAGGTGTTCGTCACAAACACGGGCACATGAACCTCATCCTGATGAGAGAGGAACCTGGGCAACGTGGACTGCACATTAATCGGGTCACGCACAAGCACCTCGGCCTCGGCATTTCCAAGCTTGGAGGCAGACATGGTATTGACCATCACACGAAGCGAACCACGATAGAGAGGCAACTTGAAGGGCACCGTTAGACGACCCGAACGAGGCAACTTCACAAGCCCGCTCCAGAGCGCGACAGGTTTAATCGCCTTGGGACGACCAAGGCCAGCGTTATCCTCGTTACTCTTATCAACACTGGGTTCTTCTTCATAATCATCGCCACCACCTGTTTGACCTTTCATGGACTCAAGCTGAAGCCCCCATCCCACAGTGTCAAAGGTGTCCACACCAAGCGCACGACGCGTAAAGATCTTGGTGTGCAAATTGGGGCTCTTGTAGCTGGTCAAAGAAAGAATGCCCTCGTCGACCACGGAGACCGTGACCCAGGTTTCTTCCTGTTGTTGACCGAGATCCACATGGACCTCAAGCTCGGACTCGGAGCGAACCTCCTTGGGGGTCTTGATCTTGACGTTGTGGCTGAATTCGGTGGGACTCACCTTGATGGAGTGCATCCCCATGGCTCGGCCTGGCAGGAACGCGTCCTTGGAGTCGAGGTGAGGGTCCTTGATGATCAACGCGCCCACATACACATTGGGGTAGAAGTTCTTGAGCTTGAAACTGAAGGTGTTCTCACCTGCTTCAACCTCGCGCCACTCCTGCTTGATGACCCTGTCAGTCTCTACAGTCAACAACGCTCTCCCCTTGAAGGGAGCCTCAAAAGATACATCCGCAACCTGACCCACCTCGATGCGTTTTGGCGCATCGATCACTACAGAGGCCGCCTTTTCAGGCGTGGGGGTGTTGTTGGAGCTGGAGTCAGAGTACCAGTAGTAATAACGGTATACGCCCTGAAGTTCGAGGTCGGTCACGACCTCGGAGCTACGCACGCGCACCACAAAGTTGGATGCGTCTTGCTTGGGTGTAAATGTCACCTTGAACGAACCATCCGCGCCAGGAGTCACCTTCTGTGACGATTCAAGAACCTCACGCTGATACCATGTGTAACGCTCATAGCCGTAGTTTTCATCATAGGTCCAGCCATACTCTGAGATAAGTTGTATAAGTTCCACATCAAGCGACTTGATCG
>CATLTV010000344.1 GCA_950059285.1 uncultured Pseudomonadota bacterium | reverse complement strand
GCCAACAGATTTGCAGCAGCCACACCACTTGAGGCAATGCCCCAGACTGCAAAGGAGTCATACCCATCAATCCACCGACGAGGAGCATTTACCACGGACATATCTTTCATAACGTTCTGCCTTGTGCTCTCAGGACTTGTGTGTGGTGGGATCAAGCGCACCACCGACAGGTTCTTGCAGCTGGTGAGGCTCAACACGAGCACCTCTTTGCGCAAGCTCTGCAATGAAAGCGTCAGCCATCTGGAAGAAGTCATCACCACCAAAGAAGATCACCTTGTCGCCAGGCTTGACCTGCTCAAGCAGGTACGGCGAGATGTCGGTCTGTTTTGGAATATGCGTGACGTTAAGGCCATTGTCGCGGATTTTTTGCACCACAAGCTCAGTGTCCACGCCAGGAATAGGATCTTCATTGGCTGCGTACATGGTGGTGATAATCACCTCGTCACTGCCATCAAAAGCAGCACCGTATTCATCCTGAAGATACTTGGTCAGCGTGTAGCGGTATGGCTTGAATACGCTGTAAATACGGCCATCTACAAGATCGCGAGCGCTCTCAAGCACTTTACGCATACATGTAGGGTGACTGTTGTAATCCTTGACAGCGGTCACCCCACCACCAGAGGTGATGGTGAAGCGGTTTTCCAGCCCCTTGTATGTGGCGAGCGCCTCGCGGATGGTGTCGACATCAACGCCAACACGTCGAGCGACGGCCATGGCAGCCATTGCATTCACGACATTATAGCGTCCTGGGAGGTTGAGTTCGAACTCACCCAGAGGATGCTTCTTGTGCATTGCATTAAACTTGATGGGGAGCTGGCCTGGACCATCGATCTCCGCTCGCCACTCTGTGGGGTGCTCCATGCCATAGCCTGTGGGTCGGAGCGTCAACATCTCAGCCATGCGCCTGTTACCCACGCAATCAAGGTTGATAAAGACCTCTTTCAAGCGAGGGTTGTCCTCAATGAAGGTCTTCATCATGTTGATGATATCATCCCAGTCATCGTAGTAGTTCAGGTGATCGGGCTCAAGGAAGTTACAGACCACAAGATCAGGCGTGAAGTTGTGGTGTGTGCCATCAGACTCGTCAACCTCAACGACCATCCATTCCTTGCCATCACGAGCGTTGATACCAAAGTTGTTCAGACGACCACCGATGACAAAGCCAGGCTCCATCCCTGCGTGCTCAAGAATCCAGGCGATCATACTCGACACGGTGCCCTTACCATGTGTGCCTGTGACGCCGATCGTCTTGCGTGAGGAGATCAAGGCGTTAAGCACTTCGGAGCGGTGGATAATCAAGTAATCCTGTTCACGCGCTGCTTGCAGCTCGACGTTGTGGTCAGGAATTGCGGTTGATACCACCACAAGATCTGCGCCCTCGATATTTTTGGCGTCGTGACCAATAAAGACCTCCACACCAATGCTTGCCATATCATCTGTTAACGCGCTCTGACGCACATCAGATCCCGAGACCTCGTAACCACGCGCAACCAGAATCCTGGCCACGGCGCTCACACCAATCCCACCAATACCAATCAAATGAACTCGCTGAACATCCTTGAGTAGCTCCACGTCACCGCTCCTTGTGAGGTTATATCAAATGGATTGCACCTGTGATTTCAGCACAAAATCACACACGCACAAGACATCTACCGCAGAAAAGACGTTCAACGCAAGCAAGGTTAACAACTGACATTTGTTACAGATGTTGCATCACACCCTCAACTTGCAGTAGGTTGCTCGACGACAGGCACCTACACATGGGCCTCAATGTCATGTATTGCTTAATCAGAAGTACACATAAATTGTATGACGTGAACAGGATTCACGACCACACAACCCCAAAGAGAATACTCATGAGATTCAACATATCCACAACGCTTACACCAGCACTTATTGCTCTTGCCACCTCTGCCACCTTGTTTGGCGCGACTGCATGCCAGGATGTCTCTGGCCCCAAGGTCGTCCTGACCCAGGCACAGAAAAAAGAGATTGAAAAGTTCATCATGAAAGAGGAGCCCACACCTCAGCACAAACTCAACGTCAACTTCAACAACGAGATCGAGTTGATTGGCTTTGATGTGGAGCCAAAAGAGCTGACACAGGGTCAGGAAGCCACCTTCACATGGTACTGGAAGGCGCTCAAGCAACCCAAGAAAGACTGGAAGATCTTCATCCACTTTGATGCCAAGGACAAACCTCTGCGCCAGGGCCTGGATCATCACCCCGTGAACGACCTGTTCAAGACATCACTCTGGAAAAAAGGCCAGATTATCAAGGATGTACAGACCGTCAAAATCCGCGATGACTTCCCTGTTGGCGATGCGATTCCTTACATCGGGCTCTACAATGGCAATGGCATGGAAGGCCGAATGATGGTCGTCAATGATGCCAAAAAGACAAATGATCGCAGAGCGATAGGCCCAGCAATTAAGATTAAAAAAGGCAGCGCAAAGCCAAGCATTGAGAAGAAGCTCAACCAGCCTCCCGTCTACAATGCTGTGAAATGGACCGCCGAGCAGGTCAAGGACTTCAAACTTGATGGCAAGCTTGAAGAAGAACTCTGGAAGAAGGCCCCCACCGCCACTATTGGACCTTTTGGCAAAGGCCAGAACTACGCAACCTGGGCAAAGATCGCCTACACCGATGACGCACTCTACATCGCAGCACATCTTGAAGATCATCACATCTGGGGAGAGCTCGACGAGCGCGATAGTCGCACATGGCAGCAGGAAGTCTTTGAGTTGTTCATCGACACGAACCGCGATGGCAAGGATTACCTTGAGCTTCAAGTCACCCCCAAGAACGTGATCTTTGATGCAAACTTCATAACCCGCCTTGGATCAGGCAAGGGAAGTAACGAGGACCAAATCAAGAACGCCAGCGCATGGAACTTTGAAGGTATGGAGAGCGCAGTCCACATCGACGGCACCCTCAATGATCTTGAAAAAGAAGACAAATCCTGGACCATTGAAATCAAGCTCCCCTTTGCAAACCTTCCTGGCGCGGGTGGCAAGGCACCTGCTGACGGCACAAGTTGGGCGTTGAACATGTACCGCTTTGACCGCCCCACCAAGGAGAAGAGCTTTGCTTACGCCTGGAGTCGTCAAACACGTGGCAGCTTCCATGATGTACCCAAGTTCGGCGTCTTGCGCTTTGGAACACCTGCCAACGCAGCAAAGCTCCTCAAGCTCAAGGATCAGCTCCACAAAAAGAACGAGCCAAACAAAAGCAATGTGGCACCTGCTCTGAAACTCAAAGCAAGGCCAAAAGGCATTCGCATCGATCCAAAGCAGCTCCGTCAGAAAATGAAGATCAAAGAATTGCAGAAGAAATAACAGTACAAGACGCAAGACGGCGAGCATTTGCTGGCGCAAATGCTTGCGTCTTGTACCCAAATTCCTGATGGAATAATACACTTCGGACTGATAGCATATTCTCTTGTAAGGTTGTGTCCCTCTTTTCCACGGGCCAGTTTTGAACGCTGGTCCTTTGTGACGATCATGGTTTGCCCATGCCTGTCACGCACTACCATTACAGAGCCCCGCTCACTGACATAAAGCCATAAAAAGGAGCATTTCATGCCAAGTGATAAGCGAAAGCAGAGCCTGTACTTCCCCGAAGACTATCTTGAGGAAATCAAGAAAGAGTCCATTCGACAGGATCGTTCAATGTCCTGGTTAGTACAGAAGGCCTGGGAAATCTCTCGCGAGAAGATCAAAGCCTTTCCCTCTGCCAATGATTATCTCCCTGACTCGGAAGATGAGGAAGAGCCATAAGTCAGGAATCACAGTGCCCTTGTGATTCCCAAGACGCCCAGCAAAACGCGAGAGGGGGCGGCCAGTTACGGAGTAACTGGCCGCCCCCTCTCGCGTTTTGCTGGGCGTCTGCCAGGGCCGTGTAAACACGGCCCTGGCTTTTTCACAAGCGCGTTCTACCTGGCCTCGTGCGTAGATACTCGGCGGCCTTCTTCAAACAGAGTTCCCTGCCCAACCCACTCACGCTTAGAACCATCCTTGAGAATGGTCCACACATCAAGCACGGACGCCGCGAGGCTTGGGTCCTGCACATCGGGGTTTGTGGCGAGCACGGCGAACTCGTTGCCACCAGGAGAGAGAACTGCCTGGGCGATGTAGATGACACAATCAGTCACATCGATCTTGTTCTCGGTGGTGTCGTAACAACGCTCCGCATCAAAGTCCTGATTCTCACTCCCGGTCACGACGCTCACCGCACCACCCTCGGGATTAATCGCCAGAATATCGGAGTCGGGCATATTGCGCTCACCAGCCACAATCGCACCACAGTCACGCGCAGCAGTCACATAGAGTGTGTTGCTCTGGTCGAAGACCATCGGCGTATTAATGTCTGTGTAACGGCGAATATCCGCACCTGCGGTCAACTCACACCCTGTGGCCTGAGTCACACCAGCGTCCACAACCCTGGGCTGCTTCAAACCACTTTGCAGACCCAGCGGGGTTCTACGAGGAATGCAGCGTGCCTTATCGAGCTGAGTAATCGCAGGAATGTAGCACTCGTGTGCAGCACTACACTCGCTGTCATCAGTACATTGCTTGCCTGCCTGCTCGGAGCCATTGGGAAGCTCGTCGAGGTTCTGAAGGTCAAAGGTGTGCAGTGTAATCTCACGCACAGTACAGAGCCCCTGCTCTCCACAGTGCTGACCTGCTGCTGCGTCGCAATCTGCGTTGGTATCACAGATACCATAGTTGTTTGGCGCATCAGTCAAGATGGCAAGGTAACGACCATCAGGTGAAATTGCGCTTGGAATGTTTGAGCCAAAGTACGCACCACTGGTCATCTGATAGTTGGAGCTATCAATGGTATAAATGGAGTCGTCCTCGACCACAGGAGTACCAAGCTCGCCAAGTCTGACGTTGAGCTTGTTCAATGTAGGACTAAACACCACGGCAAGCTCATTGGCGATATCAAAGGTCCAGGAGTCCTGTGTGCTGCTTGCCTGAGCAGAGAGCGTCGCGACCTCCACCTCTTCTGTGGTGCCAAGCTTCAGGTAATAGGCCACGTTACTACGAGAGAAGGACACGGCATCACCTGTGAAGAAGACCTTCTCCACATCAGAGGCAATCGCAGAGCCCTCGCCTTCGACCTGACGACCATCGTTCAACGTGGCAGCATACACATCAAAGCGCTGTGTCTGACCCGCTGTAGGACGAAGGTACACAAGAGATGTCAAATCATCGGAGACCCAGCAGCTGTAGCTACACACAGCAGCGTCATCACTTGCGCGCACCACATCAAGAGACTTGGTGTTCACCGTATACATATAGGTGTTGTCGCGCTCCTCGCCTGTCTTCTTCTTGCGCAAGAATGAGATGACAAATTCCTCATCCTCCACCACAGGTGTCATGTCGTCTTCGCCGTCCATGTCCCCATCCATCCCCATATCGGAGTCAGAGCCCATGTCATCAGGTACATTCAGAGGGGT
>CATLTV010000343.1 GCA_950059285.1 uncultured Pseudomonadota bacterium | reverse complement strand
TTGAACCTGATATCGAACCCGAGGTTGATCTGGTGGATATGAACACGCATGATATGGAAGACATGGACAACACACCTTTGGAGGATTACGAACCACCCGAGCTTACAGACGAGCAACATCAGGTTCATACATTGTTGCTTGAGGCTTATGAAGCAGCATGTGCACTAGATCATCGTTGCTTCCCCACCATTTTTGCCATGACTTACAATAGCGTTGAGGAGTGTGTGCTTGATCTTGGTCATGTCGAGCTTTTACGCCATGAACTTCCTTCATTTTCCATCTCTGTTACTGAAGCTCAAACATGTGTACAAGCATGGCAAAAGGCTGAATGTTTTGACGTTGGTTCGTCCATAGAAATCGAAAACAAACTTGAGTGTCGTTTCACAGGCATGCGGCAACCTGGAGAACACTGCTATCATCATTTTGCCTGCAATTCAGGGTTTTGTAGTTATCGAAACTATGAATCCAGCAGGACCATTTGCAGAGATGACCCTGTCTGTATGCCCAGTTATTATGAAGGCCAACCCTGTCAGGAGAGACCTTTTAGATTATGCCCTCCAGGTCTATCCTGTGAAACCATTGGAGGTGTGGAGTCTTGTGTCAAACAACTTGGAGCTTTTGAGGGGGACTGCCGTATCTATGACAACCTTGCACGTGGCTGTTATGGCTTGCCTCTCTATTGCAATACAGACAATGGTATTTGTACACCCTACGCAACAGAGGGAGAGTCCTGCGAGGATACGAGCTGTTTCTCTTTGGAAAAACTGAAGTGTCCACTATTTGTAGAGAATCCTACCTGTGAAAAAGTTCCGGATGAGGATTACTACATTGAGGAGGGCAAGTCCTGTCGTTCTCGAGGTCATCGTTGTACTCCAGGCACGGAATGTTTTGGGCAAGGTTTTGAAACCTGTCAAAAGCCTCTACCAGCGGGAAGCCCTTGTATACCTGTGTTCGAACACTGCACCTATGGTTACTGGTGTGATCCTGATACACAACGCTGCGAATCTAAAGCCATCTCCAATGCATGTTTTCAAACTGATTGAACCTTGACACGAGTTGACAGGTCAACCACCTGTCCTCATATGGAGGTGCGGATAACCATACGGGCGCCGCATTTTTTGTACTCATGACCTGCTTTGACCTCGAGCCTGGCGAGCTTGCGTGGCGTCCACATCGAGTGAGCCTTTGGCGAGCAGAAAGTCGTACAGGTCATGCATCTCTTCGAGGTGCGTACAGCCTGTAAGTCTCATGACTTCATCGTTGTGGTCGTGATCCTCCATCATCAGTCTCCATGTGTTCTTTTCGGTGAGGATGGTGTGGTCGAGCGAAAGCAGGATGATCTTCGACACCAACCAGGCATGTCAAGACACGCATGGTGTTCAGGTGTTTGGGACCTACGAAAGCCTCCCTGAGCGACGCCTGCGGGGTCTTTCTTCGGGCTTGCTCGATGAAGTCACAGGAGATGACCCTCCTGTGTCAGGGAATGGAAAGTATGGAGATGAGATGCAAAACGGAGCGAGTCAGCAGGCGTCAAGGGGAGTGTGAATCAAGTGATTCCATTCCTTTATAAACCCTTATGGTCGTGAGGTCCCCTCGTCACGCCAGAGCAAATGTTTCAAGAGGCCAAGGGGACATCGCGTCGCGACTTTCGAACATTTCAGGGCAGAGGATTTTCGGTGAAAGATCGCTCAAAACGTTCGTCTGATGGATGAAGACACTGAGCAAAAGTTTCTTCGTGAGCAGCGTTCGTATATCGATAGCGACACTTGTAGGGTTGGTAGCATCCTGTTTCTTTCCAGCAATGATAAGAGCTATTGTGGTCACGACATCCCACACATTCCATGATGGTGTCTTCATCTGCACAATATTGCTTATCAGTACCAAAGTCACAAGCCTCTGTGGTCGGGTCCAAGGCTGTATCACAACCCCATACAAACCATAGAATTGATGTTAAAGGTATAAAATAAACAAACTTCATATCCAAACTCTCTTTGATTGTGGGACCTGCCAATGAAGCAACCTGATATCGTCGCGCTCTTGGCCTGAATACGGTTAAATGAACTTGACCTTGAGAGGAAGCGAACGCATTGGGGATACTATCGAACTCCCATGTGAACCTTGACACGAATCGACAGGTTAACCACCTGCCCTCATATGGATGTGGAGATCATGGTTTTACACGCCCATGTTATGAGGTTTTTTGAGCCTAAAAAGGATAGCTAGCACAACCCAGATGCACGATCCTGTTGATACCTTGTGCACCGCTACCTTTCCATGCCTCGATTTTTGGATTTCTCCATGGCCTTGATTTCAAGCTGCTTGTTGTCCCGGTACCTTATCTCCACATCCTTGTCACGCCAGGCTTCGAGCTCCCTGGAATACTTCACAAGCTTGAGCCCTGTCGCGTATTTTCCCTCATCATAGATGACGGCAAATCGACCTTCTTGAACATAAATATCACTGCTTTTGTCAAACAGGTTCCCCTTCACCACTTCACGAGGTTGAACAGGTTCTATCTTGGCACCATGTGAGACCTCTTTATATCTCTTGCAATACTCCTCCAACGTGAGCAGTTTGCTCTCCTGCTTTTTGCTCTGGACGTGCGACACTTTTTCTTTGGAGGGTTGCGAAGCACGTTGTTGTTCAAGCTGAGGAGAAAGATTGAGCTTACTGACCCCGTCCTTGCCCTTCTCAAGGGTGGTGGAATGCCTTCGCATCTGATTATACGCTGATTGATGAGGCACCATATGAAGCACGTTTTTATCATCACGCGCCATGGTGAAGCGTCCTTCCTTCACGAAAACATCTCGCTCAAGAATCGTCACGTTGAGCTTTCTGTCAGGTGCCTTGCTCGATATCTCCACGCCCTGTGATCTCATGTAACCGCTAAACTCTTCCCGGGTCAGGATTTTGGTGCGCTCAGGATTTTTGATCTTCAGCACGGGCGCTCTTCCTGGATCAGGAGGAGTGTTTAACCTGGAAAGAGTAGACCCTTTCTTCTGTTTTACTCCTGAAACTACCCGATTTGATAACATTTTAACCTGTTGTGATTGAGTACGTTGCTGCTCAAGCTGAGGAGAAGGGTTGAGCTTGCTGACCCCGTTCTTGTCCTGCTCAAGGGTGGTGGAGTGACCTCGCATCTGATTGTATTCATGCCGATGAGGTACCATGTGGAGCACGTTTTTATCATCACGCGCCACGGTGAAGCGCCCTTCTTTCAAGCGAATATCTCGCTCAAGAATTGTCACGTTGAGCTTTCTATCTGGGGCCTGACTGGACATCTTCACGCCCTGCTCTCTCATGTAACCACTGTACTCTTCCCGGGTCAGATGCTTTTTCGTCACAGGATCTTTGAATGTTTTCACGGGGCTCTTACCAGGTGCGGGAGGAGTATCCAGTGTGGTCAGCATGGCTTTTCCAGCCTCTGTCACCCCGGAGCGTACAGGCATGGGTTGCGCTCTTCTCACAGGTTCAGCTCCTGGTTGACCAGGGGCAGGTGCTTGCAGACGAGTCATGCTCTCCCCGTCGAGTTCCTCTCTTGAGTGTACCGTCTCCTTGACAAAAGGTGTGAACTCCTGAGCAGGCGCCCTGTTCAGCACCACAGGTTCAAGCACGGTTTTACGCGCGAAAGTGGCAGGCTCTTCCCCGATCATCGTGGTCTGATGCACGCCCTGCTCCGGGTCTCTTGACATCGCCTGCGCCTGCACCACGGGGCGCTGCTCATGCACCGTCTTCGCCACGGATGAAGAGGGCGGTTGCACGCTGTCCGAAAGGCAGTCTTCATGTCCAGGTGTATCCTGCACAGGCACTGGCTGTGTGGCGACATCCAGGTGCACCTTGCGTGTAGGCAGGAGAGAAAGATCTGTCGGACGAGTGGTGACATCCTGTGTGGGTACGGGGCGAGTGGGAGGGAGGAGCTCCTTGCGCGTGGTCACCTCGTGCTTTTGTGCAGGCGCTGTAATGGGCGAGGATGCCTCGCTCGCCTGGAGGCTTGCAAAGGCACGGTCAAGGTGAAGCAGACCAAATTGGGGGGCTGGTGAGGTCTGTGGTGGCTCTCCAGGAGACGTCTTGACAGCAGGCACCTCCTCGACAGGAGGAGGTGTGCGCCAGCGTACAGCCTGCTCCAGCGGAGGGAGCTTGACGGGTTTTGTGATGAAGTCTTCTTCCTGATGGCGCTCAGGCTGTGGAGGGGAGGGCTTGACGGGCTCGGTGGCAAGCTCCTGATGTGTGGTGGGGTGTATCAGCGCCTGGATTCTGTCAGGCAGCGCAGACACCTGCGGGAGCTGTCTTGTCCTGTGTGCGGTGAGGAGCGCGTCATCTTTCTGTCGACGTGAGGCTGTATGCATACGCAGCGCGCGGCTCTCCTGAAGGACCCTGTCGGCATGCTCCAGCACGGCGTGACGCTTCTCCTCACGTGGGTCTCTTTTGAGGGGCTCCGGGCGAGTCAACGCGTCATGATCCCGACGCGCGTGGAAGCCCTTCTCCTCGACGAGACCTGTCCAACTCGCCGACCTTCCTAACCTGTATCCCGGGACGCTGACGCCCTGTCTGTGGTAGCTGATGCCCTCGATCTTGCCCGATTCAGGGTGCTTTCTGCACCGGATCGTGACATCATGTTGCTTTAACTTTGCGCGCCAGGAGGTCGCGTCGCGCTCCTTTCTGGCCTCGAAAAGCGCCTGCTGAATGAGCCTCTTCTGGCTCACCTGGCCGGTCCTCCTCTCATAATTGATGACCTCACGAGACAGCTGAACCTCGGGGGCTTGCATCCTCTCCTCGCGTGAGGGGAGCTGCTGCAAGCCGTGCTCACGCTCCATGCGGCGCATCACCTCCTGGACCCTGTAATAGTCAAACGCCATCGCCGCGACCTTGCCCTTCTCGCTGACCCTGGAGGCGACGATGTGGATGTGGTCATGGGCGGTGTCACGGTGTCTGACCGCCACATAAGCGTGTTGCTCAAGCCCGAGCTCACGGGTGACCTCACTGGCGATGGACTTCCAGCGGGACCACTCGAGCTCACGCTGTTTTTCAATGGACACGGTGGCGTGCACGATGGTGTCCGTGCTGGTGGTCTCGCTCATCCTGAGCTGGCGCTGAATGGAGTCATACGCGTCCTGACGGGAGACTCCCACACAGGTCGAGTCGAGCACCTCGGGGCGCTTGTCCTCGCGGTACACGTAATCGAGCAAATGGCTCAGATCCTGACTCCTGAACACCTTCGCGATCATGCCCTGTCATCCCCCTCTTCAAGCCTTTGAACGAGGTGTCGCTGCGCCTCGATCTCGGAGAGTCGCCCACAGCTCTTGCGTAAATTTGCGATATCCTCGTAGGCGATGACAATCCCATTCACATTCATGATGATCCCCGTCATGGTCTTGTGCATCAAACGCATGGTGCTCAGGTCACGGCGTCTGGCGTGCGCATGAAAGGCCGTGGCCTGGAATGACGAGAACCTCGTCTGGAAGCGATCCGTGAACTTGTGTGCGTCGTCTTTTTTGGGCCGTCCG
>CATLTV010000342.1 GCA_950059285.1 uncultured Pseudomonadota bacterium | reverse complement strand
TAGTTTAGTTCAAAAAAGGGGCAGACACAAAATCAAGCTTGATTTTGTGTCTGCCCCTTTTTTGAACTAAACTAAGTATTTGTTTTTATTTAGCTTTTGAGGAAGGAGAAGAGTCCCTTCTTCTTGGGCTCGCTGGTTTTTTCGTCGAGAGGACGAAGCTCGTTCACCTTTTTGGCAATCTCGAGGAAGGTTTGTGTGATGGGGCTATCGGGTTCACCAATGACCACGGGACGACCGCGATCGCCGCCTTCACGGACCTTGGTATCGAGGGGAATCTCGCCGATGAGTTCGGTTTCAAGGCGTTGTGCCTCACGAGCGACGCCGTCTGTACCAAAGATGTAGTGTTCGGAGCCATCGGGAGCGATGAACTTGGACATGTTGGAGATGATACCAAGAACGTCAACGTTGAGGGTCTTGAACATTTGCAAGCCACGAGCAGCGTCCACGAGCGCGAGCTCGCTGGGTGTGGAGACGATCACAGCGCCATCCACGGGGATAGTTTGTGCGAGCGCAAGCTGGGCATCACCTGTGCCTGGAGGCATATCAATGATGAGGTAATCAAGTCCGCTCCAGTCCACATCACGAAGGAACTGGCGGATAATGCCTGTGACAATTGGTCCTCGCCAGATGACAGGAGTATCTTCTTCCATGAGGAAGCCAAGGCTCATGACACGAAGACCTTCAGCGTCGATGGGGACGATGCGGCGTTCGTGCACAGCGGGGCGGTCATCAATGCCAAGGAGTGTGGGGAGGCTGGGACCGTAGATATCGATATCAAGGAGGCCGGTGCGGAAGCCGAGCTTCTGGAGCGCGAGTGCGAGGTTGACAGCGACGGTGGATTTACCCACGCCACCTTTACCACTGGCGACGGCGATCACTTTACCGACGCCTTCCACAGGAGCGCTTGCAGGCATGGTGGGCTGCTTGCTGGCTGTGGCTGCGGACGCAGCGGGTTGAGCCTTGGGCTCGCTTTTGGGTGTTTGTGCAGGAGCGGGTGCCTCGCCAGATTGCTCACGCTTGAGAGCTTCAGGGGTCATGGGTTTGATCTTGACTTCCTGAACACCAGAGATGGCTTCGATCTTGTCATAGATGGCATCTTCGAGGTCAAAGCGATTTTGTCGAGGGTAGTCCTTTTCGAGGACGAGGGTGAGATCAACGACACCGGAGTTGACATCAACAGATTCGACCATGTGAGTGTCCACGATGCTTTTGTCGCTTTGAGGATCGGTGATCGAGGAGAGGGCATCTATGATTTCGCCTTTGATAGAGAAGTCATCCTTCATGGCATTCCTTTTTCGTGCAATATCCTGGAGCGTTCTACAAGAGAGAAGGCTCCTTTTTGAGGGTAGATATATGAAGTTAAAGTTGTGTGAAACAGGTGTATATGTGCTTGCGAGGAGCGAGCGATACAGTGCGTATGATGGGCGATGATAAATTCAAAGCGCATATACGCAGGACCTTATGTAGGTACAAGGGGGGTAAGCGTCAATGCTTGATGGGGAAAGAAGTCTCTTCTTGTCGATTGGGGCAGTCCTTGATGTGGCACTCTGCGTAGAGTTCGAGGCGTTTCTTTCGGAGAGAGAATCCCATCTTTTCTGCGAGCTTGGCGGCACGCTCAGCGAAGTCATCGTCGTTAAACTCGATCACTTTGCGGCAATCCACACAGATGAGGTGATCGTGGTGAGGGTCCTGGCCGTGGACAGGATCGTAGCGTTTGCAGCCATCACCGAAGTCTTTTTCCACGGCGAAGCCCTGCTCCACGAGGAGTTTCAGGGTGCGGTACACGGTGGCGTAGCCGATGCGTCGTTGTGTGGACTTGACCTCGGAGTGGAGTTCATCGGCGGTGATGTGTTTATTGAGCTTGAAGAAGCACTCTGCGATGGCATCGCGTTGTTTTGTGGATTTGAGGGCCTTGTCTTTGAGTCTGGCGTGGAACGCCTTCATGGCGGTCTCGACCTCTTCATCCGTGGCGAGTTTATCTTGTTGTTCTGGGTGCTGTGGGAGATCGCTCATGAGAAGCTCTTCAAGGAGGATTAATGCAAGTGATAAGATGCTTTGGCGTGGTGAATATATTTGAAAATAGAGCCACCACGAGTCAGTTATGCCACTGTGTAGAGGGGGTTGTCCAGAGGCAGAGCGTAATGAAAAACGAAGAAGCAGGTTGAGGATCTGCTGTAGACTGCGTATACTAGTTAGAAGCAAGGGCTTTTTACCTTGTAAAGAAGGCCGAGTGATTTAGTGAAGACCAAGAGCATCAAGGGGCAGAAAAGTGAGTTCTAACTACGCGAAGGTGAAGTCAAACAAGTGGGCGAGTGATGATGACGCGGGAGATCTGCTCGCTGGTATTCTTGATGAGACCGAAACAGCCGCGCAGGCTGAGCAGTCTCGTCTTGAGGCAGAGGTTCGTGCCAAGCAAGATGAAGAGCGTCGCCAGCGCGAGGAGCAGGAGCGTCAGCGCGTTCAGGAAGCTGAGCAGAAGCTTCACGCCGAGAAGAGTCGTCAGGACGAACTCAAGCAGCGTCGTACCGAGCGTATGGAGGCGTTGCGCATTGAAGAGCTCAAGGAAAAAGGCGAGTGGGTAGATCCTGCTATTGAGGCAGCCAAGCGCGCTGAAGAAGAGGCCAAGCGTGCGGAGGCTTCCGAGAAAGCTCAGATGGAAGCACAGATGCTTCAGATGCAGCAGCAAATGCAGCAGATGGCACAGGCTCCCGCCAACACCAATCAGGCAGCGCCTGTGGCCGAGAAGAAGTCCAGCAAGGGACCTCTCATCGCGCTTGCTGCTGTGTTGTTCCTCGTGGTCGGTGCAGGCGCCGTGTTGGGTGTGTTGATGACACAACAGTATGAGCCTGATGCAACAAACTACACCAAGGTGACGCTCTCTCCCGAGGAGAGCAAGGATATCGTGACAGTGGTTGGCTTTACACCACTTCCCAAGGAAGAGCCCGTAGTGGCAGCCGTCGTGGAAGAAGAGCCCAAGAAGACCAAAAAGCGTCGCGTGCGTAAGAACTCCTCCAGGAAGTCTTCAAAGAAGAAGTCTTCAAAGAAGAAGACAAAGAAGTTTGATATCTCTGAGGACGATCTCTTTGGTGGCTTCTAAACCTCGTGGTTTGCGTGGGTGATTTATTACAACATCAGATGCGAATCATGATTTAGGGTTGATTTTTTAGGCTCCAAGAAGAGAAGCTCCAGTATAAGGTTTACTGGAGCTTCTCTTCTTGGAGCCACATCATTTTCTTGGCCTGCACTTGTGTGGGCTGTTTCGCGTGGTATTGAGTACAGCACAATCATGTCCTCTGTTTTAAGTGATACAATGAACGCCTATCGATTGGCGACGCTGGGAGCGCCTGAGCGGCGTGCATTGCGTGCCTTTCTGGAGCGCAATGTGGCGAACAATCTCTTTGCCTTATCATGGCTTGAGAACTATGGAATTGTGCCTTCGCGTCAGGGGATGTTTCACTACAGGGGGATGTTTAATACGCTGACCGAGGAGCTTGAGGCTGTCGCGCTTGTGATCTCGGACAAGTTGATTCTCTTTGATACGCCTCATGTGGAGCTGGCCGCATATTTGGGGCGTTGGTATTGCGAGGCCGCGTTTCATTTTCAACACGTGGTCAGTGCAAGGCATCTTGTGGAGCCGTTCTGGGCGACGTACACCCAGGCGAGCAGGCATCTTGATGGTGAGCCCTATGAGGCAAGGCTGATCTCTCCGCAACAGATGTATGAATTGAGTCGTCAGGACTGGTTGAACGTCAGATTTGAGCGTGGTGCGCAGGTCGATGAGAACATCGCATTGCGTGAGGCCAACATGTCAGAAATGGAGGCGGTGTTTTTGGCCAGCGCGAGGATGCATCACGAGGAGACACTTGAAGATCCGTTGGTTCATCAACCCGAAGCGTTCAGGCATCACGTCAAACACCGCATTCAAACGGGGCGGACCTATGTCTGGTTTAACGAACACAGGCGCTTGATTTTCAAGGCAGATATCTCGGCACAGAGCAGGTATGGCGTGCAGATTTCTGGGGTGTACACCGATCCTTCGGTGCGTAATCAGGGCGTTGCCACGCGTGCGATGAGGGAGTTGTGTCGGCTGTTGTTTGTACGTGGGTGGCCGCGTGTGACGCTGTATGTCAACGAGGGAAATCAGCCTGCGTTGAAGGTATATGAGCGTGTTGGGTTTAGCTATCTGCATGATTATATGACGATTTTTGTTTCCGAGCCGTGAGCTGTTTTCAATCTTTGCATTTCAGGGTGGATTGTGACAGATTTGAGCCTGTCGTCGGCCTGCCAGGTAGCGCAGGTGAGTTGGATCGTGTTGTGATGTGGTTATAATGACTTCCAAACCTGTTGAGAATATGGAGCATCAAGCGATGTTAGGACATCGTGTGATGCGGTTTATCAAGTTTGCGCTGGTGGGTGGATCGGGCGTGGTCGTGAACCTCGTGGTGTTCCAGTTGTGTTTTCTGGTCTTGCAGAGCGTGATTGCAGATGTGGACTGGCGTCACACGGTGGCAAACCTGTGCGGTATTGTGGTGAGTATTTTCACCAACTTCCTGCTCAACGATGGTTGGACATGGGGAGATCGCGAGAAAGGATCTTTGAAGGATTGGAACTTTCGCCTGATGCGTTATTACGCGACATGTTCTATTGCTGCGTTGGTGCAGCTTGGTTTATCTTCGCTGCTCTTTAGCATGGTGTTCAAGTCCATGGCGCCTTTTGAGATCTTTGGTCTGAATATTATACCTCAGATCCCATTGCTGATTGGAATCATTGGTGGCATGGCAATTAATTTCCCATTGAGTCATTTTTGGGCGTTCAAGGATGCTCCTTCGCAACAAGACAAGATGATATGATCAGGTCTCGGTCCGCTAATTTTTTAATGTATTGTGTGTGTGTGTTGGCGATGATGTCTGCCTGTAAGACATCATCAAATGCAACGTCGGATGAAGCCAGTGATCTGGTAGGGGCTCCGCCTTCTACTGGGCAAGATCCGTTTGCCTCTCAGGTCAAACCTCCAGAGAGTGCGCGTGTGCCCACCAGTGGTGTGATGGATGTGTCCACAAAGACACCCTCCGAATCAGAAGCAGTTGTTGTGGAGGAAAAAGATCCCTCACCGCCTGACCCTGTAAAGCCCGAGGACATTGAGCAATCGCCGCGTGCGCGCGTCGAGCCTGCAACGCCTGCTCCTGAGACGCTGGAGTCTCGTGTGAAGCAGACGGAGGTCGCAAAACAGCCTGATGTGTATCAATGCTTTTCCTGTGTGAAGATCTGTCCAGAGAGTGATCCCACGAGTGATTGTTCACGTAGTCAGGAGGACATGATCTGTGGTTGGGGCGTATCACAGCGCGAGCGTGATGCTGCAAAACTTGCACAGGCGGAGTGTGGTGGTGCGTTGGGGATGGCGCGTCAGATGCCAACCTATCGTGAGATTTCAGGCGAGTGTCCTGTGGCGACCTGTATTGAGCCATAGAAATAGTGAGCCATAAAAAGAAGCGAGGCGAGGGGCGGCAAAAAATCGAAGATTTT
>CATLTV010000341.1 GCA_950059285.1 uncultured Pseudomonadota bacterium | reverse complement strand
GAACAGAGGAAGAGTGGCTAGAGATACCAGCAGTACACAAGGGAATTATAAAATCAAGGAGGAAGCTGATACCATGTATCCAGAGCGAAGAATTACAGTTACAGAGCTAGACCAGTGGCAGGACTGTCATACCAAGTGGTTCTTTAAGTATCACCATAGGTATACACCAACTAAGGGAGAGTCCATGGGCAACAGAGCCTATGGTACACTAGCCCACAAGGGGGCAGAGGTCCGTCTACTACTAGGTAGGGATGATTACGAACCAGCTGTCCGACTCCTTGCTGACCAGATAGGTGCAGACGAGAAGGCAATCCAATCTGCCCTCGGTGCAGTCAGGGGCATCCCCCAATGGGTGTGGAAGCTTGAGAGACCTCAGGTAGAGACAGAGATTGTGCTTGCTGTGCCAAACGAAGAGGGTGTCCCTGGTGCAGACGGCATCACTCTAGTAGGACACCCAGATGTGTGGGGCTTCACTGGTGAGAATGAGATCCTCGTGATCGACTTCAAGACTACCTCTGAGTCACCCAAGGCACGACTGAACAAGATCTACGCCTATGAGGTGCAGCTCAAGAGGTATGCGTCCATGCTGTACACATTGATGCAGCAAGGCCACTTTGGACCCCCGATTCAGAACCCAATCGTGGGCTACCAGTATATCGTGGTAAACTATAAAGGTAATCACGAAGTAGGGGGGTTAAATTTCCTTAATCAAAAAATTGTGGACCACGTACTTGGTCAGGCATTTTCGATTGCTAGGCAGATAGGTTGGGACCAGGAGGGTGAAAACTACGGTCCCCTGTGTGGGTGGTGTGAGTACTGGCCCATCTGTGAGAGCAGCTTGACAGGTGGAAACCCCAGTGATATAATCGACACAGATTTTGTGGTGAAGGAAGCAGTGCATGTATAAAATGCTCGGTTACGGGGCAGGTGGCTCCGGTAAGACAACACTAGGGATCAGTTCATTCTGGGACTTCGATAACTATGCGGTGATAGACAAGGGGATTTGGATTAGACTGGGTCAAGAACGCAACGACTCTCTCCGTGTTCCGGATGAGTTTGTACAACGATTTGCGGTGGATCCAGCCAAGCCAATGAACTTTGTCGGAGAGCTGAGAGAATACCTCAAGGCTCTACAGGTGGCAGGCTCCAAGGGTCAGGGACCCAACTGGCTGGTGTTCGATGGTCTCACCGAGCTAGCCTACGCAGCCTCGTTCGCCTACAATCTGGCTCCTTTAGATCCTGGAGATCGCTGGGGAGAGTGGCGATTCCAAAAGGAGACGGTCGGACAGATCTTCCAACTGCTTGACGCCGATGCATTGAATTGCAACATCTTCGCCACCGCAAGGATAGGCGAGTTTAGAAAAGGCATACAAAATAAGCAGTCAGGGGCAGTCCAAGGCCGTGACCCAGAGTGGCTGTCCGAGCAGAAATACTTCCCTCAGATGGATGGGTGGGCACGACACAACCTGATATCATACTTCGAGTACGTGTTCTACCTTGAGGAGGAGGCATCACCGAAGAAGGGAGGCATGCCTATCCATCGTTGTCACCTCATTACTAATGGGGACTTCAAGGTCAAGAACAATGACAGTCATCGGTGGGAAGCAAAGAAGCTACCGATATGGGTGGACAACCCACGCATGTGTGACATCGTTGCGATACTTGAAAAAGCAGGAGAACCCACGATAATGGAAAGCAATGTTACTTACGCAGAAAAGGAGAAAGTCTAATGGCTATCGCCCCAAACACACGGTCAATAGTTGACGTAGTCAAGGAGCTGGAGCAGGAGTACGGATACACAGACAACGTACCCCAGGGCAACCAGCACATCACCTTCACCGACCGCACAGGTGTAGTGGAGGACTCCCACCCGCCCCGTCTCCGCCTCTCCATGCAGGTGGTATGCGGACCAGAGAAGGGCAGGTACATCTCGGATTACTCCAGCTACTTCGCATCGTTGGAGTCCAACTCAGAGAAGTCCATCGAGGACAGGCGCATCACCACCAAGAACATCTTCCTGCGGAAGCTTGGTGACCTGGTGAAGTCCGTCGGGGATCCCAGTAGTCTGGTTGATGCTTGGCGGACGATGCCTACGACCAACATAGAGGCCGACAGTCAGACCATAGTAGACTCTGGGGCTGCTATGACGGACATTGCCAGTGCTCTTGAGGACCAGGATGTTCATGTATTCGTGGCCGTCAATGAGCGAGGCAGCAATGTCCGGTACCTGAAGCAAGGTGACCACCGTGCAACCTGCACTTGCATGGTAGCTGACCGGGCGAACCCCTTCGCTAGTCCGAAGGCGTAGCTCGGCACCTCCTTCTCACCCGCTGGCAGACCGGGCAAAGTCTGCCACTCCCAGAAAACTATGGAAGGGGATTGACGGTTAGATACATGAGGAAGTTGATGCAGTTGGTGGGGACGGTCGGGGTGATTCATGCAGGGGAGGACATCTTCTTAATGTCCCTTGGGAGATGGCTCCCTGTACCTGTATGGTTGTTGTACGTAATCGGTATCACAGTTTCGACAACTCTATTGACCTTCATCATCCGTCGTCTTACGGTACAGATAGGGAGTAAAGAATAATGTCAATGACAGCAAAGATGACAGTGTACCTGGACATGGTGTCCATCCATGGAGAGACCTCACGAAGAGAGATCCTCAACGTGGTCCACTTCAACGAGGGTCGCAAGATCATACAGGTCACTTCTGCAGTGGACCCGAACAACAGAGCATCTCGTTACACTGTGTATGGGTTCGACATGAGCACCATCTTGGGATACGAGATTGATTGTATACCAGATGCAGATGGTGCACCGATACCGGACAATGACTGGTGGGGTATTGAAAACTCAGGCATACCAATACCCGATGATCCAATGGACCAGCTGGTCAAAGATAGCGATCTAATCGATGAAGAGGATGGATATGGCGAGGAGAATTAGCGACGTAGTCAAGCATGCTATCTGGGAGAAGTATGCTCCACGTATTGATGGGGAGATAGACCCCAACTGTCTGTACGTGGGGCCACTGCTGGATGGCATGGCAGAGTACATGCCCGAGCTTGGGGACATGTTCATGCGTAGCAGTCGAGAGGAACGGAATGACCAGTCGACTAGGATACGCATCAAGCATTTTGTACAGGACCTGGTCAACCCAAGGACTGGGACACAAGCTGGGTCAGCCGGTGGTGATGTAGCAGGGACTGGCTTCGGGAGCCTGACGTTCCAAAGGAAGGGTGGTAACCCTGTCTCCCTGACTAGACGTACACTGCTAGAGGCTGAGCCGGGTGAGCTCATGAACAGTGTGGAAGTAGTCCTTGACAGCAAGGGCAAGGAGATAGTGGTTGGTGTGGTCCGTGATCCTGGCACCATGAAAGCAGTGGACCCACAGATTCGTCGGGACGAGCGGTACTTCCTCCATTACCTGATGACAGGCGACAAGTTCGAGGCGAATTTCTCATCAAGAGGTCGCACGCGCAGCTTGAAGTACGAGCTGAGACCAGTGTCAGAGGGCAACAGTGTAGTGAGTGCACCCGCCTCCATCGGTGAACGGCAGGAGATATTCTAATGGACTTCCCCGACTGCCCACTGAAGGATCTACAGGACGAGGGCGCAGGCCCAGTGCCTGGAGATGGGCCGGTCCCTTCATCCATCATGATTGTTGGGGAGGCGCCGGGGGCGTCCGAGGCTGCTAAGGGACGCCCCTTCATTGGGCGGTCTGGTATCAGACTGGAAGCTTTCTTGAGTATAGCTGGTATCAAAAGGGAGAACGTGTACATCACCAACGTAGAGAAGTACCGTCCCCCTGATAACAGGAATCCATATGCTGCTGAGGTTAAGGCTTGTTCTGCCTACTTAGAGTGGGAGATAGAGCAGGTCAACCCCTCTCTCATCCTGGCCATGGGTGCGATAGCAGTCAAGTGGTTCCTGGGATCCAGTGTCAAGCTCAAGAAGGATCATGGATACCCCTACGCATGGGAGGGCAGAGAGGTGGTCCCGTTGTACCATCCCGCTGCCACCCTGCACAATCATAACCTCCTGCCTGTGCTGACAGGTGACTTCCAGCGCCTGTACAGCATAGTCAGGGGGAAGCTCCCCGAGCCAGCTGTCAATGAGTACAGCCTTGGGGAGTCTGGGGGCGATGTGGCTCCAGGTGCCTACTCCTCAGGGATCATAGG
Source organism: uncultured Pseudomonadota bacterium (assembly GCA_950059285.1). Taxonomy (GTDB): domain Bacteria; phylum Myxococcota_A; class Bradymonadia; order Bradymonadales; family Bradymonadaceae; genus CATLTV01. The sequence continues at coordinate 1,346 of CATLTV010000341.1, read as the reverse complement.
TTTTGACCTGGAGACCACCGCCCCCACCAGGGGCAGGTTCTTCGCTGCTGATGAGGCAGAGATCGTAGGGTACTCAGTGTCCAGCACACCACACAAGGCCACCTATATCCCTGGGACTCCCGGTGACCTGCAGGATGTGTTGGAGAACCCTGCCATTACTAAGGTGTGCCACAATGCAGCCTTCGAGTACATGAAGCTGGGGCAGATGGGTATCACACTGACCAACTTCCAAGACACCAAGCTGGCTGCTCAGGTGTTGGGGTACCCATCTACACACCTCAAGACACTGACCAGGCAGCTCCTTGGAGAGGACCCCATCACATATGAGCAGGCTACAACCAATGGTCCTCTGTCGGAGCAGTCCCCCGAAGACATCAAGGACTACGCAGCCGGTGATGCTGACCACACCCTGCGTGTCTGGAGACATGAAGAACGTCAGCTGATGGGGCATGACCTGTGGCATGTGTACCATGATATAGAGCTGCCACTTGTTCCTGTTGTGTCGGAAATGGAACGGTACGGAGTGCTTGTGGATGAGTACGCTGCATTCGCGGTACATAGCCATTGCGTAGACCAGCGGGGCAAGTCGGCGGCCGCCCTTCACAAGCTCATCAATGTAAGTAACCCGGCGAGTCCAGAGCAGCTAGCCCGGGCCTTGGAGAAGATGGGAGCCCCACTTGAGGAACGTACGCCATCTAAAGGAGTCTTTGTAACAGATGATGATGCATTAAATCAAATTAAAAACTGGAACCCGGAGCTTATAGATGGGATACTTGAGTACAGGAGGTGGGGGAAGCTGGGGTCGTACGCAAACAACTTCATCGTCCTCCGAGGTGAAGATGGACGACTTCATCCCACAATACATCAAGCTGGAGGATTCGAGGAGGGTGGTGGGGGCGATAATCTTGGACCTTCAACAGGTCGCCTTGCGTACGGAGGACCCAACCTTCAAAACGTGCCTCACCGTGGAGATCCAGAGATGGTTAAAGCTATTCGAGACTGCCTTGTTGCCTCTCCAGGAATGACACTGCTGGCTGCAGATGTGTCTCAGGAGGAGCCGAGGTGTCTGGCTTTCTTCTCTAGGGATAAGCAGATGCTGTCGGACTTCAGCAGTGGCCAGTCGATCTATGGATTCATCGGCCAGGCTCTGTTCGACAGGGAGATAGACAAGCATGCTGACCCCCGTGAGTGGTGGGCTGCGAAGACATACTTCCTTGCACTGGCATACGGTGGGGCGCCGTCGAAGCTGCAAGAGATCATGCCTGAGCTGTCGCTGTCTGCAGCCAGCCGAGGAGCCCAGCGTTTATCGTCTAGGTATAGGTACATCAAGCCATACAGGAGAGAGG
>CATLTV010000340.1 GCA_950059285.1 uncultured Pseudomonadota bacterium | reverse complement strand
TTTGAGAAGAGGGGATCACGCAAGCGTTTGCGCACGCCTTCTTCTTTCTTTACGAAGTCTGCGAGGTGAAGAGGCTTTGCGCCCTCGTCATCATGCTCAGTGACCTCAAAGAACGGCTCTGGATTTGCGCGTAGCGAGTTGTACACCGTCTCGCCAGGGATCTCGCCGAGGAATGAGGCGCGCATCAACGAGAGCGCGGCGGCTTGGCTGGAGTATTCTACAAGGCCCTGTACAGGGACGAGCAAGACGGCCGCACCATAGGAGCCGTAGAACTGCGAAAAGCCAACGATGCCCTTGGCCTCAAAGTCATGAGGCACCAAAAAGCGTTGATGTTGTGTGTAGTTATCATAGTCCCCAGCCTGCACACCAAAGAGTGGTGAGAAGAACTGGAGATAGAGTCCATCGGCAGCGGCGGCGACAGGATCGGAGACTGTGAAGCTCTCGGGCTTGTCGATCATGTAGACAAATTCAAAGGGTTTATCACGGACATGCGTGCGTGATTCATCGCTGGGATCGTAGTGGAAGGCGAGCCCTTTTTCAGGGAAGAAACGCGACTCGGGCGAACCAAGGCGCATGAGGTGTTCAACTTCCTTGAGCGCAGCGTAACCGTTTGCGAAGGTGCCATCCTTGTTGGTGCCTGTCTTGTCTTCAAACACAGCGGGGAGAACGCTGACACCAATGATGGAGGGTTTGCCAAGAGCTTTTGCCTGATCGCGGAGCATGTAAGCGAGCGTGAGGTGACTGCCTGAGCCCGTACCGCCAGCGACAGAGTAGCAGATGACGATGCGGATTTCAGAGGAGTCGAGGCGGCGGTGACCGTGTTCATGGGACTTGAGGCTTTCGAGCAAGCGCCTGAAACGAGCCACAAAGTTGCCGTGCTTCATTTGGTAGTAACAGCCAAGGCGTGATTCGATGCGGATTTGGCCAGCACCAGCAGTGTCGCCTGCGCGGAAGCGGTAGTTTTGAGGCACCCATTGTGTGAAGTAAGGATCAGCCTCAACAAACTTCAAACCAGAGGCGAAATTGGCATATTCTTCCTTCTCAAAGTCAGAGATCAGGAATGTATCGTCAGCTTCTTCACGAAAACCTTCAAGGTCGTTGATATTGGTATCCACGAGCGCAAACTTGACGAGATCCTTGAAACGCTCCTCATAGTCTGGGCGTCTTCTGAGGTGTCGTGCAATGCGCACGGCCATTTTACAACCACACCCACCAAGTCCGACAAAGAGCATGGGCGAGATGGCGCTTGGTTTGGTCAGGAGTTCATCAACAACGAGATTTTCTTCTTTAGCCATGGATTACACATCCTTAAAAAGAGACACAGACAGGAGCTACAACTCAAGATAGCGTGGACCCACAATGAGAGGGCGCCACAGGAATACATCCATGTAAATGAAAAGGCCTCAATCCGTGAGGTATATGCGAAGACGTTTGGACGCTATCATGAAAGCCCAAAGAGGTCTACAAAACTTGTTGACAGAGAACACACGACGGGGGCGGCCATTTACTGCGTAAATGGCCGCCCCCGTCGTGTGTTCTCTGTCTTTTTGGCTTATTATTCAGGCAGTTCTGCGGGAGCCGAGACACTAAGATCAAACAAGGTGAGTTCGTGAATACGAGAGTCATCCACTGCGCCCAGGACAAACTTCAAAGATCGCGCATGATCTGGCACGGATACAGTAATGGTTTGCTGTGAGAATGAAGATTCGGAGAAGATAATCTGCTCACCCGCCCAGATCTGGAACCAGCCTTCACCATCATAACGATAATCCAACGTGATATCGCGAAGACCAATCGACGAGTCAAACGTCTTGACCACAGCAAACTCACCGCGCGTCAAAGACATGGTCTGACTTGAGCGCGTCTTGAAGACCTCATAGTCCACGCCATCTTCATCAAAGACTTCTACCGAGAGTCCTTCACCAAGAGTACCTTTGACGTTGTCCTGATTGTACTCCATGGGATCGGAGTCAAAGGATTCGTGTACAGGCTCAGGCCAGGAGGCATTGTAATCCACACAGTCATCCCCGAAACATGGACCAAACGGTGCGACGTCATTAACCACATCCTCGGAGGCAGCACGATAGTTCAACGCCCAGTCATACAGAGTCACAGGTTCAAACGCATTGTTTGTAACCTCCAACACGAAGGTACCTGATGCCTTGAGGTAAGTCAGTTCGATGAGTTCGATGGGAAGATCAAGCACCTCAACTGAGCTGTGTGGGTTTGCAGACATTATAACACGGGAGTAAGTCAGTGCGCTTGAATCATCTGCGCTGATGATGGGGAGCGGAGCAAAGTCCGAATCATCAGGAGCGTGAAGTGTCACGACGACATTGTCTTGAATGTATGTGGGGTCAGCATCAAACACACCGACTTCGGAGGAGAAGTCGAGCAAGAGTGATGCAGATGAGAGCACGCCCTGTTCATCAAGGGTGAACTCGACCTTGCGCGTCTCGCCTGGTTGCAGTGTCAGAGATTCAGTCGCGGCGACGCTGCTCCACTGACCAACATGACGATAAAAGACGCTCGTATTTTGTGCAACTGGTGTGGAACAAAGCCACGGAGAATCAAGACAGCTTTGCTCGTCATGACGACGCTCGCGTGTACATGCTCCGTTGGTTTCATCATCAAAAGATGTACACTCACGAGCTTCCCACACAAGCTGGTTTCCATCACACACACAGCGACGGCGCATGTTGTTATTCTCTGCGCAGGTGAAATCTTCCATCATCCCATCAAAGTACAGACCAGCATCATCGCAGGTCTGATCACAGGTCTTGCCTGTCTTGGTCTGAAGCGACCAGCCCTCTTCAATGGTGTACCAATCAAAGTTTGAACCACCACAAGAGATGAGCCCCTGTACCTCGCCTGTCTCGGCGTCAAAAATGGCGGAGCCAGAGTTTCCACCAATAATGTCATGTGATGTCAAAAAGGCGTTGCTTCCTTCATGCACAACCTGTCCGTTCAACGCATATTTACGAGGCAAACCAAAGGGGTGACCGATAATGGCGAGGTTGTCTTTCTTGAACTCGTCCTTTTCAGGGTGACGGACCTTGACAGGCTCACGATCGGTGACTGGTCTGGATAGCTTGATCACAGCAAAGTCGGTGTCACAGAAACTTGAGTTATCCCAATGAAGGACGCGCTCACAACTTACGACTGTCTCTGTGGGAATGACATCAAGAGAGGCGTCTTCCGAGGTGAGCGCAAAGTCAAAGACAAAGGAGCTTGTCTCACACATGGATTGGCTGGTGATACAATGACCATTGGTCATCATGATATCAGGCGCGATGAGCCACGCAGAACAGAACCCTGCTGTGGGTTGATCCACATTGTTCTCATCTGAACACATATAATAGGATTCACGTAGCGTTTGCGCGGTCACCGAGGTGGTGCCATCACCAAGATCAATGAGGTTTTGATTTTCAATGAGAACGGCTGTGGAGCGCGCAACTTCGCGAAGTTTATCCGAGACATCCTCGGAATACTCGTCGCGACGATCATCCTCGCCAATGATATCGCCCTTTCCTTTTGAGTAATCAGGGCTTTCCTTGTTCTCTTGCTCCTCCTGAACAGGCTCCTCTTCAGGTTGACACCCCAGAGTAAGAGGACCAAACAAAAGAGTAGAGACAAGGAGACCAAACGCGTTCTTTTTTATCGTCATCATAAGATCCAAAAAACCTGTTTAATGTAATTCACACCAGCAACTGCCGCTTTAGGCTCTGTTGACCTAAACTCCCGTCGCGGAGCTTGCCCCGAAGAAAAGAGAAGCATCTTCAGGCGATCCCGATCGCCCTTCATTGCCTCTCTCCCCCTCATTCCTCCGTGCCGTCGCTCTGCTCGGTCCGCCTATGTCAACAGAACCTAAACGAAAAAAGAGGATAAATATTCAAAATATTTATCCTCTTTTTTCGTTTTTAACACTTTTAAAATCTAGTTTGGCACGGGCGCGCCAGTCACGGTCAGGAGTCCCTTAAGATCCTCATCGGTGAAGACAAAGCCAAAGCTAACAAATGGACTCAAGCCGTTGAATCCCTGTTCAAGAGGAACTCTGTCTGCGCCAAACTGTGGGGGTGCGTTCAAGATATCATCCACACCCGCAATGATTCGGAAGTAATCGGCAAACTGGTATTCACCCATCAGACGTACGCGCGGTTTGTAAACGCCCTCGGGATCAAAATCAAAGAGGTCAGCATGAACGCGCAACAAGTTTGAGCGTCGAATCGGCACATTCAAGGTCGTACCAATACCGCCTGTGCTCTCGATGATGCCAAAGCGACCGAATATGGCCAGGTCGCTGTAGAAGTTCCAGCCCATGGCGTACTGAATACTGAGGCGGAAGGAGTCGGATGAGGAGCGTACAATCTGCTGATCAACAGGATTGCCGTTGGCGTCGATGACCTCCTCGATCTCGTAGCTTGAGTCGTATCTAAAATCATCCACAAACTCGAGGAGATAATACTTATTTTTGCGAGGCTGAAGTCGTAAGCCCACGACGTTTTTGAAGCTACCATGAAGCGGGTGATATTCGCTGCGAAGCTCAACAATGGTGCGCAATCGCCCGACAGATGCGGTGACATCTTGCACATCGGCAAGGATCGCATCGGTCTTCTGGGCGATAGCAGGATCGTTGACGAGCGCGCCGACGGTGCCCTCGGGGTAGGACACGCCCTCTTTCAGGACGGTTTCGCCATCGGTATCCAAGAGCTGGAGGACGGAGTCCTCGAGATCTCCCAACGCCGTTTCGGCCCGGTAGCGCACCCCCTCGACGGCGGGCGAAAGGGCCTGGGCGTAGGCCATCGACGCCGGGCAGTCGATCGCGCTTGGCCCGTTCGAGCTGCACGCCGTGCCGGCCGCGCACGAGGACTTGGCCAAGGATGACCTCGGACGCCATCAATATGTCGGCTACGTGGCCAAGCTTGGCTCGTGGGTCTTGTATCACAGCGGCGACACCATCCCGTACGACGGCATGGAGAAGATTTTACAGAAGTGGAAAATCGACGTGGCGCTACTGCCGATCAACGGCCGCCGCCCCGAGCGCCGGGTCGCCGGTAATTTGTGGGGCCACGAAGCGGCCAACTTGGCCAAGGCCATCGGCGTGCGAATGGTCATCCCGTGCCACTACGACATGTTCGAGTTCAACACCGAGACCCCGGAGGAGTTCAAGACCACCTGCCAAGCGCTTGGCCAAGCGCACCAAACCATCCGCGCCGGCCAGCGGTGGAGCAGTTTCGGGCTGAAGTAAACCCGGGAAGAAGAGTGGTACGCCCGGCAGGACTCGAACCTGCAACATCCAGTTTCGGAAACTGACGCTCTATCCAATTGAACTACGGGCGCAATCTGTAAGTGCGGGTGCCGCGTAAACCACAAGCACCAAACACGGGAGTTGTGTGCCTCAGTTCTGCGCGGTTTTCAAGGGTATTATTCTTTTTGCGCGGCACGCGGCGGGGCGCCCGCAAAGAAAACCCCGTTGGCCGCGACGCCAACGGGGTGAAACCCGATCGCTGGGCACTGCCGCGCCCAAGCGGGACTACTCG
>CATLTV010000339.1 GCA_950059285.1 uncultured Pseudomonadota bacterium | reverse complement strand
AGCACGACAGAGACGCAAAAGGGGCGATGTTCGTTAACGAACATCGCCCCTTTTGCGTCTCTGTCGTGCTCTTACTGACTACAAATCATCAAAGTTGCTTGGCTCAGGCAATGCCTTGTAATCAAGTTCGAAGTTCTTGCGCCTCACATTCTGCACGATCTTGGAAATGATCAACGTGGACACGCCTGCAAAGTAGAATCCCACAGGAATCAAATCTTTGCCCTCAAACTGGTCGTTGTATGTGTGCGCACATGCCGAGGTGCCATATTGGTTGTAGAGGTGCCCATTCCATCCACCACCAAAGATGCATGAATCCCAGATGGCACCAGCGACGACAAAGGATGATGCGACACCCCATGAGATCCTGCGCAGACGTGTGTTGCGTCGTTCAAGCTCGATCTCTTTTTCACGCAATGCGCGACGCAAGACACGCTGCTCATCAAGTTGGCGCTGACGCTCTTGCTCGGCAAGCCTCGCACGCTCAGCCTTTGCTTGCTTTTCTTTTTCCTGATCGCGCAAACGCTGACGCACTTCCTCAAGCGCAGCATCATTATCATTGCTCTTGATAATGACTGTCTCCTTGGGGGGTGTATTTGTCACCACCTCCTTGGGAGCTTGCTTGGCCAAAGTTAACGCGACGGTAGTAGGATCAACACGCGCCACATTGACCTTAATTTCGGAGGTTTCATAACCTTCCATCTCGCCACGAATGATGTACTCCCCCTCTTTGAGACGGAGAGGATCATCCGAAGATGGGCATGCAATAGGACCACTGCCATTGAGATACAGGTCCATCTTGCCAGGTTCGCAGATCACGGTCAGCTCGCCGTTGGTGCAGTCCTTGTAGAGCTGTGACTCATACTTGTTGAGGGCCTCATTGATCTGATCAGGTGTGGGCTCCGCGACCTTGTACCGTACGTCACGTGTCAAGCGATAGATGCGCTTGGCCTTGGAGCACTCTCCCATGCGGTGGTATGTGCGCGCCATGTTCAGATAAGTAATGTTAAGTTCACCCAATGCGATCGATGCCTGAAAGAGCTTGATGGCCTTGGCGTAATCCTTCTGATTGATCGCCTCGATCGCCTTGCTGTTCATTTCAAGCTGAGCCTCTGTAGGCTCACGGGTGTACTGGTCGTCCTGAGCAGACGCAAGCATGGGTGATACGCAAAGCAGCGTCATCACTACACCAAACTTACTTAACTGTCTTAACATTATAATCCTCACTCTGGTGTCTTGTACGTATGGACACAGGTCTATTAGCACAAATCATCAGGTCATGCACTCACTTCAATCGCAAGGAAAAGCACTTGATACATGCTTCAATCCACAATGCCCAGAGTTTTGGGCTTTTTGGTCTCTTTGGGCTTGGTGCTTTTGGCTTCGGATGCAGTAGTTGTCGTCTCTTTGGGTGCTTTTTGAGTCGTGGTCACAGGAGGTTTACTCACCTTCTTTTTACGAAGACTGAACTGGCGCTCACCTTCGCGCGCTTTCACACGCAGGGAGTCCCCCACATAACCCTCAGCGCTCACAGTGATAAGGCTTGAGCGTGATTTTCCGGCAGGAATCGAGATACGTGCAGGGTTGGTCAAGAACTTGCCATTCATCACGATCTGGGCGTGCACAGGCTCCACACTCAACGTCACTATACGAGCACTCTTCTCTTTGGGTTTTGATGACTTCTCTGTCTGTGCAGCTGCGCTCCCCTTTGCATCCCCTTCTTCCTGAGGTTTATCTGCAATGACAGGGGCATCCGTCTCAACTTCAGGCACAGCCATATCAGGCGCTGTAACCACAGGAGCCTCAACGTTCTTGATCTCTGGAGGCGTGGGTGCGCTCTTGATCTCCTTGATGACCTGTTCGAGCGAAGATGTGGTGTCCTCTGGAGCAGATGTGGGCTCTTTTTGAAGGATCATGGCGAGCACGCCGCCCGCTGTCAGAATCAGCACAACAACACCAGCAAGAGCCATCGTCAGCTTGTTGTTATTTGATGGGGATACATGATCATCATCCATCAACGTATCTGCCACAAGACTTGGGTCAAGCGAGCTTGCCAGCGCTGTGGATTCAGTAGGTTCGCGTGAGACCTCTGTACGCTTGGAGACAAAAGAAGACTCGCTCATATCGCCAGGCACAAAACCCTGATCAAGCTCTGATGTGGCGAGCGCTACTGAGTTATTGGAGTCAGGACGTCTGACCTCGGCAGTGTTCGGCGCAGCTTTGATCGCGGGCGATGAAAGTGTGGAGCTGAGCGTACGCGTCGACACCTCTGTGGCCCCCTCAAGAAGAGGTGATGGCGGCACCGAGTTTGCGTCGACCAAACTGAGCGCGTCGGCAAATTCCTTGGCGTTGGCGTATCTCTTCAAATGGTCCGATTCAAGCGCCCGATGCAACACATCAGCCAGAGGGCTTGCGAGGAGGTATTGTGGAATCTCCAACAACCCGAACGTGTGAATCCTCAAACATTCAAAGGCGTTATCTGTTTTAATAACACGATCACCGCTGAGCAACTCCACAAGAATCAACGCCATCTGATACACATCGAGCGCTGGAGACACGGTTTGAGTCGCGATATATTCAGGGGTCAAATACTGAAGTGTACCAAGAATCTGTCCTGTGGCGGTCAAACGCTTGCCTGTACCAGGAGCATCATCCTCTTCATCTGCGCCACCACTCTTGATGTGCGCGATACCAAAGTCCACAATGCGCAATGATTCCGCGCGCTGACCAGGATCAGACAAAAACAGGTTGGAAGGCTTTAAATCCTTGTGCACAATCCCGAGCTCATGAGCCTGACCGAGCGCATCAAGACAATCCACAAACAACGGAATCAAACGCGAGGGAGACATCGGACCATGATCGGTGAGCTGATCCTCAAGATCAAACCCGTTAAGCAGTTCCATGACAATAAAGGGACGGAAACCCTCCTCATCAAGCTTGCCAATATCAAAGATGTTGACCACGTTTCTGTGGGGAATTTTGGCGGCGAGCTTGGCTTCACGCTGAAAACGCTCAAGCACGGTCTTGACCATGTTTCCGCCACCTGAAATCCCTCTGAGATCCAGGAACTTGATCGCCACATCGCGCTCGATCACACGATCAAACGCTTTGAACACCTTGGCAAAGCCACCCGTGCCCAGATGCGCTACAATCTCATAGCGCTCGGAGACGACCTGACCCACCTGTACAATCTGGTTGTTCTGTATATCCACTTGACCACCGGTCATGAGCTTCCTACCTACGTTGATACAAACCACAAAGAGCTTATCTTCTTATACTACGAACTCTTGCAACAAATAACAAAGCGCGCGCACAAGAATCTCGAACCTATCTCACAACAGCCAAACCATTGCCATCAACTCATGTCAAGCGCTGACTCGGGTTGAAACCAAATAAATCTGACGCGTGTGTTGTAACGCAACAACACACGCGTCAGATTTATTTTAATTCTTAAATCCTTCCCCTCGCTTTACATCAGCGACATTCCTGATGATCAAGCGCCTTGGTGACAAGCTCCACATCCTCTTGCTCGATATCCTGTGCTGTGATCTCAAGTCGCTCCACAACCTCGTTACCAGTGGCATAACGCTCCACAAGTTCCTCATACTCCTCGTATGTCAGGTTAAGCTCACGCGACCAGCTTGGCACATCAACCTCGATGTATGAGATCACATAATCGCCCTCTCGTACACGAAGGAACTGAAATGAATGTGCATCTTGCATGTAATACAGGCGAGAGCGCTTGAGGCCCATGTATGTCCCCTCGCTGTTGGTGCCATCCAAACGAATAATCCATCCCCATTCAGTATCTTCATCGTTCATCTGCTCGCCTGAGCAGGTCGAGGTCAGGCTACCACGCACATCACTACATGCACGCACAAGATCAGCCTCCGTCCTCAAGATCTCAAAGCTTGATGCTGAACGTGTCACCTCACCATTTGCCTCAAGTGTAACGTCGATCTGCGCAAGCTCATCCTTGGTGGTGACGGCCTGCGTGCCATCTCTTTTCCAGAGCTTTGCCACATAGTTGCCCGCAGGAAGATCAAGATCCCTGAATCCATCGCCTGTGCCCTGAACCCCACCGCTTGCGAGGTAATCATTGATGTAATCGGTGGCGACAACCTCACCACGCTCATTCTCAAGCGTGATCTTACCACACTCGGCACCGCTGCGATCCTCACCAAACAGGTTCACTGTACACAACGGTGTCTCGCACACGCTAATGTTCAACGCAAAGGTGTACCCTTCTGGCTCTGAATCTCCTGAACCAGAACACAACCACCAGTACCATGGGTTACATGCACCATCAGCTTTGCTGTCTGCCGATGCCTCGGCCTGGAGCTGGTCACAGTTCATCGCCATGATCTGCTCGGCGGACTCTACTGTACACCCTTCGGGGGATTGTGCTGCTCGCTCGGGAAAACATGCCTGAAGATGTTCTTGTGCCTGCTGACATGCTTGCGCTGACTCATCTTGTGTCGCCACCTCAGGCTCTTGCTCCCCACACGCAGCAAGCGCCATTGCTCCCATCATCAATCCTGCCATCAACCACTTTTGCTGTACCATAAGACCACTCTCCATTAAAAATACGACACGTCCATCATGCTTTACATTCAGCATACAACCAACTGCACGGTATATGCCAGCACCACCACACAACCTAACACACTGAAAACAAACACTTTCACATATTATCACAGGTGGCAACCTCACTTTCCACCCTGGCAGATACACTCGCCACCTCGTGCACATGAAATAGATATTCACCTCATGAAGTTACACTCACTCACCCGGTCACACACATCGTGTAACATGGACACATAACTCAAGAAAAAAGGAGGACTTCACATGGCACAAGACACACTTGAACACATCGCAGCACTTATTGCTCAGGCTGATCATATCGTGATTATGACGGGAGCTGGCGCGTCAAAAGAAAGTGGCATACCCACGTTTCGAGATGCTCTGGATGGCCTCTGGTCCAAATATGAACCCGGTGAACTTGCCACCCCCGAAGCCTTTGAGAAAAATCCCGCACTCGTCACACAGTGGTATGATGAACGACGACTTTCTGCACTTCAAAGTAAGCCCAACGCTGGCCACATCGCGATGGCAAAGTTACAGAAACGACTTGAATCACAGGGAAAAAAGCTGACACTCATCACACAAAACGTCGATGAACTCCATCAACGTGCTGGAGCAAAGGATGTGCTTGAACTTCATGGCTCATTGATTACCTGGCGAGGAGCCAGCACGGGCGAAAAACAACGCAACCTGCCCGAAGATGCCTTTGAGTCGTATCCACCCAAACATCGTGAAGGTACACCGCAGGAAGAGCTGTTGCGTCCTGATGTCGTGTGGTTTGGTGAGGGACTCCCTGAAGACGCTTTGCAGGAGGCTACAACACAGGCATCACAGTGTAACCTCTACTTTTCGGTCGGGACAAGTAGTGTAGTGTGGCCCGCAGCAGGCATCGTGGACCTCGCCATAAAAGCTGGCGCAACCACAGTAGAGGTCAACCCTACCGAGACGATCCTCTCCTCGGAATATGACCATGTCTTGCGAGGTCCATCTGGCGAGATCTTTCCAAAGTTGCTGGAACTTGCGTTTCCAGACTAGACAAAAGCGGGG
>CATLTV010000338.1 GCA_950059285.1 uncultured Pseudomonadota bacterium | reverse complement strand
CTGAGGACCCGTACCATCGGGTCATGACATCGGCCAGATGCACATCGATGTCCTCGATGGTTGCATATGGATTGCGTCCAAGCTTTTCATAGACCTTGCTTGCGACTGCTGGGCCTGAGTTGTAGCCGATGTACATCAGGTAGATGTTTCCGCCGAATTTATTGTAAAGGCTGTCAATGTAGAGCGCTCCTGCGCGGATTGATTTTGCGCCATCAAAGCGAGCATCGGTGAGATCGCAGGGGAAGTGATCCTTGCGTTGCTTGATGATATTCTCATCGCCACGCTCCATATCCTTTCGAATTTCCTTTGAAATTCGGCAGGGTCCGTTGCACTGGCATTTGTAAACCTGCCCCCGTCCAAACACGTTGACGAAAGGTTGTCGCCGCGCGGTCCCTCCACAAAACTGCATCAGCCCGGCGCATCCTGTGTGACTGACCGCAAATTGTCGGCCAGCGCTTTCAACCCACATAAAAGCCTTGATGTAAGCAAAGCGATTGGGGTCATTGTTGGCTGCTTTTTGAATATAGGGGTCCCAACGATCCATGAGTGGATAGGCTGCGCCATCTTTGGGGGGGAGTGTGCCAGATGTTCCATTCCACTGAGAGTCATCCTCGGCGATGATGCGATCAAGCTCGCCACGAGGCACACCACCCACGGGTTTAACGGGATCAGCGTAGAGTTTGCGATAGAAGCCGATCACGGAATCAGCAAATCCAAGTGTGGCTTCACCATCAAGCAGGTTGACTGAGCGCTCCCACATTGACTCCTTGTCCACACGCATACCTACCAGCGTGGGCTGAATCACAAATGGAATCAGGAGCAGGGTGACGATCAGAGAGAATCCTGTATTCAGGACTGCCTTGAGTTTGGGCGCACGCGCGCCAAGTTTTTGGTAGACTTTGATGACTGAATCAAAAAAGCGCTCTCCTGTGGAGAGGCCGTTTTTGAGCAATGGCCGAAGTTGCCACAAAATAGCGAGCTGGGCAGATCCGTAGATGAGGAACTGAACCCAGGAAATATCGACCTTGAGTTTCCAGGAGATCGTCCTCCACATGAGTTCAGCGCTTGGATAGTCGAGCGCCTGAGCCAACAGTGAGAACAATGCATGTAAGCCAAGTGAGATCAGGGCAACGTAAAGCACCCAGAAGAGCAGGTATGTCGCGAGAATATCGTAGATGCCCTTGCTGACTTTAAAGATGAAAGTTGCTGCCTTGTTCATGCGAGGTGTTACTCCTTGGCGTGAGCTGGGACTGTTCTTGTGTGGAGGCCTTATGCCATGCAGTGTAACAACGCAGCCAGTCGTGAAAAGGATCTTTTATTGTGTGAGTTAACTTCTTTTTTATCACACATTCTCATTGGCGCTGATCTATTTTGAGGCGTGTACAAGTGTGGTGGTGATCTGATTGTGGTGTGTGAGCTTGAGGATTGGGGATTGATTCTCAAAAGAACCTGGTGTGGGTGGTTCCTGTGTGGAGAGCATGAGTGGAGACATGGACTGAAGTTGAACAGCTGTTTCAATGGCGTGATGATCATCCGCCATGGTGATTTTGAGTTTTCGCGTGTGATCTTTTTTGAGTGGTTTGAGTTCAAATTCCATGAGGACCATCATTTCAAGCGCACCTTCCTTGGTGTAATTGAACTTGAGTGAGGGTTCTTTGGCGCCAGGGGATTCACCGATCACTTCAAACGTCAGGTGTTGAAGTGCGGCGGGGAGGAGGACCTTGCCAAGTTTGTTTCCCTCCACAGGATCGATCTTTCCGTCATGATTTGAGTCATAACGTAGCATGAGGCTTTGTGTGTTTTTGGTGTCAGGGAGTGAGTAAAAGAGCAGCATACTGATGCTGTCCTTTTCAAACTGCACGGTGAGCGCTCGTTTTTGAGGCGATTGGTGGGCGATCAGATTGAATGATAGACAGAGGCCGACCGCGAGGACGATGAGCATGCTCATCGTCCTCGCGGTCGGCCTCTGGTGGTTTGTTTGTATCATATTGATATTGTTTGGTTTTAATGCATGTGTCCCCATGCTTCAAAGATGACACGAACGTCTTTGACTTCGCCTTTAATACGGCTGTTCAAAGGTTTGTCATGTCCGACTTTGAAAGGGACGTTGAGGGCATCAAGTCGTTTTTTGCCCAGAGTGCGAGGTTGTTGAATTGCGCCAGGGTCGATCTCTCCGACATCGACCACACCATTTGAGCATGTGAGCTGTGGTTGATTGATCGGGTTGAATTCGCCATCACCATCAGCGATGACCCAGATGGGGTTTGTGAATGCGAATGGGTGGATGGGGAATGTGAGATCAGGTTCAAGTCCATCTTCTCCAGCGCCAAAGCCAAATGGACCTGCGAGGCTACCAATTGCGGATTGAATATCGAAGGGAGGGATCTCACCAGGGGCGAGCAATGGGAACATGTTCTGATCGCCTTCGACTTCAACGACAAACCAGGTATCCCGCGAGACTGTGACGTCAACGCTGGTGCTCCAACTGTAGCCATCTCCCTGAGACATGTCCACATCACCTGATTGGACGACTTCACCATTTGCAATCAATCGCCAGCGATCAACGCCATTCCATGAGGATGAGGAGACGTTGATATTGATGGTGACTTTTCCATCTGCAACGGAGAGTTCACTACCAATAGGTTCTTCATTGATGGTCATATTTACGAGAGGACCATTGGAGACCACGTTGCGGTGTGCTTGAAGAGCTTCCACGAGCTGCTCTGATGTGAACTGAGCGGGATCATCATGACCGACATAGAAGTAGTTTCGTGGATAGCCAGGATCATCAAACTCTGCGCTGTGCGAGTCGGAGTTTCCTGTCGCCGTGTACTTTTTGTAGAGCTTTCTGTAGCGATCCTTGCGAGGACCGTCTGGAATTGCAGCTTCCTCATAGTCACGCAGAGCAAATGAACGCTCGTTGTTCAGCAGGTTATACCAGTCATCAAGGTGACCAGGGAAAGCGACCTCGTTGTCAGAGCAGACAATGACGCTGTCCTTGTCATTGATCATGGCGAGGTGTGCTACTGCGAGTCTATTTGCCTCGGTTTGTGCGGCGTTTTCCTTGACGTTACAGTCATCTACAGTGGCTTGTGCCTCCTGACATTCGGTCGCCGCCATGTTACCAGGACATGATGGATCTGCCGAAGTATCAAGCAGTCGAGCTCGTGCATTTTCGCACTGTGTAGCGGAGTAGTCGGAGTCATCGTCGAGGATGTTTGTGTAGTGATACTCTTCATACAGAGGAAGGAGATCTTCCTTGGTTGCCCTGAAGTGTCGCAACAGCTCAAAGCGTTTACCGTTGAAGACCTCAATCGCATCAAAATTCCACGAGAATGTGGGTTTGAATTCACCATTGTCTTGCTCTTCATAGAAGGCAGGTCCGTTGACTGAAGCAACCGCATCAATGATGGATGCGTCTTCAGTTTCAAAGGGGAGTGTGACCGTGGTGTTTAACGCGTCCATATTGTGTTGGCTGAAGTAGCCAAGGATGCTGTCACGAGGGTGATTGACCTGAATGATCGTGTTGTCTGCGCCAAGCGTACCACGCTGACGCATTTCTTCGAACACGAGCCCTGGAGGTTGTTGCTGCCATTCAAATGAGCCACGGTTCGCAAATTCGAGTTCATAACGCAGTGGGAATCCATTGAAGTGGCCTGCTTCAAATGTGGTCAGTTCAAGACCCACCACAGAGTTGATGTAGTCCTGAAGGTTGTTGCCTTGAATGTAGGGCTTGTAATCCGAGATGTAGTTGTGGTCGCTGGACACGGCGATTTCAAGACCTTCGCCAGCAAGACTGATGATGCGATCATTGTAATCAAGACCGCTGTCGATGCTGCCTCGTGCGTGCAAGTGATAATCGCCTGACAGGAAGCCTTTTGTATCCATGGTGCGCTTGATCTTTCCTGCCAGTCGAAGTGTTTCACCTGGTTTGGCGACGACATCTTCAATGATCATGGGATCGTATTCAGGTCCACGACTCAGGTATACTGTGTATGTTTCGCCTTCACCATTTGAGCGAAGATCAAATGCGGCAAGTCCTGAACCATCGGCATAAGAAATGTGTTCAATATATTGACGTGTGGATGGATCATCGGCCTTGTCGGGGACCATGTCGGTGATCCTCCAGTGCTCGCCTGCACGCAGTTCAAAGAGGAACTTGCGAGGAGAGTCGGGCTCGCCTTCTGGCATGGGGTGTGTACCGACAACAGTGACACGACCTGGAATTGGGCTGCCTGCCTCGTCGAGGATCTGAACCTCTACACGTGTGCTCGCTTGAAGCGCAGGTTCAATCAGAAGATCCTTACCTTCTTCCACTACAAAGCGGACGTAGGGGCCGATCTCACGACCCGATCCATGTGTACGGTAGCAATAAACTCCAGGGGGGAGCTTGAACCTGAATGTACCGCCGCGTTGAGAATGCACCTGATTAAGCAAGTAGGGGGAGTCATCAAATAGTCCTGTGCCTGTGGGAGCACATTGTTGGGCGGGATCTTGCGTGGTTTTTCTGGCCTCATAGATCAGCATGGACTCACCGCGACCAGCAGCTTGACCTGTGTAGGCATCGATCATGGTGCCCTGGATGGTCTGCGTTTTTTCTTCGCGAAGATCGTAGAGTTCGTCCCACAAGGAGGAGACATCACCATCACCAATGAGCAGGTAACTTGTGAATGTATATGAGCTTGGGAGTTGATCAGTGTCGATCTGTTCACGACATCGTTCATATGCGTTCAAGCAACTGTTGGTGCGCTTTTCGCAGTCCTCGCCGTCCCATTCTCCAACATAGGCATTGCAAGCAACTTCTGGCTCGAGGTTGGGATCATCGGTGCAAAAGGATGGTGCAAGTTCAGGAGGGAGCTGGTGTGTGAATGCGCCACCAAAACCTGAAGCATAGAACAGGAAGAGCATATCACCAGGTTTTGCATCACCACCATAAAGCGGACCGTTTTCACCTTCGATCTGATCCTTTGCATAGACGAAGTGTTCACGCAGGGCGGTGTCTGTGATGGTGGCATCACCCTGTTTGGGGGAGTTGTCCATGGCATAACCGTATGAGACGCCATGATTGCTGGAGGTGGCAAGGATCGGTGTGCGGTGTCCAGGCAACGCAGGGAGGTTGATGGGGCGTTCGTAGGCATCTTCGAGGCCGAACTGGATGTCGTAGCCAATACCAGGGAGGAAGGGGGAGTTCAGCTTACCAAACCCAAGCACATGACCTGCGGGGACGGTAAAGTCACCGAGGTCGATCCCGAGGACACCCGTCAGCGAGTTGAGGATGGATGAGTTAGGGAACTCAAGCTTCTTGAGGCTAATGTTTCTGAGTTCGCTCTCGATTTTGACGTGTCGTGCGTCGGGCTCAAGGATGTAGCGCACAGAGAAGGCGAGTTGGGGATCCTGATTCAAGACGGGGGGCTTGAGTGTGAGGATGCGTGAGAGGTTCTCCTGAGCGTTGTAGCTATTGATCATGACCTGATTGAGCATACGGGCCATGGAGACAAACTCTCCACCTTTGCCACGCACCTCAATGATGGCGGCTTTGCCATCGCTCCCATCGTTCAGGACTTCAATTTCTTCGGGTTCAACGACTTCAAGGAAGAAGGCAGGGAACATTTCACCAAAGGGGTCCTGGCCCGATCCGCC
>CATLTV010000337.1 GCA_950059285.1 uncultured Pseudomonadota bacterium | reverse complement strand
CAATGTGACGAAAGCCATCAATGAAGCTGCGTTTGTGGCTCTTGTGGCTCCACTGTACAGCGCTCTTGCGAGCTGTATCAAGACAACCCTTGACCCTGTGGACCTCTACACCCATACGCTCTGCGATGGGGAGCAATCTGTGACTTTGTCCTTCTGGGATGAAGACATGGATTTTGAGTTCGAGCGTGGCTGCGAGAAACGCCGCCGAGAGCGTGGAGTCATCAAGTCCTGCAAGCGCGACTTCATCTCCAGGCATGGTTTGGCCCGCGTCGCTGCTGCGTTGCAAGATCTCGGCAATGTAACGATCTCGGATAGACCCCGATGGGTTCAGGTTCTCAAGCTTGATGTAAATGGGAGATGCGCCCTTGATTCCCACATGTGATAACCGCACCAGGGGTGTGTTTCCCACAAGGCGGTTCATCTGCGTGACCTGCACGGCGCGCTCGCGGATATGCTGCACATCATTCTTGATGAAGCGCTGCTTGTGGTTGGCTGCCAGAAGTGAGGAGGGATGATCCTTTTGCATGATATGTGCTATGTGTCTTGAGCATTGATGGTGATTAAAGAGCATGACCCCAGACGTATGGAACACACGTCAGTGGTCATTGCGCTCTCGACAATGGATTTTCAGTGTACAACTTCAAGTCTAACAATCACAACGACGATCAACAAATGCTTCCTGCATGATCGCACAATGGAGCTTAAATAGTTTATGTCTGCATCGGAAAAATTACCTGTTCGCATCACTCCCATGGTCGAGTCTCGCTTTGGTCTTGATGGTGGAGCCATGTTTGGAATCATTCCGCGCCCACTCTGGTCGAGGACCAACCCACCTGATGAGCAAAACCGTATTGATATGACCAGTCGTTGCTTGCTTATCGAGTATGCAGATGGAACCTCTGTGCTTGTGGATGTGGGCATGGGCGACCGTTGGACCGACAAGGAGCGTGGCATTTACAATGTTCATGCACAGGACATTGGACTCAAGCACGCGCTCTCCACACACGCACTTGACCCTGATTCAATTGATCATGTTGTCCTTACACACCTCCATTTTGATCACGCAGGTGGTCTGCGTAGCAAAGGTGCTGCACCTAGTGAATTTGTGCCAACGTTTAAAAACGCCAAGCATTGGGTTCAGCGCAGAAACTGGAGCTGGGCGCATGCACCCTCAGCGCGCGATGGTGGAAGTTACCGACGTGATGACTTCGCATGGCTCGGTGAGTCAGCCAGCGCGCCAGAGCTTGAGCTTGTCGATGGTGTCGCTGAAATTCTTCCAGGCATTGAAGTCCTCCCACAACATGGCCACACATACGGTATGCAGATCATCAAGATTCGCACTGCATCATGTACGGTGGCGTTTCTTGCCGATCTTATCCCCACAAGCTCTCATATGCGCGACCCTTACGTGATGGGGTATGACCTTCAACCTACGGTCACCGTTGAGGAAAAGAGAGCACTCCTTTATGAGGCCACGCGTCACGACTGGATCTTGTGCTTTGAGCACGACCCCATCACAGACTTTGCCCGTGTCGAACTCGACAAGCGGGGGCAACCACGCGCTGTGGCGCTCGCCAGTGGTGAGGTTCCAGAGGAGTTAAAGGCTCCAAATGCAGAGTGATTTGTTTGGTGAAATACGGTCTGTCTTTCACTCTGAGGCCAACGAGCAGAGCTTTGAACAGCTCTGCTCGTTGCTTGAAAGAGCAGAGCCCGATATCCTTGAGAGCATGTTCCTCCCCTATGTGATGAGCCATCTGTCAGAGTGGCTCGACATTCAACGTGTCATGCCATGGTTGTGGATTGACCGTGCACTTCAAGGCGATCGCAGTGTGTATGCTCTGGGCTCTGTGGCTGCCACGCTCGATTTGAGCGGTCGTCATTTGAGACGAGATATATTAAGTAGGATTTTCAAGGGGTTGTCTCTTGAGAGTGTGACGCACATCTACCTTGAGCGTTGTCAGGTTGGGCCTTCCATGTTGACGCTCCTTGGAAACTTCGAGGGTTTTCAGGATGTACATGTGCTCGGGCTTGCCAAAAATCCTCTCAGCTCTGACGGCTTACGTGCACTGCTTGAGGCACCAGCGTTCTCACAGATCCATGTGTTAGACCTTGAGCGCTGCATGCTCAGGGCTGAAGACATACAACGTTTGCTCGCCTCACCCCTTGCCGCTCATCTTGAAGAGCTTGAACTTGGTGCCAATAGCCTTGATGTGATGGCGCTCACCGAGATAGGTAAAAGCTCTGTGTCACAACGATTGAGACGGCTTGGGCTGACCTCTTGCGTTGATCCTCGAAGTTCACAGTATGATAATATGGGTGGGGATATGTTGGGTGCGCTCGTTTCTGGTGACCAGGAGTGGCACTGCTTGACCCAACTTGAACTTGGTTGGTGGGGGTTACGCTCCCAGGACATGAAGTTCTTTCGCCATCACATGTTTGCACATCTGGAGGTGCTCGATTTGCAGGGGTGCTCGATTCGCAGCGAGGGGGCAAAAATTCTCTCTGAGTGTGATGCGCTTGGTGCAGTGCGAGTCCTGGATTTAAAGAGGAATATGATTGGTGATGAGGGTGTGTTGGCGTTGACCGACCCTACTTCAAAGCTTACATCATTGCGTGACATCTACCTTGCATGGAACGCTGTATCTGAGGATGTGCTCAAGCAGCTTGAAGCGCGTGGTGTGCGTGCCATTCTGAAATGACCTCTGACAGAACTGGCCATGAACCATGATAAAAAGGTGGGAACTATTTGAACTTGCTTGCAAGTTGTGTGAGGATGCGCCCGCCTTGCACATGGTGCAATGAGAATGCTTTTAAAACCTTCAAGGAGAGCGTGTTGTGAAGGATAGAATCCTTTTATTCCTCAAAGGGATGTGTATGGGGATTGCCGATGTGATCCCTGGTGTGAGCGGTGGAACGCTGGCCCTGATTTTGGGTATTTACAAGGAGTTTGTAGACACCTTGCGTGGCCTGCACCTGAAGTGGCTCCCCTTGCTATTTTTATGGCTCAAGAATGGTCGTAAGGCCGAAGATTTTCAGGCGCTCAAGGCGAGCGTGATGACCTTGAACCTCCCGTTCTTGATCACGCTCGTGGCGGGGATTGGTACTGCAATTGTGATTGGCAGCACCTTTATCCCGTACCTGATTGAGAACCATCCTGTCCCCACCAAGGCGTTTTTCTTTGGCCTGATTTTGGCCAGCGTGTATGTCCCAGTGAAAATGATCCAGGCCGAAAAGAAGGGGGGGGCGCTGCTTGCTTCTGCTGTCCTGATGGCCGTACTTGGTGCAGGTTTTGGTTACTTTGTGACCAACCCTTCAAACAGTTTTGAGGGGGCTCAGGAGGAGTTTACACTTGAAGCGAAGGGCGAAACCTTGAAGGACCTCGCAAGACGAGGTCCAACATCTCAAACGCTTGAGCAAATCTACTGGTCAGAGAAGAACAAGAGTTTGCGAGGGCAGGTGCTTGTCAACGATCCCGAGCTTGCTGCAAAGCTGACAGACTTGCATGAGAACGCAGGTCGTGAGGTGATGGATAAGAAGGTGCTCAAGGCGCGCTCAAAACCTTATGAAGAGGTGATGGTCCCCGAAAAGACCGAGGTTGTCCTGATGCGTCCTGCGTTGTGGTTTATTGCAATTGCTGGAGCGGTGGCGATATGTGCGATGATTTTGCCTGGAATTAGTGGGTCTTATATTTTGCTGATTTTTGGTGTATATTTCTTTGTCCTGAATGCACTGAAGGGGACGCTGTCCTTGCTTGCGAGCGGGACTGTCCCGGCCATGCATATAGTGTGTTTGGCGGTATTTATCTGTTCCATGTTGGTGGGGATTTTGAGTTTTGCACGTGTCTTGAGTTACATGCTCTCCAAACATTTAGCGCCAACACTTGGGGCTCTTGTGGGGCTTATGTTAGGGTGTTTGCGAGGGATCTGGCCGTTCCAGAGTGCCGTGGATGGTGTGGTTGTCAATGTCATGCCCACGGCCCAGAATGCAGATCTTGTGAGCGCAGTCGTCGCCCTTATCGTGGGTATTCTTATTGTTGTGGGTTTGAGTTTTGTGGGCAGTCGTTTTGACGAACCCGTTCATGACTGAGGAAGAGGTGATTGGAGTATGGGTTTTTTTGATTCAGTGAAAAAGTCTCTGGGCCTGGCCAGCATGGAGATGGAGATGCGTATCCAGCCAGAGAGCGCACATGTGGATGGTGAGCTCAAGGGTGAGCTTGTCGTGCGCGCGCTCAAGGACATCGAGATCTTTGGTCTTGATGTAATCCTCTTGCATGGATTCAAGGATGAGTGGGGGAATTCCTCGCTGGAGGTTTTTGAGAAGGGGAGCGCTGCCGAGATGATTTCCATGCGTGCTGGCGAGGAGGAGATCTACCCATTCTTTATCGAAATACCTGCGATGGTGGCCCCAAGTATTGGTCCATTTTCATGGAAAATTCAGGCCCAGGCTCGTCTTAAAGGGGCTGCTGATGTCAAGAAAGAGCAGAATCTTCATGTGCACTTTTCGCCCATCATGGGGGCCATCTTTGACCTGGTAAAGAATCAGTTTGGGTTTGTATACCAGAGCTTTGGTGCCGAGGAAGATTGCTTGTGGGCCGAGTTTGTCCCCTCGGGTGCTGTGAAAAATATGTATCGTGGCCTTGAGATAGCATTTGATGAGCAGCCTGATGACCTCGTGTTGTGGGTGAGCCTGCATCCGTTTTCTCAGCGTGTGCTTCAGCAGTACAGCAGGGATTACGATCCTTCCGAAAATTCAATTGAAATTGAGATAAACAAGAGGCAATTCCTCTCTGGATCGCAGGTCAACACGCAAGGATTGCTTGGCGTGTTGCAACCTCTTTTCTCTCCCTGAACTCATGCCCTTGCTCCTGCAAGGTCTGGAATGTGATTTTATTATGCATAAGTATCTGTCAGCATTAACTCGTCGTTGCGCGATCGTCTGTGTATTAGCTCTTGTCTCGTGCAATGGTGCAGACTTTGATAGCGATGGCATTCCTGACTCCTCTGATAACTGTCCCGAGATCAGCAATAATAATCAGGCAGACACAGATGGTGATGGCCTGGGTGATGTGTGTGACAGCTGTCCCGAGGACGCCAACCTGTCACAAACAGACGGTGACAGTGATGGCGTGGGCGATGCATGTGATAATTGTCCTGACCTTGCAAACCCCGAACAGGGGGATATCGATGGTGATGGCCTCGGTGATCTGTGCGACCCTGACCGCGATAATGATGGTCTTGAAGATCCTGACGACAATTGTCCAGAGGATGCCAATCCTGGTCAGGAGGATGGTGATGGTGATGGGGCTGGAGATGTCTGCGATATTTGCCCTGTGCAATCCAATCCTGGTCAGGAGGATGGCGATGGCGATGGCGTGGGTGATATCTGTGATATTTGCCCCGAGAGCGCAGATTCTTCTCAGGTTGACATCGATGGCGATGGCTTTGGAGATGCCTGCGATAACTGCCCCCTGATCGCCAATGAAGATCAAGCGGACAGCGACGCTGACAGCGTGGGCGATGTCTGTGACAACTGTGTTGTGGGGATTAATCCAGGCCAGGAAGATACGGACAACGACGGTATGGGCGATGTCTGCGATGATGACATTGATGGCGATGGGTTAGCCAATGCCGAGGACAACTGCTCT
>CATLTV010000336.1 GCA_950059285.1 uncultured Pseudomonadota bacterium | reverse complement strand
ACGCATCCGAGTGTATCGCTCGCGCCTCACATATTGAGGTTGTGCACGCAGGATGTTGTGTAGAGTAAAACTGAACACACAAGTTCATATAAAGAGATAAGGATGGGGCGAGCATTGCCAAAGCAATGCTCGCCCCATCCTTATCTCTTTATTATTGCACTATATTTCAACACATTGTTTCCACTTGAACAAAACCAGTAAATCAGGGAGGAAGAATGCCACAAGGTGTCGCATCTTTGTAGCCACTCAAAGCATCTTGTAGTAAGGTTTTTATGGGTTTTCGAGGGAGCGAAAGTTGATCCAAGTTGGTTTTTTCGCTCATTTTTCTGGCGGTGTTGGATTGTTGTAAACAAATGTGGTACAAGCCATCTGTCAGGTCGTTCACACCTACACCATAATGTAGGTCAACACAGACCCCCCAAAAAACAGTTCGTCCACCATACAGTTGAAGCGTATTATATATCGAGAGGTCAGACGGTGAAGAAAGAAACACACAAGGTAGCAATGACAGCCAGAAACTTACTTGCACTGGCAGGAGGCGCCGCGCTGGTATTAGCCATGGGTTGTGTACCCGATGAGCAAGGTCCAGAGACAACAACACCAGACGTTGACAGCACATCTACCATCACACAGGACATCCAGAACGGCACCGTGGACACCTCTCGCAAGCACATTGTGGGAATGTACACCGTTCAGGGTCAGTTCGGCGGAATCTGCTCAGGTACCTTGATTGCTCCTAACCTTGTCCTGACAGCACAGCACTGTATCGCCTCGCTCAACAGTGAGTACGTCGATTGTAGAACATCTCGCTTTGGAGCCACAAACTCCCCTCAAAACATCTACATCACCACTGACACAAGCATCAGCCAGAACGGTCGCTTCTACGGCGTGCGTGAAGTTCATGTCCCACAGGGAAGTAACAGCGTATGCGGTAACGACATCGCCCTGTTGATCCTCTCTCAGAACATCCCAGGCTCTGTCGCAACGCCCGTAATCCCTCGCCTGGATGAGCCCGTACGTCGCTTTGAATCTTACACCGCAGTGGGCTACGGCCACACAGGTAACGGCGCAGGCTCAGGCACTCGCCGCTTCATCGAAGATCGCGTCATTCAGTGTGGCGGTACATCCTCATGCCCTACCTGGGCAGCTACCGCAGAAGAAATGGTCAGCTACGACTCCAACACCTGTCAGGGTGACAGCGGCGGTGCCGCACTTGATAGCCAGGGACGTCTGCTCGCTACACTCTCTCGCGGTGGCGCTGATCCCAACAACCCCAGCAACTCTTGCTACTCCTCTGTGCACACCACAGTGGCATCATGGTCAAGCTGGATTCGTACCACAGCACAACGCGCTGTCGCTTATGGCCAGTACACACCTCCAAGCTGGATCGGCACATCAACCCTGCTTGATAACGACTTCGACGGCTTTGACGACGATGTCGACAACTGCCCCGAAATCTCAAACTCCGATCAGAAAGACTTCGATAACGATGGCTTCGGAGACGCTTGCGATGATGACATCGACGGTGATGGCATCGCCAACAACCAGGATAACTGCTCCACAGTAGCAAACCCTGGTCAGGAAGACTTCGACAACGACCGTTACGGCGATCTCTGCGACAACGATGACGACAACGATGGTGTCCTCGACGAGCAAGATAACTGCCCTACAGTCAAGAACGGTCGCCAGACAGACTTCGACAACGATGGCGAAGGCGACGCTTGCGACACGGACGATGATGGCGATGGCGTGGCTGACGACGTTGATGAATGTCCTCTCAAGGTCAACCCCTGCCAAACCACAACTCCCGACGAGCCTACCGATCCTGTCGACCCTGAAGATCCTACCGACCCAGAAACCGATATGGGCGGCTCCACAGGTGGTGACGATCCTCAAGAAGGTACTGGCGGAACAGACAGCCCCAACGGCGAAAACGATGGCGACGAACCTCTCGTCATCGTCGTTGAAGAGCCTCAAGCCAACGGCACTGATGGCGGTTGCTCCACAGCTTCAGGTTCATCCCCCGCTCAGAGCCCCATGACTCTCCTGCTCGGTGTCGCAGGTCTCATCGGACTCGGTCGTCGCCGTCGTAAATAAGACGACAAGCCAAAGACAAAAAAGCAGAAGGGCCGCCTGGATAATCCAGGCGGCCCTTCTGCTTTTTTGTCTTTGGCTTAAATGCCCTCACACAAAGCACACAAACCATTATAAAATAAAAATATTCGACCGCGTATTAGTCGCGCTTTCTTGGCAAATCCACGAGGAACTCGGAGCCTTCGCCTACCACGCTCTCAACCGAAACCTTACCACCGTGGTTCTCCACAATCTTCTTGCAGATAGAAAGCCCAATACCGTTACCCGCATAGCAGCTCTTCTTGCCATGCAATCGCTTGAATGGCTTGAAGATCTCATCAGCCGAACACGCGGCAAGACCAATACCATGGTCCTTCACCACAATGCGAAGCATGGAACCCTCAGCGCTCACGACCTCTTCACAATAAATCTTGACCTGTGGTGCCTGATCAGGATGATGGAACTTGAGCGCGTTACCAATCAAGTTCTGGAAGACGTGAATCAGTTGGTCACGATCACCCATCACCATGCCATAGACATCAGACCAGTCGATATCAGCCCTGCTTTCCTCAACCCTGACCTCCAGAATTGAGAGCACATCCTCAATCAACTCACGCACATCAATGTGATCTTGATGACGCTCCATGATCGCTTCGGTAGAACAGGATGAAAGCTCAAGCAAGCTGTCAATCATGCCATGCATGCGCTGACCAGCCTTGATCATACGACCAATGTAATCCTGGCTTCTTGAATCAAGCGTATCCTTTTGAAGTCGCAACACACGCTCGCCAAATGCGACAACCTTACGCGCAGGTTCTCTCAAGTCATGGCTCGCCATGGAAGTAAACTCCTCCAGGCTTTGGTTCATCCTCTCAAGCTTCTCTGCATAACACTGCACCTCACGCTCGCGCTCTCTGAGCTCGGAGATGTTCTGTACACTTCCTCGCAAAGACACGATCTCATCATCTTCAACCTTGACCTCCACACGAAGGTCAATATCGACCACATCACCATCACCGCGTTGCCAGCGGTACTCGGTCCTGAAGACATTGTTTTTGAGCGCTTCAAGCTCATCAGTATCGGTCAAATACTCAAAGAACAGCTCGATGCGCAGACGGTCCTCGGGGACGATCCTACTGATCCACTCCTTGAAAGGGATCACATCATCAACCTGAAACACCTTGTATGTTTGTTGAGTCCAGACTTGCTTCTCTGTCTTGGGATACCATTCCCAACACCCAATTTGTGAGATCGTCTCACCCGTGGAGAGCAAGCGCTCTTGCGTGCGGAGCACGACGTGAGCCTCCTCACGCTGCGTCACATCATGCACAATCAAGAAGAGGATATCCTGATGCGCACCTTGACCAAGCGAACCGTAAATCTCCATCAGACGACGTTTTCCTGCCACTGCGTGCTCACGCACACTACGACCCTGCAGATCTGACAGTAAAATCTCTTCAGGGCGAGTCAACTCGAGATCGGGGAAAGACATCCCAATAAGCGTGGAGCGCTGTGTTTGATATAAATTCGCAGCGGCTTCATTGGCCTGTACAATCATCAAGGAGTTTGCGTCCACGAGCATCATCGCCGAGGAATGGCCCATAAAAAGCTGCTCGTGACCATACTCGATCGACCCCTCTACGCGCTCTGCCTCATACTTCAAAAGACACAAGTACACCTCACCACAGGTATAGTGAATCGTCTCTTGCTGGAGATGACGAATGTCACCCTGAAGTGCGCCACGAAATGTGAACTGGCTGCAATCAGGACGATTGACCAGCTCCAAAAGATGTGATGTCCAATCCTCCACAGAACGTAAAAAATGCTCCTTGCCATGGTTGTCAATCAACGTGGCAAAACCAGCCACATGCTGATGACCGTTGCCCCAGGCAAAGTTACTCATCGCATCATTCATCAACACGAACTCACCGTCAGAGCTCAACACCAAGGCAGGGACAGAGATGTGCCTAAGCATCGGCTCGCTAAAGAGATGCAATTCGCTGTGCTTTTTTGAATCGAGATTGGATAATGAAGAGTTCATATCTTTGAGTTCATAACTTCAGAAACGTAAAATACCACCACAGTTTAAACACAAAGAACCAGATGACAAAATTTTTTGCTTACGCAACTATCTGTGACCTGTAGATACTGGCCTGGTGCATAGATGAGAGGAAAGATGAAGGCTTCAAAAGCACAAGAGAATCAAATCAAACAACTGATATCATTAAAAATTCTCTTAAAAAAAACACAGCCCCTTCACACAGGCTTACTCATGAATACGAGTCTCTAAACGACGGCAAGAACACACACCTACAGGCTTATTCGATGTGCCTATGAAACAAGATGAAACCCAACATTGAAAAG
Source organism: uncultured Pseudomonadota bacterium (assembly GCA_950059285.1). Lineage (GTDB taxonomy): Bacteria > Myxococcota_A > Bradymonadia > Bradymonadales > Bradymonadaceae > CATLTV01. The sequence goes on along the minus strand of CATLTV010000336.1, from coordinate 1,315 downwards.
TCAATCGCTGCTTCCTTTTTTTCTTGATCTCTCTTTTGTAGCGACCTCATCCAAGGTACAAGCATGCACAGTCGAGGGCCTGCTCATGGCTCATTTCATATCAAGCACACAGCACACGGTCACACCATGCGCCACTACAACACACTGCTCCTGATGTCTGCCCTGCTCCTCTTCACAAGTTGTGATGAGAAGACCCCCCAAGCGACCACTGATAAACCAGCCGCAGCAAAGACACAGGCCACGGAGGACTATCCTCTCCAGTTTGAAACTCTCACCGAGGGAGAGCAGTTCTTTGTACGCATCACACCCGATCCCGCACCTGTACCCTTTCAGGAGCTTTTCTCCCTGAATGTCACCGTGCTAAAAACCGACCGCGCAACTCCTGTCAAAAACGCAAGTATTGACGATGTGCAGGCCATCATGCCTGCTCACAATCACGGCATGAACGTCAAACCCCACATCACACCACAGGGGGATGGGCAATTTCTTATTGAAGGCATGCGTTTCCACATGAGAGGCGATGGCGACGACGGGCTCTGGGTCTTGAAGCTTGCCATTCAGGACAAGGACTCTGCCACCATCGATACCACCGCGCTCCCCATGCAGTGCTGCAAGATCTCACGCTAAACACCGACACACAGACAAACCATGACCACAGCAATTAAACACATCGTTTGTATCGGCATCCTCCTCCTCTCGGCCTGTGAGCCATCAACCACACCACCGAAGGCAACATCAGAACCTCTTGCCCCCACTCCGCCAGCAGAAGCACAACCCATCGTCCTTGATGGTTTTGACGCAAAGGAGAGCGAACAGATCCTTGCCATGGCGACCATCCCTCCTCTTCCCGTGGATGAAACCAATGAAGTGGTCCAGAACCCCGATGCCATGAAGCTTGGTCATCAGCTGTTTTTTGACACGCGTTTATCCGCCAACACACACATTGCCTGTGCCTCGTGTCACCGACCCGACCATGGCTTTAGCATGAGCGCACCTCTTGGCATGGGGCACTCTGCCACACCACGCCACCCACCATCACTGATTAACATCGCATACCACCACTGGTTTGACTGGGATGGCAAGGCAGACTCGCTGTGGTCTCAGGCTGCACGCCCCCTTGAAAACCCCGTCGAGCACCGCATCTCTCGCGTGGGCATCGCACACCTCTTTGCTACACACGACGACCTTCGTGCTGCTTATGAAAAGGTCTTTCCCACACACGCGCTCCCAAGCAAAGAAGAGGCCAACACCTGGCCCCTCGACGCCATGCCAGACGGTGACGCTACACCAGAACAACAGGCCAAGTGGGACAACC
>CATLTV010000335.1 GCA_950059285.1 uncultured Pseudomonadota bacterium | reverse complement strand
TGAGTTTCGCGCTCAGCTTTCACACAAAGTGGCTTGATTCTCGGGGGGCACTACAGCGACGGCTTAACTGATTGGAGTCAATAGGCAAGTATGTGAGACTATGTTCATTGGTACTTGCTCCTTCCGTTTCAGAGAAGAACCAAAGCATACCATGCTGAGGAAGCGGATGTGGTATGTCAGGAAGTTGAGCAAAGTTAATTTGCGCCAAAAACTCCATGTGACCCCATTTACCCTGAGGCTAATCAAAGTTTGAGGGCAAATCTGGGCAACCACCCAGCTTTGAAAGACCCACAGAGATGTCTTCTTCTTTCTTGGCAGGTTGAACCCGTAACAAAAAGCAAAGTCGAGCTAACTGTTCTATCTCATCCTGATGGAGTAAAAGGTCATATCGCTCAATAGCCTCGTAGAGAATGTATTTTACGGATGTGGGTAAAGCCATTGATCTCCTCTTCGACTTTCAGGTTTCATGAGTCCAAGATTTGCAGTGTAGCACCACGACGAACTGGCTAATAACGCGCTGAACTAGTCTCGCCCCCTCTCTCGCCGCTTGTGTTATGAGACGGCAGATAGCCTTCGCTGTATAGACTTACGTTGCACAGGGGCTCGCAGGTGAGTTCAAAACGTTTAGCGCGCTTCATTAAAGTTACTAACTACAGTGTATCATATAACCAAAAATCGTGGTGAGTCTGGTGTAGCGGGTTGTGGGTTGATATAATGGTTTAGTTTACATGTAAAAAATGCATGTGTGAAGTCGGTTCAGGTGCTTTGGGGCCTGCTTGATTCACTGATGATAACCCAATACCTTGAGGGGGAACCCAATGTTTAAATTACCACAGGTACTTCTTTCCTGCGCATGTGTTGTGACATGTGTTTCGTCCGTCAGTAGCACGGCTTATGCCGTGTGTAGAGAGAATCCATTCGAGCTGTTCTGGACATCTGTCGACGCACAAGCGCGGGTGTCGCAAGACTCGCAAATTCTCCTGTCTTTTCTTCTGCCTGAGGAAACCACGCTCACTGTGACTCTGGATGAAGTAGAACTGGTGCCAGAAGAGATTACACGCTCATATGCGCGTTATGCACATCCTTCGACGATGGAGCCAGGAGACAAGACGTTGACCATTACTGTGGTGCGTGACTACGGTGAGATGCCCGATGATGTAGAGCTGCCCGAGCCTGTTGTGTTAACGCGTCAATACACTCTGGTGGAGTCTACAATCGGTGCATCAAGCTATGATGTGAGTATTATTGATGCCCAGTCAGTTGAACTATCTCAACCACCAGCAACGCAGTGTGAGAACATATTTAGCAAATCAAACTGCTTTGACCTGAATGTGCCGACATTCCAGCGCTTGACGTTGTCCAGCACGGAGCATCCTTATTTTGTGGAGGAGTACGTTACAAAATACTCGGATGATGGTGAAAAACAGGTCTGGCAATCAAGTGGGTTTTATCCTGCTGGATGTACGCCTCTTGTTGAAACTACGTACCGTGCATCTTCTGTTTGCTTCAGAGCTGTGACCGTGGATGAGCAGGGACAGCGTCACGAAGGGGAGATGTGGTGTCAGAGTGGTGATACAGAATCACAGCAACAGGATGCGTCCTGCTCGATCACTGCGGTGTCTCAGTCTCAATCTAAAAAGTCCATGCTTCTGTTGTCTTGGCTGACGTTGCTTGGCTTATTTATTCGCGTGCGTAAATGGCGAGCATAAACGACGCGCTCAACTTTCTGTATCTTCAGTGTCAAAGGTACAGAAGAAGTGTCCTGGGTTTCGTCGACATTGACGGAACAAGCAAAAGAGGAGCGTCATGTGGATGGGCGAGCTGATTTATTAGCTCGCCCATCCACATGACGCTCCTCTTGTTTGATCAGGTGTTACGAAACGCTGTGGATTGATAGGCGGTGAAGTCAGGCCCGACGTCTTCTTGCTTGTATTTGTTATAGATACGGGACACGCGCTTGAGTGCAGGTGCGTTCGCCAGAGGCTTGATGTCAATGTCAGTGTGTACAACGACCTCTTCAAGGTTGGGGAGGTTCAGGACCACATCCTCAAGTTGCTTCTGATCCTTGAAGGAGTTGAGGTCCAGATATTTAAGCGAGGTTAAACTCTTGAGCACAGAGATGTCCTGAATCTTGACCGAGTTCAGGCTGAGCGCGTTGAGGTTTTTGAGCGCACCAAACTCAACGGGGAACTCTGTGAGGGGAGTGTTTGTGAGGTTGAGGTACTTGAGGTTTTCAAGCGAGCCCAGGACCTTGATGCCGTCCGTGGTGAGTTCGCTTGCAAACGAGAGGTCAAGGAGCTCAAGTGTGGTGAGGGTGTCAAGACTTGAGGGGAGGGTATCCTCTTTAAAGTGATGTAGATTGAGCGCCTGAAGGGATGGCGTGTTATCAAATGTGCCTGGGTGGAGCTGTTGAATGCCGTAAAGATCAAGCTCCTCAAGGCGTGGGAGATGTGGGAGTGGTTTGTGGAACAGGTTGCTTGATTGAAGGCCAAGGCCAAGCAGTGAATCCTTGTGGGCATCAATGATGTCGTACAGGACTGGTTGATGGTAGTCCATGAAGCAACTGCTCCTGAGCTCCAAGGTTTTGATGGGGTGCAGCTTGGTGAATGTGGGGGCTACAAGGTTGAGGTCAATGGTGTCCACGTTCAGGTGGTCAAGCTTCTTGAGTTCAAGGATGGGATCGTAGTCCTCAAGTTTGATGGTGTTGTAGAACTCCAGGTAGGTGAGGTTTTGTAGCGCGGTGATCGCGCTGATATCTCTGATGTTATGGAGCACCCTGAGATTGAGTGCGAGGAGGTTTTCAGCGAGCTTCAGGTTCTTGTGCAGCGCTTTGAACTTTCGATTGTAGCTGAGCTCAAGAACACGAAGAGAGGGGATAGATGTGACCTCCTTGGGGAGGACGCTGCTCTTTTCTTCCTTGTATTCGATCTTCTGGATATTTGGGCACTCTGACAGGCGGCTCACACCAGCCCTGGTGAGCGCGACTGCAATGGCATGTTGGATGTGTGCTTTGACATCATCATCAATGGGTTGGTCAAGGTTAATGGCCAGGGCTGACTTGAAGAGCTCTTCCAGAGGAGTGTGTTCCGTATCTTCAAATAAATCAAAGGGGAGGTTTTTGCGTGTGCTGAGCTCCTCAGGCGTTTTCCCTTCATAAAAGGGAGTGAGTGTCTCGATAGCTTGCGTCTTGAAGTACATAACGTTCTCCTGTGGACTTGATGTGATTTTTTTACACCGTCATGCGTCGTGGTATATCGTAAGAGGTGTACTGATGAGCGTGACCGTAGTGAATATGAGCGTTTTTGGGAAGGAATGAAAAGATCGTCAGAGCAGGGTTTGAGCGATTCAGATGATTTGGTATTGGTTTTGTACTGATCGGTATTTTATTGAGGAGGGTTGAGTGAGAGTAAATCGTCGTTGGTAGCATTTGTTATGTTTTGTACTGATCGGTATGTTTTTATTATGTGTTTGATGTTGCTTGGTTATTTTGGTGTTGTTGGATGAGCTAGTACCACCAGAAATCAGGGACGCTGTGTGTCACTTTGGGGAAGCGTGTTGTGAGTTGATTCAGCGTATGTGTGCTGATGTTGTGGTGAAGGATATCAAGGTTTTTCAGGTTGGAGAGGTGTGGGGATTCAAGGAGGGCAATGCCTACATCATCGCTGAGAGTGTTTCCGCTCAGGTTGAGTGTGGTGAGTTGTTGAACCATCCTGGAATTAATGAGGGTGACGAGCGCATCTTTGCCAATGTTGTTGTTATTAATGTCGAGCACTTTGAGGTGTGGGAGTGGTTGGTTTTGAGCAAGCGTGAGTACAGGTTTGTCTCCGATTTCGTTGACACCTATATCGAGCGAGGTGAGTCGTTGCATGATGGGAGAGTTGAAGAGCGCGGTTGCGCCATCTTCTCCTGCACCAGCACCATGGATTGCTAGCTCACGGATATGTTTGAGCGAGTCTATTTTTGCAAACAGCCTTACGCCATCTGGTCCTAGCTGACTGTCATTCAGGTTGAGTGATTCAACCTGGCTGAGGTGCAGCGAGGAGAGGAGTGCGTGGAGTCCTGTAGATGTGAAGTTGTTGGCTGGTAGGGCAAGTGTCTTGATGTGACTGAGGATGGGGGCATTGGCGAGGAGTGTAGCTCCTGCGTCATTCATCGTGATGTGGTCATGTTCGTAGTGTGTGAGGCTGGGAATGATGGGGGCTTGAGTGAGATGGTTGAGGTGCTTCAGGATGTCCTTGTTGTCCACGTTGATTTGGAGATGGTTGAGGTTGTGAAGCTGTGTTGGAGCGATGTGTTCAATACCTTCGAGGGTGTCTGTGCGCAGGCTGGAGATGTGTGGCAGTAAGGGGCTCGCAAAAAATTCAGAGGCATCAGTGTATGTGCTCTCGATAACATAGTGGAATGTTGCGAAGGGGGCGATGGAGCAGGCTATGTTGAGCTCTTCAAGTGTATTGATAGAGGCGAGCGGCGTGTCTTTGACGTGTTGTGGAAAGGATGAGAGGTAGGGGACCCACTGTTCAATGTAGTGTGTCTTGTTGTGAGTGTAGGATTCTTGAATAAGACTCCAGAGCTGTGTCTTCTCATAATTCTTGAGCTCAGCTTTCTGCATGAGGCTACGGACTTCACTAAACATGTCGTCAACTCTATTCATTATAGCAATATCGAGGGCTTGGTGGGGCTTTGCGCTCCAGGTGGAAGTAACAGAGGGTAAAAGAAGAGCGGCTCGCGAGCCGCTCTTCTTTTACCCTCTGTTACTTATCATTTAGCTCGTGCTGCGGCGTTGCCACAGAGATGTAGTCAGGGCGGATGAGGACGGGTCCGTTGTACGTTCAGGCATGTGGAGTTAAAATGGCGTGATGGGGGTATTTAACATGCTGTACACAAAGATAAAGTGGGAGCCCGCGCCTGCAAGTACAAAGAGGTGCCAGACCTCATGGAATCCAAAGACGCCTGGCCATGGATCTGGCTTTTTGAGCGCATAAGTAATCGCACCCACTGAGTAAAAGACTCCTCCTGCAACAATCCAGAACAGGCTCTCTTCACTCAAAGGGGAGAGCAGTCGCGCGCCAGGGATGACCACACTCCAGCCCATTGCAAGGTATATGAGAGCATCAAGCCAACGTGGACAGTGGAACCATGTCAGCTTGAAGAGGACGCCAAGCACGGTCAATGTGCCCAGCGTGATGAGCATGCCCAGTCGCCAACCTCCTGTAAGTGTATGCATTACAGCTGGCAAGTATGTGCCTGAAATAAGGAGGAAAATTGCCGAGTGATCCAGTCGCCTCAACCAGAGGTTGCGTCGTGGGCCAAGGTCAAAAAAGTGATATGTTGCAGAGCTAAAGAAGAGCAAGATCAAGGATAGACCATAGAGTGTAATGGTCCATGTCTTGAGGTTGCCTCCTGGTGAGTTGATGAGCAAAAATGGGAGCCCCACAAGCGCTGCGAGAAATCCAGCAAAGTGTGTGAGCGCGCTGGCAGGGTCTTTCCAGAGCTTGAAAATATCGGTGTGTTCTTCGTGTGTTGATGTGGGGCTTGGCGCGGTCGTCACGTGTCGCTCCTTGAATGATGGTGCTTGAATGCATGGAGTAATGCTCCCCCTGACAAGAAGAACACCTGAGTTGTGTTTATGTGTTACTTTTTAATCGTCGAAACCACGGCGACCATAATGTTTTTTCATGGTTGAGCTGTAGGCCATATCAACTCGACTGGTGGCGATCGCAAGGTTGTGCTTTGACTTGTAATCGCTCTTCTTGCTCAGCTTTTTGAGCTTGTCCATATAAGTTTCAA
>CATLTV010000334.1 GCA_950059285.1 uncultured Pseudomonadota bacterium | reverse complement strand
GGGCGGCAATTTACGCAGTAAATTGCCGCCCCCGCCGCCGCCCTCTTTTTTGGCGATGTGTGGGTGACTTCAGTCGCCCACACCCGTGACCATGGTCCAGTAGTGTGTGTAGCGTACATCGCCTGTGAAGTAGCCGATGCCCATGCGGTCAATATCGGGGCTCATGAGGTTTGCGCAGTGTCCATCGGAGTTGCGCCAGCTGGATGTGACCGAAGCGGGGCTATTTTGTCCTGCGGCGATGTTTTCTCCTCGTGCGCGTCCTGTATAACCTGCGCGGTTTGCTCTCTCCGAGAAGTTGCTTCCATCAGATCCTGTGTGACTGAGTTTGGCGTGTTCGACCATATCTACAGAATGGCAGCGCGCGGCGATTTGAAGTTCACGATTCATTTCAACGGGATGTGTGGGGCTAAAGGAGCCTCTGAATCCGCAGCTGACGCCTTGTGCACGAAGTTTATTGACCTCTGTGATGACATCGGCTTCCCATTGAGCCCAGTTGTCAGGCCATGTGTCGGGGTCGGTGCAATCAGCTTCACAGTCCGAGTCAGAGAGTGCATCGCATCCTGACGGGCAGCAACCATCGCCAGCCTGACAGGATGTAATGGTGTCGCAGGTGGGGGCAGGAGGTCCCATATCCACGGGAGGAGGCGGTTCGGTGGACATATCGACAGGTTCCACAGGAGGTGTGTTCATGTCGATTTGAGGGGCGGGTGCCATGTCTTGTGTGGGATCGGGCTCGGGATCGGGGTTTGGATCGGTGTAAATAGGTGTGGTGTGCCCACTATCGTGGGTTGTATTGGAGGTCATATCCTGAGACGAATCAGGCATCACACGTGGTGTGTTGCCATCGCCAAAATCCACCGCGCCCTCAGGGACACACGCGTACAAGCCAGAGGTGAGTATAAGGGTAAGTAGGGTACGGGGTGTGTATGAGGGCGTCATGTAGAGGCTCCTGTGCGTTCAGGGTGTCAGTCAGTTATTTTTTGAGTGGGCCTTCAAGCATGGCGCAGTCGATACCATCTTCGGCGGGGCCTTCTTCAAAGAGGGTGACGCTCCAGTCTCCGAAGCGGCGAGCGTCTTTGGCCTTGGTGCGTGAGATGACGTAGTTGTATTTGGAGCAGAGTTCAAAGTAGTCGGGGAACTGATTATCAATGTGTCGTTTGCCACAGATGTAGCCCGAGAAGCTTTCGGTGGTGGTGCCGTCTTCTTCGTTTGTGGTGGATGAGATTTTATCATCGACAGCGATAATTTTGCTGGCGTTGATATCCTTTTGTTTTTCACCAAGTGCACGCTTTGCGAGGCGGGTTTCTTTGTTTGCCTTGAGGCTCGTGGTGCAGGGAGTGCCAAGGGCGGGGAGCGCATATTCAAAGAAGCGTTCTTTGTTGCGTAGTTTGGCGATTGCGAAGCGGTTTTTGTCGTGTTTGTCGAACATTTTGACGATGCTGTCATTGACCGTGGAGTCGATGTGATCGCTCAGGTCTTGGTAGGACATGGAGGCACCTTTGAGGCGTTCGTAATCCATTTTTGCGCGGTCAATTGCATCGACTTCGGATTGCATATCATCGAGGAGATCGGAGAATTTTTTGATGGAGTTCAGTTCGGGAGGAGAGTGTAGGCGCTCATGTTGTTTGATTTTGCCAAGGATGTAGTCGGCTTCTTTTTCTGACTCTTCAAGTGAGAGGGTGAGGGCATCGATGCGTTGTTCGTAGCCTTCAAGCCATGGCTCAGCGCGCACGCTCCAGGCGCGCTTGATGCGAGCCTGAACATCGCTGTCCGAGAGGCACTTGTTGAGCTTGCGATATTCCAGTTTATCGCTCTGAGAGGCAAAGCATTTTTCATGCTCGGTGAAGCCCTCAAGTGTGGTGGTCATGGTGCGTTGTTGTTCGGGGTATTCTGAGAAGAACTCGGTGAGCAGGATAAGTTCGTAATTCAGTGGGTTTTGGAGGCGTTGTTCAAGGTCAGCACAGTAGGGCGTCCAGGTGTTTTGACGAAAGCTAGAGAAGGAGCCTTTACCATCTTGTTGACAGAGTTCAGGTGGACCGCATGCAGAGGAGAAGCAGGCGATGATGGCGAGGGCAAATGTGGAGCGAAGGAGGTTGCGCATAATGTACGTGATCTTGTGTGATGAGAGGGTTATGGATGTTATGGCGAACGCGTATGCGTCAGTATAGACGATTCAAATTGTGGATGTGAAGGTAATTTATGTGTGGTTTTGTTGTGGCACGCGAGGCCCAAAGCAGACGCGTTCCAGAGACAGCTCACCATTGAAGGTGTTGATAAAGAGTCTCATGGCGACGCGTTCGGGGTGGAATCCGTGTGTGCCAGCTGCGCCAGGGTTAATCCAGAGGCAGCCATGGTCCACACGTTGTACGGTGGGGATGTGGCTATGTCCGACGAGGAGGATGTCAGGTTGTTCATGGACGAGGAGTCGTCGAGTGTGTTTATTTGGGCGTTTGGGCGAGCCCGCGATGTGGAGCATGACGATTTTTTTGCGTGCAAATGTGCGTTGTTCGACTTCGGGTAGAAAGCGCAGGTCACCACCATCGATGTTGCCTTTGACGGCGATGGTGGGGGCGATTTCGTTGAGCGTATCCAGGACGTTTTGGTGGCCGATGTCGCCTGCATGAAAGATGGCTGTCGCGCCATGGAAGGCTTCGGCCCATGCGTCGGGATCGGTGTGGCTGTGTGTGTCTGAGATGAGCCCAAACATTAATCGGTCTGAGGAGTTAGCAGTCATGCGTTTCGGTGCTTCCATGCGGTGAGGAGTTCAAGGCCCTTGCGATCTGGGTGTTGTCGGGAGGGTTCTTCAGAGTGCGTGAGGACCATGTGTGGTTCAAGGATATGACGTACATGTTCAAGGTGCATTCTGTAAGGTGGGCCCTTGTCTTCATCGGTTGTTGGCGAGGGGTTATCAGATTCAAAGATGGGAAAGACAAGCACAAGCAGTGTGCCATTGGGGTGTAATAGGCGAGTCATGGTTTGTCCCCATAGCTCGCGTTGTGACGGCTGTATAGCGCATAAGAACGTATAATCCCAGATCAAGTCAAAGGGGGCATCTGGTGTGAATGAGAAGAAATCATCGGTGACAATATGTGCCTTGTCAGGGGAGACGCCATGATGTGCACGACAGCGGTCAAATCGCTCGGCCGCAGTGGGCGCGATATCTAGCCCTGTGGTGGTGTAGCCATGTTGTGCGAGCGCAAAGGCATCATAACCAGAGCCACATCCGGGCACGAGCGCACGTGGTGTCTGGCCTTGTGTAGCGTCAGGAGTGTGTTGCGTAAGGTAGTCAATCAGAGCAGGTACAGGTTCGCCTTTATCCCAACCTGTACGATTTTCTTGCCATGCTTTTTCCCATGTGTTCATGATGATTTATTTCCTGTCTTGAAAGAAGTCATGTCATCTGGTGACTTTTATATCACAGACTGGTAGAAGCAAGTAGGAGAGTGTTATTACATCGGCCCTTGACGATGATGGGAATTCAAGAGGGCATATGATCATGTATTCTATATGAGAATGAGATCATGAAGAATATGTGACCGTCCAGATGTGCTGAGCATCTGGGGGAGGATGCGATTTCGTGTACACCTCAGATGATGAAATTAACGAACAGGATTTTTATGAGACACACCAAACTTTTAACAGGTAAGCGCGCCGTCATGTTGGCGACGTTAACCTTGTGTAGCTCGCTCTCGGCAGACGCCATGGCACAGCCCTTTTTGAGCCTGGCCCAGCGAACCTTTACCTTGAGCCAACCAGGTAAACCCACGATCACAGATGTGCCGATTGTGCGCACGGCCTCATCTGCTACGGACTATTATGACTATCGTTCAGCCTCCTCTCATACGGGGCTTGAGGACATCAATATGTCCACGATGTTCTTGCATTATGACATCAGCCAGCCCACCAACCCGATCAGCCTGATCATTACGCATGGTATTGATGCCTCAACCACCGGATTGGTACAGCCTCCTGCGACCGTGAACATGACCATTGTCAACATCCCAACGACAACTATTGTGGCTTTGAGCGATGATGGTGGTGAGTTTGAAAAGACCGATGCCACGACTGCTGAGGGTAGCTGGACCTTTGTGAACAACACAGATGGTGGCATCCTGGGTGCATTCCCAGATGATGAGGACTGGGAGATCTCCATCAGCATCAGCGGTACTGTAGGCGCAGGCCAGAGCATTGACGAATGGACGTACCGCGATCCTCTGGGCGCAAATATCGACCTTGACTTTAGTCAACCATTTACGATCACCTACGATGCGCCTGAAGGCGCGGTGACTTCGGATGTGGATGCTGTCGCAGGAACTCCTGTTGAGGTGTGTGGTCACATCATCAGCTCCAACGGCACTAACGCCAACTACACCTTTGACTGGGACAACGGCGCTCAGACAACCTCGGGCACAGCCGCTGCCGCCGGCCAGACGGTGTGTGATACCTTTACCTTTGCTCAGCCTGGCACATACACGCTTGAACTTTCTGCGGATGATGGCACGGGTCAGGCGACCAACACCATTACAGTCAATGTGGTGCCTCCTTGTGGAGATGGCCTCATTGCTGCGGGTGAAGCGTGTGATGATGGTAACACTGTGGATGGTGATGGCTGTAGCAGCACATGCGTAGAGGAGCCTGGCTACTCTTGCGCTCTTGATGCAGGCGCGATCGCCAATGGTGGTTTTGAGTCCCCGGCGATCTCAGGTCCTGTGGGTGCAAACGTACAGCCTGATAACTGGACTTTTGTAGGCGGCAATACTGATATCCACCGTACGGTTGCAAACAGCGGTCAGGGTGTGGCTGGCGATGGTATGCAGCTTGTCGATCTGAACGGCTCATTTCCAGGTGGTCTTTTCCAGGACATCACAACTGTCGTGGGTCAACGCTACACAGTCTCTTTCCTCGGGGCATACAATAACTCCTGTGGTGGAGTGGGTGCGACTGCTCATATCACTGCGGGCGATCCTGCTGCCTCCGATGCGCACACCGAGAAGGTGCTCGCCTCAACTCAGGACTACAGTGACGCGGCAAACTGGGAAGACTACACATTCACTTTTGAGGCGACCTCAACCACCTCTCGCCTGACATTTACAGGTCTTCAGCCAAACACTTCCTGTGGCTTTACCATTGATAATGTCATGCTTCAGAACTCCTTCTGTAGCGCGATTGATGACGATGGTGATGGCATCCTTTCCATCGATGAAGATGTCAACGGCGATGGCGATCTCACCAACGATGATACCGATGGTGATATGATCCCGAACTACCTTGATCCTGATGATGATGGTGACGGTATTCCTACTGCCAATGAGGATCTTGATAACGACGGCGATCGCACCAACGACAACACTGATGGTGATACGCTTCCGAACTACCTTGATCCTGATGACGATGGCGATGGCATCCTGACCATTGATGAAGACCTCGACAGTGACGGCGATTACGATGAGCACGACACTGACGGCGACGGCACACCAAACTACCTTGATGCCAACGACAATGATGGTCCTCTTGGTGACCTCGATGGCGATGGCATCACAAACGCTGATGAAACAACCATTGGCACACAACCAGACAATGCCGACTCTGATGGCGACGGCGTGTGTGATGGTGTGATCGCGGTGATGGGCGTGTGTGTTGCTGGTGAGAATGCTGCGAGCGGCCAAAATACCGATGGCGATATGCTGATCGATGCGCTTGACACGGACGACGATGGCGATGGCATTTTGACCGTGGACGAAGACATCAACATGGACGGCGATCCCACCAACGATGACACCGATGGTGACAT
>CATLTV010000333.1 GCA_950059285.1 uncultured Pseudomonadota bacterium | reverse complement strand
CCCCTCCTCGCCTCTTTCTCGTCGGCAATCAAGCATTTCATGCTTGATTGCCTCACATATCAGTCACGCTATTTTCTGGCCCATTTTAACAAAATCTCACCGATCTCAGGTTGCTGATGAAACCCTGCGAGTTGATCCGCGCCAGGTCCAAAAGCAAAGAGAGGCACAAAGTTTGCGGAGTGAGGACCAGGGCTGTGTTTGACCATCGCCGCCGCCTGCACAGGCCATGCATACTGCAAGATCACACCAGGCTTATCAAAGTCTGCTCCCTGAAGAGTCTTGTCTGCAAAGCCCTCTCCACGATGAATTGAAGCTGCGTCACGAATAGGAATCTCCTCAAGCTTCACAGCGCCACCACAACGTTTGGCGATGCCACATTGTTTGCGCACAAACCCATAGTGGTTATCAAGCACGCTCAGGGTGTGATCATGATCGGCAGTGACGATCACCAGAGTATCCTTGTGCGTCTCGGCATAACGCATCGCCACCTGCACAGCGTTATCAAGATCATGCACCTCATCAAGTACGCGAGCATCGGTCTCAAGAGCATGAAGTGCCCAGTCGATCTGACCACCCTCCACCATCAGGAAGAACCCTTTGTCCTCCTTGTCGCTCGCATCAAGCATACGGAGCGCATCCTCGGTCATCTTCGCAAGCCCTGGCGCAGCGCTCTCCCCTGACAACCTCTTTGGAGCCTCATCAAGCACGCCCTCATCATAAAGGCAAAGGAACTGATCTGAGGTGCTGACATAGTCCTTCTTACATGGGATCTGCACATCAACACCGCGCTCACGCAGCGCCTTTTGTTGTTTGTAATCCAGGTACTTGGAGCCACCTGCAAACACCACATCCACACCATCACTGTTCTCAATGCGATCAGCAAGAGACACAAAATCACCAGCAATTTCAAGCTCTTGGTTTCGGTCTGCATTGTGAGCATAAAATGCAGCAGGCGTCGCATGTGTTAATCGTGTGGTCGTCACAAGCCCAGTACGAAGCCCCTTCTTTTCGGCCTCCTCAAGCACAGTCACAGCAGAGAGCATTTTGTCCACGTTTTGAGGATCGGGTTGCATCCCAACGCTGCGATACATGGTGCGCTGTCCAGTGGCGAGCGCAGTTGCAGTGGCGGCAGAATCATTGACTAGCCTGTCTGCACCGTGGGTAGCAACAAGTCCCTGCACAGGCAGTTCAAGCGTATTCAAGCCATGCACATATTCAGTCGCTGTCAGTGAAGAAAGCCCCATACCATCACCAATGATCAGGACCACGTTCTTTGGCGTACCCGAGAGGTTTTCCTCGCGCGCCTTGATCCCCTTGGCGAGCGGATCGGTATCTTGCGCGCGAAAGAGTTGTTTAAGTAGCTCACCAAGATCGGCGTTGTCGTGCACCGAAGAGAGAAGCTGATGAAACGCACCATCAGCAAAAATAGGGACCATCGTTGCGGTATGTGTGGCAATAAATGTGGACTGCTCTCTGGTCCAACCTTTACGAGATGCAATGGAGAGGAATCCAAACGCTGTGGCAAGACGCTTATCCTCAAGCATGGGAGGAACAAGACTTCGTGAAGGTGTACTCGCATCGGGTTGACCCAACGGGAGGAAGGAGATCGGATCGGGAAACTCAACATCGCTCCCTGAGGTGAGTGCCTTGATGCCGCTCTCGCCACCAAGCTTCTTCATCGGACCTTCAAGTGTGTATGGGTCCATCAAAGCGAGTCCACCCGTTTCATGATCAGCGGTCACGATCACAAGTGTATCATCGCGCTGACCAGCATAAGCACGAGCCACGTCGATCGCCTGATCAAAATCAAGCGTTTCAGCCACGGTGCCAGGACCATTCATCGCGTGCTCTTCCCAATCGATCTGACTCCCTTCAACCATCAGGAAGAACCCATCGGGATTATCTTTATCCAGGAGCGCAATTGCATCCTCGGTCATTTGGGCAAGCGACACAGCACGCTCACCAGAGGAGACTGGCGGCATATCTTTCTCATGAAAGAGCGCCACAGTACGCTGGAACTCACCTTGAGAAGACCACTTTGCAAGCTCCTCGGGCGATTGTGTCACACGGTAATTACCATTTTTCTGCATCTCACCGAGGAGATCACGCTCATCTTTACGAGCATTGAAATATTTGGACCCTGCCCCCATCAACACATCTACATTGGCCCCAGACATATCAAGAGCGATCTCTTCATAAGAAGATCGGTGTGCACGATGTGAGGCAAACGCAGCGGGAGTCGCGTGAACAATACGACTTGTCGCGACAAGCCCTGTACGCAGACCACTTTGTTGAGCAACCTTCACCACAGTTTCAAGGTGGTTGGAAGACTCTCCTTCTGTCTCATGTGTTGTACCTGGTTTGACGCTCACACCTTCAAAATGGGTTTTGTGACCCGTAGCAAACGCCGTGGCAGACGCAGCAGAGTCGGTCGTCACAAACTCATGCTCATGCGTACGCATGAACGACACCGTGGGCATGTCCAACATGGAGAGAGGCGTTCCCTTGGCATAAGCAGCCGCGCTGATCGCAGGGACTCCCATACCATCACCAATCATCAAAATGATGCGACGAGGCCTCTTCACCTGAGCATGATCCGTGACGGGCTCGGTACGATGAACATGTGTGATCGTGCGTTGCTCATCTGTATCATTCCTGGTCGCAGAGGGCTTGGAGCAAGAAGATGTCAAGGAAACAAGGCCAACAGCACAGAGCACCTGCGCAAACACAACACCGTAACCACCTGATTTATATAAATTATTCAAAACGCTCATGAGAGGATCCTTTCACTCGATAGTTCGTACTGGAGGGGCCAAGAAACACGTCCCCCACAGGAGAGATATTTTTCAGGTCTCCTGTGGGGTTAACATTTCTCCAAATGGGGGTAAAAGACAAGTGTCAGGAAGGCAACAAGGGCGGAAATCTTTTGATAGTCAAAAGATTTCCGCCCTTGTTGCCTGATCCAGGAGTACATAGACCAGATAAAGATATGAGTGATGACTACTGCGCTGTATTTGTCATCAACAGAAG
The DNA here is from genome assembly GCA_950059285.1 of uncultured Pseudomonadota bacterium. Lineage (GTDB taxonomy): Bacteria > Myxococcota_A > Bradymonadia > Bradymonadales > Bradymonadaceae > CATLTV01. The sequence continues at coordinate 2,761 of CATLTV010000333.1, read as the reverse complement.
ACCTGCCGCATCGGGAATGCCACGCAAGTCAGCGATCTCATCAAGGACACGCTGATCAACACTGGAGGGGTCCATCAAAATATAGATCACATAGTGATGCACTCGTAGTCCCTGATCTTGTTGAGCAAACGCATCCGCGAGCACAGCCTGACGATGTTTCTGGAATGTGGTGTTGGCTGTGGAGAAGGATGTATTGATGGCAGAGCTAAACAACTGAGTCTCAAGCGATGCGTCCGAGGGGAGATCCAGGGGGTCTTCTGGGATATCAGCAATGGGATACGCTCTGTGAGTTTCATCGGATGCGGACAGTGCGGGTCTAAATGACTGCACAAGCTCCTCTCCTTGAGGATCGGTCATACGAAGATCGAGGCTCATCTTTGCCCGCCGAGTATGTGTGGTCACGGAGTACTCAAGCGTGGAGTAGACATCTTCTTCGATATTGGGCGGAGTATCATTGAGTTGACGCTCGGCATTACGCACGCGACGACGGGCACGATCAACATTATCACGAGCACGCTCAAGATCGGATTGAGCGCGACTTAAACTTTGCTCCGCTCCAGTGGAGACACCTGGTGTGTCACCTTCTCGCGCAACCTGATCCATGTAGCGATCAACATCACGCTCTGCACGCGAGAGATCATCTTCATAACGGAAGAGATCACGTTGTTCCCGCTCAAGATCATTCTGCCTGTTAATGTACTGGGGGTTTTCGACAAGACGAGTCCCCGAAATGTAATCCTTGTAACGCTGAGAGTTGGATCGCTGTGTGGAGAAGGATGGGCGACCGACATTGATCGCAAGTGTAGCATCTGGCTGTTGTTTGGCCTCCTTGAAAAACACCAAGTTTTGACTCAACCCCTGGAGATTAAGCAGAGAGGATGCGACGCGATTAAAGCGATCACCTCGCCCTGAGAGCTTGATCTGGAAGAGGCTTTCATTCAGGAGTCTGGCCTGAAGTTCATCACGCTTGGCGACGCTTTGTGGGTTGGGCTGGAGTTGAGAAGCTTGTGCATGAAGGAGGAGCGCATCGCCTGTATGCCCTTTGCTTTCGGCTTTTTTGGCAGCCTTATCAAGTTCATTGTACCAGGTTGTCTTGATGTATTGCAGCTCTGGTTCAATAGCCTGTCGATCTTCGGGGAAGGCATCATAAGCGATGAGATATGTATCAAGAGCCTTAGCCCACTCGGCACGATCGGAGGAGGACTTTGCATCGGACTGGATGCGAGCGGAGACATCACGCACAAGTTGCCTTACAGCTGGGAGCTCGGGGAAGCGATTTTCCAGCGTAAATGCAGCATTGAGCGCGGCGACATAGTTTTGTTCATTGAGGTAAGCGATTGTATCAGCGGAGAGCTGTTCAATGAACGCCTGTCGCGTGGCCTCGACCTTGTATTGGGCATCTTTGTTATTGGGTCGTTTTTGAAGAGCCGCCTCATACTGATAGAGAGCCTGTTCATAATTGCCCTGGGTATACAGAGCATCTCCACGTTTGATGTGATTCTTATAGGCACATCCTGACGCAAAGAGGATGGAGAGCAAGGCAAGGATCAGAATGGATGACTTGATATGACGCATGGGCAAGGGACCTGAGTGGAGTGTGTGATGACGAGAGACACAACCATAAGTTGAACGACAGTGAGAGAGGTTATATTCAAGCCCAAGAAAGGACAACGCCCAAACCGATGAAGGTTTGGGCGTTGTCTATCGATCCAGAGTGATGCGTGGAGGAGAGATTACTCTTCCTCAGCACCTTCAGCGATCTGGTAGGAGAGCTCAGCCTGCTCGAACTGGTCGAGGATGTGCTGTGGGTAGCGGACAGACTCGGTGTTTTCGAGGTCAGCACCAACCCAGCTCACGCGAGAGAGAGGAGCGTTGTCGCCGCGACGGTTGCCGAGCTTGATGATACGTGTGTAACCACCCTGACGGCTTGTGAGTTCTTCGCGCTTGGCGAGGTCATCAAAAAGCTTGGAGACAAGCTCGCGGTCTTTAAGGATGGAGAACGCCTTACGACGAGCGTCGAGGGTGTTCTTTTTACCGAGTGTGATAAGACGATCGGAAACCTTACGGAGTTCTTTAGCCTTGGCATCGGTGGTTTGGATAAGTTCGTAGCGAACAAGAGCGCTGGCAAGGTTATTAAAGAGAGCCTTGCGGTGAGCGGATGTACGTCCGAGCTTTCTTCCTGATTTAAGGTGACGCATGTTAGATACCTATAGTGAGTTAAGGAGCGTAAAGCGGCCACGAGGACCGCATTCACGATCTTATTTTGAGAGTTCTTTAGGGGGCCAATTGTCGAGACGCATGCCGAGTTCAAGCTCCATCTCATCAAGGAGTTCCTTGATTTCTTTCAGAGACTTACGACCAAAGTTTTTGGTCTTGAGCATTTCAGCTTCGCTCTTCTGGACGAGATCGCCGATGTACCTGATCCCAGCGTTCTGCAAGCAGTTGAAGCTACGTACAGAGAGCTCAAGTTCATCCACGGGCTTAAGGAGGTTTTCATTGAATTCAGGCTCCTCGTCTTCGACCTGAATTTCGGGCTCAAGGCTTTCATCGAAGTTGATGAAGATTGAGACCTGCTCCTTGATAATCTTGGAGGCGTAAGCAACGGCGTCCTCGGGGAGAACACTGCCATCGGTCCACACTTCAAGAATAAGCTTGTCATAGTCAGTGCGCTGACCAACACGAGCATTGGTCACCTGGTAGTTGACCTTACGGATCGGGCTAAAGAGGCTGTCGATCGCAATGATATCGATACCATCCTCAT
>CATLTV010000332.1 GCA_950059285.1 uncultured Pseudomonadota bacterium | reverse complement strand
GAGTTAACTCCCCAACCCGCCCCTTTGGCATGTCTCGCTTTTAAGACTCATGTCAACAAAACCTAATCCGCAGGTTCCATCACTCGCGTTGAGCCATCCTTGAGGATCTCAAGCGCAGCGGGTTTACCGCCATAATGCTTTGCCATCCCAACATCGATAAGCCAGAGCTTTCCATCACACGCAGAACGCACACCATCCATTTGAGGCGTATGCCCAACAATCATGCGCTTGACCTTGAGCTTGTCGAGCGTGTCCTGGAGGACCGGGCATGGGTTCTGACCTTTGGGCGCTGAGTAATAACGCGTCCATACAGGAGCCTGCTGACCTTGCATCATGACAGGGTAAGCATTGTCACCAAGCATCCAGGCTCGCACCTCTCTGTTCAATTTATCCACGCCATACTCGACGTGTTCAGGCAGCACACCGCCATGCACAAAGACCGAGTCATTCACAATGCCGATGGTGTGATGATCTGCGAGTTTGTTGGCATAGGGCCCACCAGGATGAAATGCAGCAAGTCGCGCACGCGCCTGCTCGGGCACACGTGCAAGTCGTGGATCACTCAGGTCTAGCCCCTCCACATCCTCAAAATCCTTGAAGCCACCAGGAGTCACATAACGCAGGTCTCCCTGTACATTCATCGCCTCATGATTCCCTACGATTTCAAGGACATTACCTCCTTGAGCGCGCGCCTCCTTGCCCAATTGATCAAGAAAATCAATAATTTCCTGTTCATCATCGCCACGGTCAAGCAAGTCACCTGTTTGTACCAGCACAGTCTTCTGGCCAATCCAACGGTTCTCGGAATCGATGAGTTGAGCTGCATATAACGCTGTTTTAAGCGCGTCAAAATCCCCATGAACATCGCCCACAGCGACCACGCGCGCAATATCATCAAGCTTGTAGTCGACGGGCGGTGTTGTGGTTGATTTGGCGGCATCTTTTTTGGGTGCAACCTCTTGCTGAGGAGCCTTTGTGTCGGCAACCTCGGTCTGTTTCACCACTGTGGATTCTGTGCTCTTTTCTCCGCGATCGCAGGCGACAAGGAGGAGCATTCCAGCGAGTAGTGATAGGTTTAATGTGCGCGTTATCATTCGTCGATTTCCTGTCCAACAAGGTTCAGACCACCAGGGTAGCCATAAGAGACAGCGTTACTAAAACCATAGGCTGCGATGCCAAAGGGCTTGGACGCTTCGAGTTCCTGCACACCTGCGTTCACAGGTACGCTGGCCACCTCGTATGTACCAGCTCCCACGGGAGAGAACATGGCATCAGATACGACCTGACCATTGAGGCGAATCACATCACCCGCTTCGCGTGTGATGGTGACATAGTTGGTACTGTAACCCATGGGAGTCAACAACACATAATCACTCCTGAAGCGCTCCACGGGCACCGCGAGTATCAACGCGGGGTCACCTGTCCCCGCAGTGGTTTGTTCCTGACTGACAAGGATCTGTCCCACAAGCACCTTGCCTGTGGCGTTAATTTCAAAGCTATCGCCCGAGAAGAATTTGACAAAGTCGCCCTTGTTCAAGGTCACGTTGTTGGCACCAGGTTGAGGTGGATTAGTGGTAATGGTCACACCATCTTCACCTGCGACAATCCTCCAGTGATCATCCTTGTCACCACGTCCTGGCGAGAGCGATGCGATATAGGTCTGGCCCCAGTCTTTCAGAGGGAAGAGCTGTTGTTCAAGGTGATCCGCGCAGCAGCTATCACCACCATCACCCACGACGGCCTCTTCATGACCAGAGAACACCGCCACAGGTTGAGATGCCTTGATATGCGTTCCTGTAAGGTCGTTGGCCCCAGTAATCTCACCCGAGTTTGCCTCGAGGTTAAGCACCTCACCATACTGCAAGGTGTAGGAACGTGTAACACCAGGTGAGACCGCATATTTCCCATCACTGCTTGGTGCGACCTGTGCTTTGGGTGTGACGTTCACATAAGTCTCACCCTGTTCAGTGGCAAGAATGGTGACGTAGCCATGTTGGTTTTCAGGGCAAAATCCCATGAAGCATGGCAACACAGCAGTAGGCCAGCCCACCACATAGTACTCATCGCCAAGCACGTTGGAGGGGAGCAAGAGTGAGGCATCGTTGGAGAAGACGCCCTCGTTATTCAAGGGGCTAAACTGGTGCGCTGTCACAGGCACGGAACTTGAGACACGAATACTCTTCTTGGTGATGCCTGTGCCCGAGATATCCAGACGAGGCATGGTAAAGGCACGTGATGACATGGGAGGCACGACAGGATCAGGAACGCTGACCGAGACGCCCTGCTCCATCGCCCTGAAGATCACCGTGGCGGGAAGTGTGCCAGGGTTACTGATCACGACCGAGTGAGGAATCTCATCGGGCTTGGGGTTTGTGGCAGGATCGGTGTACTGGTCCAGATCGAGCGTCCAGTATTCACACCCCACATAGCTTGAACGATATTTGCCAAGTTCACACTGTGTGACACAGGCCCCATTGGAGCACAGCGTCCCTTCGGGACAGGTTTGAGATGTCTCATAGCCTGTACCATCAGCATTACACACCTGATAGGCATCGCCACCATCACACTGGCGAGTTTGAGGGACGCAGACCATATCCGAGCAACCAACACCAGGGAAACAGCGCTGACCTGAAGGGCATTCAGTAGGCTCGTATTTCATGGTTTGCTCATCACACACGATGATCTGAGTATCATCAAAGCAGCCGAGCACGTCACCAGGCGAACAACCAAGATCGGGGATCACCATCCCTGACATGTCATCAGGCATATCCGCAACGGGGCCACCAAGATCGGAGGTCATATCACCTGAAGGAGTCATATCCGAGGGATTAGAAGGGGTCATATCACCACGGTCGATGGTGCGAATATTGTTTGATGTGTTGTTCTCTTGATTGTTTGTGGCAACTGTATCATCTGAACATCCCACCACACAGAGCGCACCAAACAGCACGCCTGCAAACAACACCTGATTATATCGACCCGTCATGGTACGCCTCATATCTATACTCTCGCTCTATTCTTTTGACATGTGATTCGAATGAATTGCAGACGTATGTTCTAGCAGAATGAAAAACAAGAAGCCAAAATGAAATTGCTCGAAGTTCTGTTCATATAGGTGGTTCAAGCAGAATGACGGCAGGCGATCTGAATCGTTTGAAGATGCCTTGTTTTTCCAGGTCCATCGAGTCTAGAGCGTAATAAAGAAGGAGTTGGTCGGAAAAGCTCGTAGAAAGCGCGTATTTTGGTGTCGCAAAAACAGAATGTAACACGGCTACTATTCTTGGTTTTTGCTCCTTAAACTCCACGCCTTCTCCTTTGCTTTTCTTCGAACAGCTCCTTCTCCATCACGCTCTGGTTCGACGATAGGAGTTTATGTCAACAGAACCAAGGGCACAGCCACATGACACGATAAAGCTGATATTTACACAATTAGCAGTCAGGATATTGATTGTGGTTTAGCGCCGAGTAAGATAAAAGGTAGAGGTTTACGACGACAACGCATGCACATCTTGTTAGAGTAAAACATACAAATAAACGGTTAGACCAAGAGATGTGTTCTTGATAACCTGAACGTTGAAATCAGGCAGCAATGACACATAACCAAAGACCAGTCTTCATGACGTGTACTGCACAGACTGGTTTGATTGTTGTTTACACACAGCGACATCGCACAACACTTGCCTGAAAATAAAGGCATGATGTCGCCCTTGTGGAGAGGCTATGAGCGAGGCAGATAACGTGACCACGATGAGCGAACTCATCAAAGATCAAAAACCCAAGCAATCCATCTGGACTCAACTCTGCGAGAGCTTTGAGAAGATCACAGATGAGGCAGAGATCCACCACGCCGCCGAACAGCTTGAACCCCTCCTGTCCAAGGACTGGACATACAGCATGCGCTTCACGCCAGCGCGCTGGATCGAGCGCCTGCTTGAAGGCGATCCACTCGACTGGATGATCATCACGCGAAGCCTGGACCTACGCGGTAAACGCATCGGTTATGTCGATGCTGATTTGCTCTCTCAGTCCCCCGAACTTTTACACATTCGACATCTTAACCTTGCCTACAATGGCCTCCAGAACGCAGGTACACGCGCGCTCATCTCTACCGATGTTGTACGCAACCTCACCTACCTTGACCTCTCGGGCAACTCCATCGAGTTCGGTGGTATTGAAGCCATGGTTCAGTGCTCCTACCTCTCTGGCCTAAAACACCTTGATCTCACAGGCAACTGGGTTGATGACGCAGCAGCCAAACTTATCGCCAACTGCGAACACTTCTCAAACCTTGAGACCCTCATCCTTCGAGGCAATCCCGTCAAACAAGACGGCGCAGAAGCACTGTCTAACTCCCCTTATTTAAACGATTCTATCAAGGACAAGTGGAAGAACCCCTGACCACTTTATTCTCACTGAGAATAATTTTTTCACATTCTTGAGATCTTTTTTCACACCCCTCCGTTTCTCCTGTTATCCGCTTACGGACACATCACCACACAGGAGAAACGATGAATTTCAAGACACTTACAGCCACTTCCCTTTCCCTTGCAACCTTCCTTATCTGCGCCTCCGCATCCTCAGCCTTTGCTCAATACAACAGCAGCGCAGGTCTGAGCTCTGCTCCAGCACGCAAGATGGAGCGCGTCAAAAAAGTCGACTCCTCTGGCAAGGACTACTACGAGGATGTCGAAGTCGAGGTCAAACGCGACTCCTACGGAAACGCATCCAGCAGTGATTATGACCTCGCCGTTGATGGCGCCTTTGAAGGCCAGACCATCGTCGTCTTGCAGCTCTATCCATTCTCCTTTGATCAAGCCAAGGAAGCCCTCAAAAAGAAAGGCTTCTCTGTGTACCGCTTCAACGGCACCCCCAAGCCAGAAGAGCTCGCAAAAGCACTCAAGAAAGCTAACCAGTTCTGGCTTATCTCCTCATGTGATGCGCAAACTTCCCTGAACAAAGACCACGTCAAACACATCAAAACGTTCTTTGATCAGGGCCATGGCGTGTACATCTGGGGCGACAATGACCCCTGCTTTGCCGATGCAAACTTTGTCGCTCAGGAGCTCCTCGATGTGAAAATGACAGGCGACACGCCAGGCGATCAAAAGGTCGGCCTCAAAGAAAAAGGTGACACCACAGGTCTGCTCGCAAACCACCTCATGAGCACGGGCATTGAAACCATTTATGAGGGCATCACCATTGCCACAATTGATAAGAGCGACCACCTTGAACCCTTCCTCTGGGGTTCCGCAGGTAACCTCGTCGCCGCCCTTTACGACCACGACAAAAAGCGGGCGATCTTCGATGGTGGATTCACTCGCCTTTACTACAAGTGGGACACCGCAGGCACAGCACGTTACGTCGTCAACGCCGCCGCATGGCTCGCCAACTACGAACGCTTTGGTGACGCCGTGCTTGCCGAAGGATTCAAAGAAGATAAGACCAAAGAAAAAGTGAACTAAGAACACATTTTAAGCCCAAAAAGCAGAGGACCATGGCTGATATCAGCCATGGTCCTCTGCTTTTTGGGCTTAAAATGAGTCTGGTTTAGAGCGTGATGGAGAATTACGCTCTAAAAACAGTAGAGCAAGCCAGAACCATCTGAGAACTCAACCTGACCTTCCTGTGTCCCCTCAGGACATGCGCTCCCTGCCAGTGTGCGCATTGCACAGGTCTGACCCTGCGCTGTATTCACGCAAAGGTTACCCTGTACCGAACCACAATCCGAGTTTGTTGAGCATGATTGCCCCACCATCTCTTGATTGGCGTAAGGATGGAGTTGGCTGTTTCCATCTATCCCCATCACGCCATAA
>CATLTV010000331.1 GCA_950059285.1 uncultured Pseudomonadota bacterium | reverse complement strand
CCGCCTCTTTTTTGTCACTGAGAGGAGCGAATGTTATTCGCTATCAATCAGAAGATTCGAGGAGTTGACATCAAAGTGATAGAGACCATAACGACCTGCTGAGAAGTAGATGGTGTCGTCATTGATGCGCACATCCTGTGGCCATCCCCTGGTGGGGAAGTAGGCTTGAGCGTAGGGTTGCACCTCGTCGTCGAGGTTGATGACAAGCAATCCACCAGGCACCTGATAGAGTGCACGTCCTGCACGTGCGTCCTTGAGCTGTGCCCAGTTATCGATCTCCACCTCTGCGAGCGCTGTGAAGTCCTCGCCTTCAAGGTCAATCAAGGTCAACTTGTTAAGTTGATCATACTCATCCCAGTCGTAGTAGTTGTCTTCATAGTTTGCTAACCAGGCTTTTTTGTGATCCACAAGCACATGTCCTGCGCGATCAAGCATGACCTGATTGACCTGCTGATCTTCAAAGCGGGTGGTGCCCTGAAGGTAGGCCAGTCCATCTTGCACGGTGAGCTTGTTGATTGAGGCTTCAATGATTTTCTCTCCCCAGAGCAAATCCTGTGTGATGAGTGTCTCGCCATCAACCTCCAGGATTGAACCTGGGATGTTGATAGGCACATGAACCGCAGGTGATGATGGTGTGGAGAGATCCACTTTTCGGTCATAGTATTTGACGTAAGGTCTTGAGTCTCCTTCGATTTTATATGGAACTTTAACGCTCACATGGAGCGCAGTGTCAGACGTTGCGATGCCTGCAAACTCTTCGGAGTCAGACAAAGACACGGGTGGAGCAAACTGTGGGTTTGTGCTGTCTGTCAGGTCAAGCACGTCAAGTGAGACAGATGTCCAGCGACGATAGGTTTCATTTTCATAGGTGTGCTCACGTGTGGCGATAGCGTTCTCGTCAATGGGTTCGCAGGTTTGTTCTCCCTGGTTATCCTGCTGACAGCGGAACATGTTTCCTTGGCAGATCTCTGGCTCTACTGTGCCATCGGTATGGGTAAGTTGTGAGCAGCGAATGCTACCGCCATAGTAGATACAGGGTTTGGGTGTGTAGTTGCCATCGTGACTGTAACAACCAGCGTCATAGCGGCTGCGGTTTACATCGGGATAGGTGCGACGATATGTGGTTGTGCCAAGTAACTCTGACTGTTGTGTGTATGAGGGGAAGGCCAGCGCATTGTTCACAGCATAGGCTTCAGGCTTGTAGTTATAACCGTAGTAGTAACCACAGTCCCAGCAGTCCTCACCACCCCAATAATCGTAGTAGTTGTTGCTCTCGATGCGATCTGTTTCAAAGCTTGATTTGAGCGTGGGCATCGCAGGCATGCTCATGTCCCAGACTTCAATGTCAGAGGTGTATGTACCGTTGCGATAATCGTTGTCTGGTCCAGGCTCAAACGTGGTGGATACCACGATGAGATTATCCTGGACTCGGTATGTATTTGCATGCGCAGGGATTTCGATGGTTGCGACAGGCTCGGCTGTGTCGACGTCATCCGCGCTGAGTGGGACAATTTGAAGTGAATCAAGACGGGCTTGATCTGCACCGTAATTTCCCCACCAGCCATAGTAGCTGCTGCGGTCGTGATGGCGCACACCATAGTCACCAAAGATTTCAAAGCTTGCATAGTTTGGAGCAAGCTCAATGCGACCTTCTTCCACAGGGCTGTCAGGGTTTTGTGTATTAAACAGGCTGAGTTCCAGTTCAGAGAGGTTGCCAGTGGTTTTCTGGCTGCTATCTGCAACAAAGCTTCGGCGCACCTGCGAGCCATGATCCATGACACCACGTAGTGTTAATGTATCCTTGGAGAAGGTGTAGATTTGTACTGCCGAGACGTAGCGCTGTTCGTCTCCATTCCAGCCCGAGAAGGGGAGGAGGATCATGCCTGTTTCGGTTGCTGTGCCATCGCCAGAGGGGAGGCTAGTTGCTTTTTCAAGCACCGAGAATGCGCGGTCATCCCATTCTGCTTCACTCCAGCTGTGATCAAGTTCAATCTCTGCGCGTGTGATCAGTGGGTTGGGGTTGGTGAGGTCTGTCACATCATACAAACTGACCGCCATGGTGTTGCGACCATTCTCATCGTTCTTACCAATTCCTACGAGGCGACTCTTCTGTGAGACAGGGACAAAATAGTCGTTCCAGCCCGAGATGATAAATTCGCTCTCTTCCTGGAGCTGTCCTGTGGGGGTGATTGAGAAGGCATGGAAAGGATCAGTGCGACGATATGTGACGAAGAATGCACGATCTTCCATGAAGAGTGTGGCGTAGAGGTCTTCGTTCTCACCAAAGCTTTTGTGGTCAATAGGCGTGATGTTTGAGATGTCGCTGGCGTCAAAAGTTTCGACGTGATTGACGTTTGTGGCGCTGCCCCAGCTATTGCCAGAAACGATGCGTAAGATATTGTCTTGCAAGTGCATATTGAACTTGTTGCGCACCTGTCCCTTGACCGTGATGCTTTGCCCTTCGACCATGTCTCCTTCATCGCTTGAAATATCGATGACCGAGACGCTGGAGCGACCACCTTGCTGTTGCTGGTAGTCATAACGTGAGACGAGCAGGCGTGAGCCTGTGGCCTGGATGTCCTGAACATAACCACCGAGGGAGATGCTGCTCTTTTGTACAAGCTTGCCAGCTTCTGAGACGGAGAAGCTGTTGACATTGGTCTCACCGCCACCTTGCCATTCATTGGATACGACATAGAGCGCTTCTTTGCCGTTACCACGTGTCAGGCGGCTTGTGCGAATCCAGCCATCTACAGGTGCCTGAGTTACAACTGAAGGATTTGCCTTGTCGCTGATGTCCACCACGACGACGCCGCCACCGTAGTGTCTTTCGGGCGTGGTGGAGTAACGCTCACTTCGCCAGTAGCTGTACCAGTTGTTGAGCAACACATACAATCTGTCGCCGACTTGATACATCTCCACGGGACTTCCTGAGAGCGTAACTCGTCCTACAATTTCAGGGTTTTCAACATCGCTGAAGTCGATGATTTGAAGTCCGCGATACTGGTTCAGGTTGAGGATGTAGTTCTGGGCACCGTTCAAGACACGGTAAATATCTCCTTCCTCTGCGACGCGCTCATCACCGCCAGCCTCACCTGCGTAATTATCATCGTCAGCCGCAGCAGAATCCATGTTTTGCTCTTCAGACGGATCTGCATTCTCCTGTGTGGCCTGGCCATTGTAGCCGTCCGCAGAGTGAAATGAGGTTTGCCCTGTCGGTGGGGTAGGCTGTTTGTCTGCAATCGTGACCACGGGATCTGTGGATGGATCCGTTTCGACGTCTATGATCTTGGTGTCATCATCGTCTTCACCTGCAGGTACACAACCTGTTGCAGAGATGCTCATAAGCGAGCCTGTCATCAGAAAACTCAACAGTGGCTTTCTGTGGCGCTGCCATCGTGAAATGTGATTGATTTCAGTAGTTTGTTTTCCTGTCATTGTCATCTCATCCATTGGTAGTAAAGGTTTGTGTGATCGTCGCCAGTGCACAAATTTTAACGGTCAAAATATACGAGATGTACAATATGCAGATCGCATGCCTACTTTTTTGTTGTGTTTTAAGTGTTTGTTTTTATTGTGTTTTTGTGGGTATCAAAGACCTGAGATGAGGTCATGAGGTATGTCAAAAATTTCATAGGGGAGTGTGAATATCATCCGAGAGGAGGAGTCGGCCATGTTTTGCCAAAAAGCTCATGGTATCCGTGACTTCCTTGCGCTTCTTGTTGGATGGATGGGTCAGGACCCAGAGTTTTATCGGTGGAAGATGAGTGTGTTCTGTATAAATACCCAGCGCATCATTTCTTTCTATGACATGACGAGGAACCAGGCCAAGTCCACATCCACTCTCGATCAGGCTGAGCTGTGTGAGTCTTGAGTTGACCTCGGTTCTGTAGTTGGTGTGTGGAATAAATGCTCGTTCCCACTGCCCAACAGGTGTGGATGGATTATTGTAATCAAGCACAACCCAGGATGGTTCATCGTCCTGCCCCAACGCTTCGAGATATGTATGGGCACCTGCGATGACAAAATCAATCTCGCCAAGGTTATGTCCCCACAGGTGTTCATCAGGTTGGTTCATGACACGAATGGCGATATCTATGAGGTCTTCATCAAGGTTTGTGACGCGGTCGTCGTCCAAAATGGCGAGCCTGAGATGGGGGAATGTAACCTTGAAAAGGTCGAGGATGGTGGGGAATTGTGTGATGATCAACGAAGGAGCTGTGATGGTGATTACAGTATAAGGGGTGTTTGATTGGTAGGCCAGATGGCGATCCCAGTCCTGTACTGCCCTTGGTATGGACTCCAGCGTGTTGAGTAATCTTGCGCCCTTGGGGTGTGGCGTGTAGCCCGTGGCATGGCGTTCAAAGAGCTGAATCCCAATCTGTTCCTCCAGGCTATCGAGTCGACGAGAGACTGTAGACGGTGATAGACCTAACTCTCTGGCAACTTTGGATAATGAGCCATGTTCCTTGATGGCCAGCGCAAGTTGTAAATCTCTCCAGTCATAGTGATTCATGTGTGTTCTCCATGGTTTTGCGAAAACGCAAAGCTCCTGCATTAAAATCGATATGGACGCTCTACCTCCATGACACTAAAACTTGTGACGTATTCTGACAAATGGAGAACATCATGAAATACAACATCCTTAAGTCTACTCTTTGCATCACACTCATATTTAATACCTTTTCTTGCGCGAGTGAGGAGGTTGCCTCACAAGAAGAACAGCAAGAAGAGGAGAATGTGCCTCAAAGTAAGCAGGAGGCTGCCGAGCATAGTCTCTCGGGAAAAGCTGATTTGCCTTTTGATTTATGCAAAAGGAATGGCTGGTATGACGATGATGAGTGCGACTGGTTCTGTGCTGATCATGATCCTGTCTGTCATGCAGAGCCGCTTGGGCAGGAGCCCTCTGGCGAAGCGGCGCGTTATCCTGTGGTTTTGATGCACGGATTTAATGCTGGGCGAGAGGGCATGTGGGCGTTTTATCGCGTGGAAGAAGCGCTGATTGATGATGGTCACACGGTGTATATGGCTGAGGTTCCTGCATTTGCGTCCACGCAAGACCGCGCTGAGGCGCTTGCTGTGCAAATCGACGAGCTGTTGCTTCATACGGGCGCACCGAAAGTGAACCTGGTGGCGCACTCCATGGGGGGGCTTGACGCGCGTTATCTTATCAGCGGTCTTGGTTATGGCGATCGTGTGGCGTCGTTGAGCACGATCTCAACGCCACACCGAGGTTCAGCGGTCGCAGATGTGGGGATGCGTCTGATTCCAGGAGCTGCCGAGGATATTATCAATGGGTTAGCCACGCTCTGGAGCGCGACGTACAATGATTTTGACTCTGACGCTGATGTCAAGGCAGCGCTTAACTCACTGTCCTCCCGAGAGGTGGAGTCTTTTAATGCACTGTATCCCAATGCGCGCGGTGTCTATTACCAGTCGTGGGCTGGTGTGAGCAGCGTGTGGGGGGTCAATAACTCCAGGGATAATGAGGCGTGTGAGGGGATGTTCCTGCATCACGTGGGGCAGTCCGATGTGATGAACAAGCAACTTGTGCCGATGGCTGCGGTGCTTGCTCCTGGCGCATCGTTGACTCCCAATGATGGTATGGTCACGGTGGAGTCCGCCAAGTGGGGTGAGTTCAAGGGGTGCATTCCTGCGGATCACCTTGATGAAGTGGGGCAGCCTCTGCGTGAGAGAGCAGATAAACATACAGGTTTTGATCATGTGCGTTTTTATCGCAACCTCGTGTTTGAACTCGCTCAGGAGGGGTTTTGATGTCTGCTGAATTGTCTTTTTGATTCAGTGTCTTGCGTGTTGTTTTAGGTGTGGTTAGTCATCAAGAGGCG
>CATLTV010000330.1 GCA_950059285.1 uncultured Pseudomonadota bacterium | reverse complement strand
TGTCGGAAAACCAGCAGCAGTACAAGGCACTTGCTTTGTTTTCCCTCCTTGCTCTCACTCCTTCATCCTTCGTCAGCTCTTCGTACACAATCACTTCAACCGCTGTAGACTGCTCAAATGCTAACGTTAAAACCGCCTACAGTCTCGGTGCATTTGTTTTGGTCTTGGAAGATTTATATCAGCCGATCTTTTACACAACCTGAAATAGGCTTCAAGGGCATCAATATCATCGTATAAAATGAGATATGACGGATAAACGGATGGACGATTCTGATGATATACACGCATAGGAGCAATAGGCACAGTCATGATCTCTGAAGTCACAGAAGGATTCTGATATATTCGAGTAGTAATCCTTGCGTGGACCATTCTTCGAAACTGACTTAGTTTGAAGCCATTGCACTGATAACCAATGGCTTCACCGCTCAAAGTAAACAATCCACACCCTAACAATTTCATTCTCAAAGGTTCAAATGCATTAATATGGCTTCCTTCCAATACTTTATCCCATCTGTCAGAGCACATGCGTCCTGATTTACCTTCAAGGCCGGGACCGCAGAGTGGTTCGTACAAGTCGAGTGTGACAAACTTGACTTGTTTCTTAAAAGCAAACAAAGAGATATATGCCTGAGTGCCTTTTCGTGGCCAGTCTTGCACGTTAACACGATGAATTTTATCCCAGTCATCATCACATTTTACGCTGCGTACCACTTCTTTACGAATCCCAGGAAAAAAATCGTCTTGATACATCTCATCAAGATTCATACCTAGCCATTGATCAATCTCAGTAATCTTGACAAGTGGCAGTTTTAACGAAGGAATTGTCTTGGTGACCTCTGCTTTAGGCTTGTGAGGTGAGGGTGGAAGAGGCTTGGATGAAGAGGCTGGTTGTGCAGGCGGTGTGATGGAAGGTTCAAGGGAAGTTGCTGTATGTATTGCCTTGGAGTCATCGCGTTCACAACTCAAATGAATCATGATTGAGCAGAGGAAAAGACCTTGAAAAACCTTTCGAATGAGCTCGAACGTGCCATGGTTTAAATACATTGCATTCCCCTTATTATTCTGAAGGTTTCATGTGGCAGTCTAACCATATTGAACTCACCTGCGAGCCCATCGTGCGTTAGCACGCTTCAACGAGCGTCGTTAAACCTAGTGTACCATATAACTATATGGTCGTGGCGAGTCTGGTGGGTGCAGCGCGTTGTTGTACCGCTCAAGGTGCGGTGAGGCGATGGTTTCATAAAGAGCATAAAAGTGAAGGTCAGCACGAGTTCAATGATAGGGCAAAGCCGAGCAAGAGGTGTCTCAGGGTTTGATTTTAGGCTGGTGTTACGATGCTCAATGGAGAGGATGTAGCCAAAATTTTTATGGGCTGATGACTTCAAAACGAGTAACTTCGTAAAGGTATTCATCATCTTCAACCCATCGTGAGTGGTCTGTAGAAATTAAAGAGGGATAGCCATAAGTTTCATCGAATTCAGAATACACGTCATGAGGGTAAGGTCTTTCGGATGTGATCTGCTCAAGGAGTTCAAAGAGCTGCTCCACAGTCTTGTAACACTCTTGAACGTCTCGGTCGCTGACTTCAGGACCATTACCTTCATGATAATAGGTCATGCGCTGAGTGGTGCCTGGCACATACGCATCAACGAGTTTGCCATCTCGAATCACAAGGTCTGTGGGGAACGCGAGCCAGTCGGGACAAAGCGTTTCAATGGTCATGTTGTAATCTCGAATCTCTTGAGACTCCCAAAGGACACGAGCCTGCTTGGCCTCTTGACGCACATTTTGACGTTCTCCCATGCCACATGCCGAGATGGATAAGAGCATGGAAACGAGAGAAATGACTTTGAAAAAATGTTTCACGAGTTGATTCCCCGCCTTGGTTGATGTGTTCATACCGTCGCTTCATGTCTAGCAGATCATGCACAGCCTTTCAAAACAAACGGTACAACCGTTATTGAGCTATGCTGCGAACCCGTGCAAAGCGTAATCTCATACGAAGTAAGCACTTTATCATAGTGAACCATCAACGGCGAGACAAACGACGAGACTGGTTCAGCGCGTTGTTAGCCCGTCGCTACGCGTTGGCTCAAGCCTCATTGTGGCTCCATTCCATCTACAAAGTCAGCAAACAAGATTTTGATGTTCGCTAAGAGTTCTTGGTCTTCTACAGCAAAGATTTGCCAGACGCGTTCTTCCATCCCCATGATGAGTTCTTCTCTCCAAATCAAACCTTCTTGGTATAAGAGCAAATAGTCACGTCCTGCAAAAAAGTAGTCCTCAAGAAACGTTTCAACTTCTGTGACGGGCCGATTCAGAAGACGCACAAGTTCATATTGAAGATGCGCTCGGCTCATGTTTGGCTTTTTTGGCGGCCTATATTCGAGACAAAAGGCTTTGTCGATAATCTTGAGCACCTGAAGATGTCCCTTCGGATAACCATCCCACAGGTGGAATTCTGCGCCATCGTGAATCAGTGGATACAAGCGACCTTTTCGAAAAGACGCACATTCAACTTGGGTTGGCTGTTTGAGAACGAGTTCAGGTTCCTTGTGTCCTATGATTATGGTTTCCGCCCAATTCTCGTTCAAAGGGCTTAACGGCATACGCATCCAACGAGAACCAAAAGAACTATATCGAGCGGATTGCTCTGGAAACAGAATGGTTCGTTGGACTGTGAGCTGTGCTTGAAACTTCAAAGAACTATCTCTTCTAAACGCTCATGTTTGCATTGGCCCATCAAATAACCTGAATACCTAAATTTCAGTGGTACAACCGTTATTGAGCTCACCTGCGAGCCCATCGCGTGTTAGCGCGGTCATCGAAGTGACTAAACCAAGTGTACCATATAACTATAGATCGTGGCGAGTCTGGTTGAGCGAGTTGTTACCCCGAACCGCGTTGAAGCGAGGCTTTTCAGAGCTACGGAGTGAAATTAGGGTCTTGTCCATCAACTGTTTTGCCATCACCACGGATGTATCGGTCTCTTGGAATCTCACCGCAGTCCTCTGGGCAAAAACATTCATCCTCGTATTCTGGATCACAGACGCCGTCTCCACATTCCAGGCAATAGGAGTGGCCCACACCTGGGAGTTCGCTGCAATAAGGTCCATCTTGTGCGGTCTTCTTTTCGAATTGGACTGAAGTATGTTCTAGCCAGTTGCAACATGGTGTGGTGTCGAGAGCTTTGGCATAAGGTCCTGGCTCTCCAAGTTTTTTACACGTCACTGGATTTGCTCCTCTCAACGTGTTCTCTCCACAGCCTATTAACATGCTGAAAAGAATGAGGTATTTGATGTACATGGCGTCCTCCCCAAGTGGGCGATCCTCTCACACAGATGAGCGGAAGTGAGTGATGAAATTGTGTTGGTTATTGAATTGAATCGCTTCAAATCTGATGTCAATCATAGCGATAGCTTACTGATGTTTAAAGCTTTAATAGTTCATCTCATCTGAGGCACCCTGGCCTCGAGCTTGTTGTGAAAGCGCATCGTGACTGGTGAAGAGTTCACCAATGCCTTTTATTTGAGAATGAGTTGGAATACATCATCTTCAGTAGGCTCATATATTGTACGACACGTGTGGCGATTTGTTCTGGATTTTGTACTTCCTCAACTCATTCGGGGTAACACATATATACACAGGTCCAGATGGGTGTACAAACCAAATCATCAAGGCAATGATTGACGTGTGTCATGCATTACAGCCTTGAACGCCTTAAAAATCACATTGAGAACCAGCAAGAAGGGGTGTAATGGAAGAGGGCGGAGCAGTGCATGGCTGGTAGAGAGCGACTGCTCATTAGGAACTCCCCCAGTCAGAGTTCTTGATGATGCTCTTGGTGTTACCATCAAGTGTGGTAGACTGAGCATGTACATAAACTCCTACTCTACGCTCAACTTCTGCAGTGATGCAGACATGGAGTTTGTGCATTATACGCGTATCGCGGCTGACTTAGACGACATTATTTTGTAGGAATCACATGAGCTTGTACACAGACTATTTGACCGAAATCGACACACGAGAAGTGCTTGGCTTGCATCCAAAACCGATTGAAGATGCGGCGCTTGTCGAGGAACTCATCGCCCAGATCAAAGACCTCGATCATGAACACAGGTCTGATTCTCTCAACTTCTTTATCTACAACACACTGCCAGGCACCACCAGCGCAGCAGGTGCAAAGGCACAGTTCCTCAAGCAGATTATTCTGGGTGAAGAGAACGTCGCTGAAATCACATCTGAGTTTGCGTTTGAGCTTCTCTCCCATATGAAAGGTGGTCCTTCTGTTGAAGTTCTGATCGACCTTGCCCTTGGTGAAGATGAGGCCATCGCACGCAGCGCGACCGATGTGCTCAAAACACAGGTGTTCCTGTACGAAGCAGACACCGATCGACTTGAAGCAGCACACAAATCTGGTCACGCGCTCGCGACCGAGCTTCTCCAGAGCTACACAAACGCTGAGTTCTTCACACAGCTTCCTCCTGTGGATGAAACCATTCAGGTCGTGACCTACGTCACCGCTGTGGGTGATGTGTCCACAGACCTTCTCTCTCCAGGTAGTGATGCGCACTCCCGTTCTGACCGTGAGCTGCATGGTCAGTGCATCTTTGAGCACGATGAGGAAAAGCAGAACATTTTGCGTTCACTCAAAGACCAGCACCCTGACAAGCGCGTGATGCTTGTGGCTGAGAAGGGTACAATGGGTGTGGGCTCCTCTCGTATGTCTGGTGTGAACAACGTCGCGCTTTGGACAGGTATCAAGGCAAGCCCCTACGTGCCATTTATCAACATCGCCCCTATCGTGGGTGGTACAAATGGCATCTCCCCCATCTTCCTGACCACTGTGGGTGTGACAGGTGGTATTGGCATCGACCTTAAAAACTGGGTCAAGAAGGTCGACGAAAACGGTGATGTGGTCATCGGCGAGGACGGCGAGCCTGAGCTTGAGCAGGTCTTCTCGATCGACACAGGTACAGTGTTGACCATTAACACAAAGACCAAGAAGCTTTACAACGAAGATGGTACACAGGAGCTGTGTGATATCGCATCTGCGTTGACACCTCAGAAGCTTGAGTTCATTCGTGCTCAGGGCTCCTACGCTGTGGTGTTTGGTAAGAAGCTTCAAACAACAGCCGCTGCTATTCTTGGTGTGGAAGTTCCTCCAGTGTACGCACCGTCAAAAGAAATTTCTCACGAAGGTCAAGGACTTACAGCAGTTGAAAAAATCTTCAACAAGAATGCTGTGGGCGTAACACCTGGTGCTGTACTTCACGCTGGCTCGGACGTTCGCGTCAAGGTCAACATTGTGGGTTCACAGGACACCACAGGTCTGATGACCTCTCAGGAACTTGAGATGATGGCAGCGACTGTCATTTCGCCCACCGTCGATGGCTCCTACCAATCTGGTTGTCACACTGCTTCTGTCTGGGACTCCAAAGCTCGCCGCAACATTCCAAAACTCATGAGCTTCATGAACAAGTTTGGTTTGATCACAGCGCGCGATCCAAAGCATGAATACCGTCCGATGACAGATGTGATCCACAAGGTCCTTAACGACATCACCGTGGACGACTGGGCCGTCATCATTGGTGGCGATTCACACACCCGTATGTCCAAGGGCGTCGCGTTTGGTGCTGACTCCGGCACAGTGGCGCTCGCGCTCGCGACAGGTGAAGCGACCATGCCCATTCCACAGTCCGTCAAGGTGACCTTCAAGGGCACATTGAAAGACCACATGGATTTCCGTGATGTGGTGCACGCAACACAGGCTCAGATGCTCAAAGCATTTGACGGTGAGAACGTGTTCCAGGGCCGCGTCATCGAGGTGCATATTGGTACATTGCTCTCTGATCAGGCGTTCACATTCACAGA
>CATLTV010000329.1 GCA_950059285.1 uncultured Pseudomonadota bacterium | reverse complement strand
TGTCACGACCAGTTGACCAATTCATTCTAGAGCGTGATGGAGAAGGAATTGGTCGAAGAAAAGCGAAGTAGAAGGCGTGGAGTTTAAGGAGCAAAAACCAAGACTAGACAGATCCTTCTTTTTAACGCTCTAAGGACACGTACCCCACACAGGACGACGTGCTTTCCATGCCCGTGCGCCTTTATCGAACTGATAAGGTTTAGATGGTAGGCTAGCATCAAACTGATACGATTCAGATAGGAAGTAATCCACACACCAGTTGCTCAAATCTTGATTGAATGATTTTGCACCTTTGAACATTTCAGACATATCAGTGACACGAGAGACATCCCATTCACCGATGTCTTGATTGAATGACTTTGCGCCCTGGAACATTTCAGACATGTTGGTGACACTGCTCACATCCCATTCACCAATGTCTTGATTGAATGATTTTGCACCCTGGAACATGGCTGCGAAATTCAGGGCGTTGGAGACATCCCATGAGCCGATGTCTTGATTGAATTCTGATGCGCCAGCGAACATTTCAGACATATCAGTCACATGGGAGACATCCCAGGTACTGATGTCTTGATTGAATGGTGAATCTCTAAACATGCCAGACATATCATGGACACTGCTGACATCCCATCCGCTGATATCCTGATTAAATGCTGAGTTATAAGCGAACATACCAGACATATCATGGACACTGCTGACATCCCATCCGCTGATATCTTGATTGAATGAGTTCGCACCCTGGAACATACTGGACATCCTGGTGACGTGGGAGACATTCCATGCACCAATATCTTGATTGAATTCTGATGCGCCAGCGAACATATCAAACATATAGATGACCTTGGAGACATCCCAAGAACCAATGTCCTGATTAAATTTTGATGCGCCAATGAACATGAATGACATATCCGTGACACTGGAGACATCCCATGCACCAATGTCTTGATTGAATTCTAATGCCTTGTAGAACATTTTTGACATATCAGTCACATGGGAGACATCCCATGAGCTGAGGTCTTGATTAAAGTTTGACGCCTCAAAAAACATGGATGACATATTCGTGATACCGCTGGTGCACACAGAGGACCATTCAGTCGACTCTTTGGGAAGCGAATCGAGGTACTCACGACTTCGCTTTACATAAGACACACCATCAACCACTCCAGCGCTGTCAAAGCCCACATCGGGGCACATCACTGTCACACTGTTGCTTGCCAGGTAAAATCCATCACATTCCGGGTCTTGTGACTTCGTGAGTGAATTTGGATCATTGTCATCACAGTCCTCTGCGGTTGGCACATCATCGCAGTCAGCGTCATTGGCAGACACGCTGTCATCACAATCATCTATCGTTGACACGCCATCGCAGTTGGCGTCCTCACTCACGTTGCAAAGATCTGTTGAGGCATGTTGAGCATTCTCATGTTGAGTATTCTCATGTTGAGTATTCTCATGTTGAGTATTCTCATGTTGAGTATTCTCATGCTGAGCAGGCACTTGTCCTGTCCCATGCCGACAAGAAGTCATAACCAAAGCCACACCACATATTAAAAAGCACCAGTTCTTCATTCTACATCCTGTCTATCCTTATAGGTTTCAGCAAGCCATCATAAGACTCAGACTAACCGTTCTACGTCAACATATTCAATTTATTCAATCTTGAAGAATATTCTTCATAAATACTGACGACTCCTCTCAAAAACAAAGGAGGCGAGGGCTGCTTTAGCAGCCCTCGCCTCCTTTGTTTTTACTTGCATCATGTTGAAAAATAACATCTATCAAGCACATTCAGCTAGTTCGCAGGACACGTCCCCCACACTGGACGGGGCTCGGTCCATGCCTGGGCATTATCATCAAATCGATCGGGTTCAGACGTAATTTGAGCCACGCACCAGCTACTGAGATCTTGATTGAATGATCTTGCATCTCGGAACATTTTTGACATTGTGGTGACACTGGAGACACTCCATGCGCTGATGTCTTGATTGAATAATGCGGCACCATAGAACATTTCAGACATGTTGGTGACATTGCTGACATCCCATCCGCCGATATCTTGATTGAATGATCGTGCACCATCAAACATGGATGACATATCGGTGACATGAGAGACATCCCATGAACTGATGTCTTGATTGAATTCGTCTAGAACAGAGAACAATTCAGACATATCAGTAATGTCACTGGTACAGACAGAGGACCATTCAGTCGACTCATAAGAAAGCGAATCAAGATACTCACGATTTCGCTTGGAATAAGACACGCCATCCACAAGTCCAGCATTGTCAACCGCCACATCGGGGCACATCACAGTCACACCGTTGATCGCCAGGTAGAATCCATCACATTCTGGATCACGAGATTTCGTAAGCGAATTTGGGTCATTGTCATCGCAGTCCTCTGCTGTCAGAGCACCATCACAGTCAGCATCGTTGGACATTGATAAAAGTGATGCATCACTGTCATCGCAGTCCTCTGCGGTTGGCACACCATCGCAATCCGCATCATTGGCAGGCGCGTTGATATCATTATCATCACAATCCTCTGCGGTTGGCACACCATCGCAGTCGGCATCCTCGCTCATGTTGCAAAGATCCGTGGAGGCGTCCTCAGCCATGTCCATCGACATATCATCTTCAGGCTCAGGCTCCATATCAGGGTCTACTATGCTCAGATCCCCAGTGTTATCCTCCCCCATATCCATCGCAATATCAGGACCTGTCTTCATATCAGACATCATATCAGGGTCTACCATACTCAAATCCGCAGAAGCATCTTGAGTATCACCTTTATTCTCAGTCACTTGATTAGCATCACCACCACACGCAGTCAGCATCACAAGTGCCACACTACACATCCACACACACCAGTTCTTCATTCTACATCCTGTCTATCATGATGAGTTCCGACGTGCTCTCATGCGGCTCGCCCCAACCTTTCTACTTCAATACTCTTAGTGTAGTTGCATTTAAATATATCATGCAAGCACTGCTGACGAATCAACTCAAAAAAGAGAGGTGCGAGGGCTGCTAAAGCAGCCCTCGCACCTCTCTTTTTGTGTCTAAATCTTCAAAAGATTTAATGCCTTGGAAACCATCTCTTCGGCTCCCTCTTTGCTTTGCGCAGAAGCAATAAAGAGCGCACGATGACAGAAGATCGCATCCTCCACGCCGCTCACCTCGGCGAGCTGTGCGTCGCGAAGACCACCCCAATCCGCAGGGAGTGGGCAGCGTGGCACGTAATCATCCTGGACCGTCTCGACCATCCAGCCAGCGCCACTCATCGCGGGCGAGAGCACAAACAGGTGGTGATCCTTGATGTGAGCCTGCCACGGTACATAGTTGTAAAGGACCAACACTGGGCTACCATCATCTGCATCATCTACCACATGACGTGCCTGTAAATACTCGTAAGATCTCTGGATTTGAGCGCGCACTAGCACCTTTGCAAACTCCACAGCGCTCAAAAAAGCATCATCATACACATGGGACTGATGCTCTGTTCTTGGAGGATTGTACATCGCCACAACCCTCGACAAAGAGCACACATCAAGCTCAAGCTCTGGCTGCTCTCTTAGGTGCGATGTCGTACTCAACATGCCACAGTCAGCGGCATCAATCGCCCACACAAGACGTTTGTCCACCTGCTCTACAACCTCTTGCACAAACGCTGCTGAATCTTCCTCCAACACAGCGGATAGCTCCTGTGTGACAACCTGCTCGCCAAAATGCTTCCACACCAGACCAAACGCCGCATAAGGGACGCCATTCTCACGTGTCAGTGAAAACGACCTCTGGTGATGATCAAAGTTAAGCTTGTGCGGCTCATGATGATCGCCCACATCAAAGCACACCCAGTCATCACTCCCCACTGCATACGTCAATTGATCTTGCTCACGCGTCCTGGTCACAGGCGCACTTGGTACAAGAATCTTCAAGGCCGCAGCGGCAAACACATCGTCAGCATGAAAAACCCCGGAGTGGGTCATAAGATATTGAAAACTATTAGACATATGCATTCACCATCGCAACACGAACCATACACAGAGGCTCACTGACATCATTCTTCTTCCACAGAAGCCTCATCTTGATCCGAAACACCAAGCTTTTCAAGCGCCTTATCATGATCATCAAGCGCCAACCTTACGACTATATCCACGCTTAACGCCTCGGCAAACATGCCAAGCAAGAATGGGGCAAGCTCCTGTTCAAGCACAAACAGGATCGTCTCGCTGGCCTGCTCTCTTAAACGCTGCTGGTGCTCCTCTCCCGCCTCTTCGCCCTGAGCAAGCTCTGTGGCCACGCGTATTAAACCAAGATGAGCAAATGCTTTCGAGATCGCATTCTGCGCAAGCGACAATGAGCGCTCATAATGTGAGTATGCCTGATCACGATCCTCCAACAACAACGCACACTCGCCAAGATGTGAGTGCATCTGACACTCACCCGCAAGGTCACCATAATCCTGACAAAGCTCCACATCCTCCTTGAAGTAATGTGTTGCCTTCTTCAACATCGCCTGCTGCTCGCTTCCCTCAAGCTTACGCGCAGCAAAGAGATACAAACGACCAAGACCACCATAAGCACGCGCCAAACCTGGTTTATCCACAGGTTTAAGCTCTCGCTTAATCGCGATGCTCTGCTGAAAACTCTTCTGCGCACGCTCAAAATCATACGTGCTGCCCTGTGATAGCTGCTCACCTAACGAGTTTTGAACTCGTGCAAACAGCGCATGACGCCTCACATCATCCATATCGAGCGTGGACGCCACTGATTCCGCACGCTGTAACCACTGCAAACGCTCTGAAGCCTGTTCACGAGGATCAAGACTCACACCCAAAAAGTGCAAGCCCTCCACATAGGCGATGTCACGAATCTCAATGTCGTGCTTCTCCATCAACCGCTCACTCGCCGCATCGCTCTCGGGATCGCCAAGATCGACCAGCGCTTTTGCCATCTCCACAGCCTGATCAAAGCGACGCGCATCATAACATGCACGCGTCATTGCAATCAGGATTTGCAATGGCACATCAACGCGACCATCTGACACATCACGAAGGAACAGCTTCTCTGCCTCATCAGCCTGAGCAATCTGCAAATCCTGACGACCCAAAACATGAGCTTTTTCAAAGGGTAACAATCGCAGCTCAAGCTCAAGCGCGCGACGTTCATCAGCCGACTGAATACGTACTGTCTCATCACTTGAAACTTGCGCCTGAATCTCGGCGCAGAGCTGCGCGCGCTTGAGCTGCATCTGCTGTGTATCAAACGCAAACACATCATGAGCTGCACGCGCTGCAGCCTTGCAGTAATAAAGCGCCTTGCCAAGATCCCTCAAACCAGCCAGCCAGTAATGTTGGGCCACATCAGCGAGCGTGGTGTGACGCTCGCTGATAAGCATCTCCATGACTCGCGCGATCTTGAGGTGAAGGTCGCGCAAAAGCTGGGATTGACGCTCCCTTGGCGAAGCATCTGTAATTCCAAGGAAATTACGGATGGCAAGATAACGCTGTGTTGAGACAAACTTGAAGTAATCATCCGAACTCAGATCATCTTCCACAAGACCTGTCTCACTGCCAATGCTCTCAAGGCGCTCAATGACCTCCAACCTGTGACGCTCCACCACACGAGCAAGCACCTCGAGGTTGATCGAGTAACCCATACAGGCCGCCACACGCAGGATCTCCTGATCTTCGCGCTCAAGCTTCTCATATGCAGCCCCCACAATCTTCTTGAGGTTATCGGGCACAGGCAACTCGGAGCTGTGCTCCACAGTCAACCTGTAGAGCTTTGCGTCCTCGTCGTAGATTACCTGACCACTCTTTGCCACAGCCTCAATCAACATCAGGAGCCAGCCAATATTAGCCTTGCCTTCACGA
>CATLTV010000328.1 GCA_950059285.1 uncultured Pseudomonadota bacterium | reverse complement strand
GGGAGTGGTTGGGAGATCGGGCGTTGTGTGTTGGTCTACCAGATCAGGAGAGGCGTCGAGGACCTCGGGGGAGTTCATGTCTTGTGCAGGATCATGAGGGGAGGGGCTGCACTGGAGGAATGAAATGGCGAGGAGTGTGGTGGAGATGAGGAGTATTTTGTTCATGGTGCTTCAGTGGTGAAGGTTGCCGTGAAGGTGTCTTCAAGGGGGTTGCCATTGTAGTCGACGATGCCATCTTTGAGCACTTCAAGGGTGTAGTGTGTGGAGGGCTCAAGAGGTTGAAGGGGAGAGACGTTGACGATGTTTTCCTGTGTGGAGACGAGGATTGGAACGCGTCCTTCATCGGGTGTTTGAGCGTCAGTACGATAGAGTCTGACGGAGCCTTCAAAGGCGCTCAGGACATCGGTCATCTCATTGAACATGAGTCCAAAGCGTGAGGTGACGGGGAGGTTTTCAGTGCCATCATTGGGCCAGATCCAGTCGATATGTGGAGGGGTGGTGTCGGGCTCTGTGCTCCATGGGGCGATGCTTGATGCCTGGTTAGGGGTTGCCTTGTCGTCGACGCTGAGGACAGCCATGTTGCCGATGGGGGTGATGGTGTCGAGGTCGCCTTTGAGGTTGAGTCGTTGGACCTCGGAGACGTTGGTGTAGTCGCTGACGTCATAGATGACAGCAAAGTTGGACTCACCGACAAAGGCGTGATTATCCTTGACGAAGACGTAACCTCCGTTGCCGTCACTTGTGTAACCACCTACACGTGTTGGGTTTTCAGGATCGCGCACATCATAGATTATCAATCCACCGCCGCCTTCCTTGCGGGCAAAGAAGATATGACCATTGGACATATTGCTGAAGTAGGCTTCCTTGGCTTCACCATGTTCATCGAGGATCTGGAAGTCACCACCAGGGATGGGTTGAGGGTTTTCGGGGTCGGAGATATCGAGGAGGACGGCGCGTCGGCCCTCGGCAGTGGTGACGACGAGGAGGTTTCCAACGGCCTGGACCTGACCTGATTGCATGAGGGGTTCAAAGACGTATTGGTTGACGAGCTGAGGTTCATTGGGGTCGAGCGCATCGATGACATAGATGCCATTGAGGGAGCCAGCGGCGTAG
Source organism: uncultured Pseudomonadota bacterium (assembly GCA_950059285.1). Taxonomy (GTDB): domain Bacteria; phylum Myxococcota_A; class Bradymonadia; order Bradymonadales; family Bradymonadaceae; genus CATLTV01. Next base: position 4,824 of record CATLTV010000328.1, on the reverse strand, counting down.
ACGTAGCGGCCTTGCCATGCTGCGCTCAGGATGATGCGTTTGTAGGCGTCAGGGTAGAAGAAGCCTGGTGCGTTGAAGTTTGTGACAGGTTTGGGGGAGGTGCTGTCGGTGATATCCCAGAAGAGGAGGCCGCCCATGGTGATGGTTTCAATGCCTTCCGTGACCGCCCAGCGTTTGCCCTCATGTTGCATAAAGCCAATGCTGTGTGTTTCGCGCATCTTGATGCTGTCTTGCTCGCCGACTTTTGTGGGAGCACACGGGTCACTCATATCAAAGAATGTAAGTGCACCATATTGACCTTCATGAGCCCATGGCATGAGGAGGTAGCCATCATACATGACGACGAGGTTGTGGTGGTCCTTGTCCATGGTGGTGCCATCAAGGAAGGCGCATCCTTGATAGAGCTGGTCTTCAGTGAATGAGACGGCAGGAAAGCCTGGGCCATGATTGGACCATGCGGTGGGGGGAGGATAGGTAAAGGGTGTAGTGGACATGTCTTGCATGTCTGTGGGCTTCATATCACCGAGGTCTTCCTGTGCGTCGGGGCGCATATCTTCTGCGGGCATGTCCATGGGCATGTCCACCACATAGAGGGGCATATCCGTGCGGCTAGCCATGTCTGAGGTGAGGTCTGGCGTGGTGGTGTGATTGTCAGAGCAAGCGCAGAGCGTAAGGATGCCCGTGAGGACCGTGATTTTTGCGGAGGTGTTCATGGGTGATAACGACGCGTGTATGAATGGTTTTATCGTACATTGTAGAAGGAGGTAGGATTGTACGTGAACGGAGCATCGCTCTGCAAGTGGATTCAAGAACAGGGGGTGACAGGGGCGAGGAATTGCGTAGCAATTCCTCGCCCCTGTCACCCCCTGTTCTTGAATAGCACAAATGTGCAAAACCAGGGCAAACTTGCTCGCAAGTTTGCCCTGGTTTTGCACATTTGTGCTGTTTAGATGGTGTGTAGTCGCAGGAGGCTCTGGAGGTGGTGTGGTTTGATGCGTGTGTTGTGATGCATGGAGAGGGTGAGGAGTTGTTGTGATTTTGGGTGCTGTATAAGTAGCCGCGCGCCATCAATGGTGATGAGGTTATGGGAGAGGTTGAGGTGTTGGAGGTGTGTACCAGAGAGGCTCAGAAGGTCATGGAGTGCAGCGTCATCAATGAGGTTATGTGCGAGATTGATGCGTTTGAGTTGAGGGAACCAGGATGAAGCGCAGAGGTGTTGAATGGCGGCGGAGTTTAAGCGGCAGTGGTTGATGCTCAGGCTGTGAAGGGCGGGGAGCTTGAGGTTGTGGAGCGTCAGGATGAGTCGTTGTGGAGAGGATTGCCAGTGCTCAATGTGCATGTGTTGAAAGTTGAGCAGGAGAGGTTGAAGGGCGAGCAGGACGCGAGGGCTTTGGGGGTGGTTGAAGTGAATGTGTTGAAGTGGTGCGATGAAGTGTTGAGAGGGGAGTGCGGGGAGCGCGGTGTTAATGCTCGCGCTGCGTATGATGTTCCAGTGTGGTGTAAGTGGTTGATTGAGGGCTCTCATGAGCCATGGGTGTGGGGCGTGTCTGAGTTTAGCAGGCCAGTGTGTCAGGTGGGTCAGCAGGTAGTGTGTGACCTCTTCCAGGTGGGGTTCAGGGAGCGCATCCAGGTAGTCGCAAATCAGGTCCCAGTTTGAGGCAGAGGGGCGTTGATGGAGCAGGCTCCGCAGGTCTCCAAATGAGTGTATGTGTGAAGTGGAGGTGTGCATGTTTAAATGTGGATGCGTTGTGGCTATGTGAGGGGATGAGAGTCCTGATCTAGGTAATGGCACGAAGCATGGATGTGATATACTTAAACGGTCTTAATCCTTTTGATGGGTGGAAATGAGCGTCGACAGAATGTGTGAATGTTGGCAGGATATGCGGGTGTTTCCATGGTTAGGTTTTCTGAAAAATGCAGCGACAAGAGATGGCATGTGTGGCCATGTTTTGATGCGAGGACAACGAGGTTTGATGTGAATAAAGTGTGTATTGTGTGGTGTGTATTGGCAGCGTTACTTGTGGGGTGTGAGAAGTCTCAGGATGCCAAAACCGAGCCAGCAAAGGATGCCGTGGCAGCAGCCGATGTGCCCGCTCAGGAGGTCAAGGAACCCGAGGAGAAAGCGCCCGAGGTCAAGGAGCCTGATGTGCTTGATGAGGAGCTAGCCAAAGAGGTTGTCTCCACGTGGTTAGCGGCACAGAATGAGGGTGATTTTGCAAAGTACAGCGCGCAGTACGCGTCGCGTTTTATGGGTGTCAAGCGTGTTGGTCCGCGCAGGTTTCGTTATGACAGGGCAGGTTGGGTCAAGGATCGCGAGCGCATGTTCAAGAAGCCGATGAAGGTGGAGTTGACGGATATGGAGTTTGTGCCTGGCACACGTTCTGTGGCGGTGAATGTCACGCAGACCTGGTCCTCGGGGACCTACAAGGATGTGGGTCCAAAGCAGCTTGTGTTGGTGCAAGAGGGAGATGACCTGAAGATTGCACGTGAGGAGATGTTGGAGTCCAACATTCTGGAAGGTAAGGAGCGTGTGCCCAGGCTTGAGACGGGGGCGGTGGGTTTTTCTGTAGGTGATAAGTTCTCGGATATCATGGTGTTTCCCGTGAGCGTGAAACCAGACTGGTTTGATGCAAACAAGGCGAAAGGTTTGTCGCGTGGTGATTCTGCGTGGGCCCCATTGAAGGATTCTATCAAGAGTTCAAAGTTCAAGGATCTTGTGGGCGCGAAGGTTGTCGTTGGCAAGGGGAGTAAGACCTGTGAGACGGAGATCAAGGATGTCATCGTGGTGGGTGAAGCGGTACCACACTTTGGTCAGCGTCAATGGTGGGATGGTTCTGATGTGTATGATGACGCGAAGCGTTTGCCTGATGATGAGGTTGCGCGTGAGTTGATGGCGATCGCCGAGGGGCAGGGCACCTACCTTGGTGTGAAGCTTGAACCTTCATGCGAGTCGTGGGACTGGGGTGCATTGAAGCCTGATGATGGCAAGCTTGAGTTTGCGAAGTTCACACCTCTTGCCGAGGATGATGCCTTGCGCGGTGAGATCTCCGAGGCATTCAGGGCGTTGCCTGCGCACAAGGCGATTCAGAAGGACTATGACAGCATGGAAGAGGGCAAGTCCTCGACGGTGTGGTCAGGCAAGGCCGAGACGTTGACGATGAAGCGTGCCACGTTTAACGGTCGCGAGTTCGTGTATGTGGGCGCAGATGTGGGACACGGCTGTGACGCGTTTCTGGGGCAGCTCTGGGCGGTGTACGAGGTAGGTTCAGACACGATCCTGATGACAGATGGCAAGAACCCAGGCGAGTATCTTGAGCTTGATGTGGTCACCGATTTGAATGGCGATGAGGCTGTTGATTTTGTGAGTGGAAAGGGTTTTGTGGTGCAGTCAACAGGCCAGCTCTGGAGGACTACTCACAAACGAGAGGTGCCATTCTTTGATTGTCCTTGTTAGAGCGTAATAGTGGGCAAAAGAGCCCAGATGTGCAAAAAGGGGCGGCCATGGCCGCCCCTTTTTGCACATCTGGGCTCTTTTTATTGTGGTTCGATGAGTTCTTTTCGCAGTGTGGCGAATTGTTTTGAGAGGGCAAATGAGAAGAGCTCCGAGAGTCGCATGGCGAGCTCTGAGTGTGTGAATTTGCCTTGCGAATCAGTGCGTTGGAGGAGGTCGATGATGCCTTCTTTTTTAATTGTATCAAGCTCTGTGTGGTGTGTGGAGAGTAGCAAGATGGCGTGCACGGCAGAGGTGAGGTCATCGCAAGCGAGCAGGCCAAAGCGATCGGCGGTGTAGAGTGCGCATCGAGCGAAGTCGGCGAGCTCTTCCTTGATGAGGCTCTGGGGTTGGTTGTTCAGGTCATGAGCGCGCTTTTCGCTGAGGATGAGTGCGCCAATGGTGGCTTCATAAGCGCTCTGAATTTGACCGTGTGTGGCACCGTCCTTGATTTGCTTATCGATGTAGCCGACGAGGAGTTGGAAGAGTTTATTATCAAAACCTTTCTTGAGGTAGTCGACAAGGGGAGCGGCGACGCCATCAGCAAGCTTGCCAAGTGCGCTTCCCACAGGGATGAGGCTAAGGAGGGCGATGCTGCCCGAGAGGGCCTTGTCACGAAATGCGCCCCAGAACTCGGAGCTTGTCAAGACGAGGTGTCCTGCGCGGATGTGTTCAAGTTGGGAGCCGAGCGCGAAGGCCATCTCACGTTCGGGCAGGTGTTGTGGGTGGTCACTGTCGATGTGTGCCGCGCCCATGAGTAAGAGCGCTGGAGAGGAGGAGCTGTCTTCACCAAAGACTTGAATACCTGTCATGCCATGGCTCAGGTAGACGCGAGGTGTGGGAATGTTGAGGCAGTTTGACAGGGCGGTCAGTGTGCGATGTGTGATGTCGTGTTTTGTGGGTGAGAGGCGTTCACAGTGGCGTTCGATATCGCGTGTGCTCTCGTGGTCAATCATGAGCCCTGATAGCCACTTTTGAGCGCCGTTGGAGCGCAGGTTTTCGCCTGGGTGTGTGAGCAGTTCTTCATGCTGTGTGGAGGTGAGTTTTTGTAGGAACTCGGGAGGCATGGTGTTGTGATAGAGCGAGGGGATGCTGTCCAGGTCTTCTTTGAGTTTGCTGTAGTGTTTTGTGGAGAGGATGTTGAGCAAAGTCAATGCGTTACAGATGCGTTGGTGGGCCTCATTGTTATCCTTGATATAGGGGAGTGTGCGAATGAGGAGGCGGTAATGTTCGAGGTTAAAGGGGCGGTGTTGGATGGCGTTAAGGTAGCTCTCCATGGCGAGCAGCCAGCGAGCCTGGGATTCATGAAGTTTCCCGAGGTTATGGCAGGCTTG
>CATLTV010000327.1 GCA_950059285.1 uncultured Pseudomonadota bacterium | reverse complement strand
GGGTTTACACGCAGAAGTTAAGCATCTGATTTAACTTGGCAAATATGCCCTTAAAGGGTTTTGAAATCAGCTCTAAGGTCATCTGTAAATGGTTGAAGGTCATATTCGATGATGGAAGGTTCATCTTCCTCTTCAGCATCAACCACACTAAACTCCTCCTTGATATTGAAAGGTGAGCTCTCTGGTTTTTGCCTCAACTCCTCGGGAGAGGAGCAAGACATGAACGAACTTATAAAAAGCAGTAGTATGATTGATCTCATGATAGCTCCTTGAGTTGTGATTACTGAGCTGAGCTTACATTATACAGCGGTTGAAGTCATTGTGTGCGGAGAGCTGACGAAGGATGAAGGAGTGAGTGCAAGGAGGGAAAACAAAGCAAGTGCCTTGTACTGCTGCTGATTTTTCGACACAGCTCTCGCACACAATGACTTCAACCGCTGTAGATACTGGTTCTATTAAAGATGACAAAATATTAGCTTTAGACCTTTCTGAGAAAGTATGCCCATGAATATTTTTGAACATATTAGTAATTCATTGGAAAACAATGATCCAGACCAAGCTTTATCAGTTATTTATAAATTTATTAACGCAAATAATATTAATTTTATTATTAAATATTTTATAGATGAAAGAGATAGACTCGGTAGTAGAATTTACATGGATGAGCACATAATTTTCAAAGCAAATCAATTTTTTAAATCTGGATTTGAAAAGTTTGGTGTTTTGTTTAATACATTCGAATACCAAGATGACTTTAGGTTTTCGGATACTGAAATTATTACAGCTCTGGATAGGCTTAAAGGCGTGTCGTTTAAATATGCATATATGGATGGATTGTATGACGATTTTTTCATTAAACTTATTCAACGAAAGTGTTTTGAGGGCATCAAAGAATTATCAATGTCTAGTTGTTCAAATGAGTCTTTAATGGCGATATTAGGCATGAATAATATTTCAGTTTTAAAAATAACATCAGAGTTTAATGATTATAAAGTATTCTCATCTATTATCAATAATTTATGCATACAACAAGTGATGTTTAATCAGTCAAGTTTTTCTTTTGAATACCCAGAGAATGTAAGACTTGCATCAAATCATTTACGCGATGTTTCTTTTAATGAGTGTAGATTTCTATTTAACCCAAAAAGTATATTGGAAGATATTGTCTTAATGGATTTAGAATCTTTAAATATTAAATATGTTAATGGGTTTAGCTCTTTGGATGAATTAGCATATCTTTTTAATTTGTTTTCCAAAAGTACTGGTAAACGCCTGTGTTTAAGCGGTATAATGATAACTAAATCATTGTTAGAAATCATTAATGACTATGAGGAGAAAGGAACTATTGAAGAACTAGATCTGTCAGGATCTCACATGCTTAAAAATGAAAGCTTGTTAGATGTTATAAATTTGATCAAATCATACAAGGTAAAGAAATTAAATCTTTATGGCGTAGGAATCGATGATAATAAGATACAAACTATCGCATCTAAATGTCCAACTTGTGAAGTCTTTACACAGTGGAGTGAAGACCCGTTTGTAGTTCCCCAAGAAAATCAAGCCACGAGCTCTTGGTTGTAAGTGGGTTGTTGCGAAGATAGCCTACCCAACCGTCATTCTCGCCAAAACTACAAGGTGCACTTCAGGCAGAATTCTCAATATCAGGGTGTGAATGATGTGGTGTTCGGTGGAGTGGGTGTCATAAAACTTTGTCCGTACATGAGTGTGGAGTTTGTCACCATGGATGCATTCAACTTTTCTGGCGTACTCAACGTGCCTGAGAGCCCATCCACAATAACTTCACCAGGACCATCAAGCACGACAAGCTTTGTATCATTGTCTGAATACACGCTCAGGTCGGTAAAATACGCAGGAGTGCTTCCCTTGGTGAAGATGTGTGCATTGCGCGGTTGATAACTTACGCAACGTTCGCAACGCGGCCCGTTACCCTCATCGTTTTGCCACAAACGCAAGTTGCGCTTACAGTCCACAACGATGGTGTCACGAATCAGCGTGTGCCGTGACTTGGTGTCGATACACCCATCACGATGACCTGCAAAAAATGAATCTGCAATCTCAATGTATGTCGCAGAGCGTTCGCCATCAATGCCATCGCCCTGGGAGTATCCATCTGTTTTACCTAGTGAATTTAGCACTGTTGCTCTTGAAATTTGGATCTGACGAGCGTCATCAAAGAAGCCAATGCCAACAGGATAGTCAGAGCCACGTCCTCCGATTTGCTCGGGCTGCATGTCAATGTACACATCCTCCATGTGAACCCCCTCGGTATCTGAACCAAGAAAGATACCACCACGGCTGTATTGCAAGATCATCACGTCTTGAATAGTTACATCGCGTACAACCTGTTGGCCCGAGCGTGCAATATCAATGGCTGTGCCCACATGCTTGATGAAGAGATGACGCAAGGTCAACCCCTCAACCACCAGACCTTCCGAGCCAGGAACCCTGATGCACTGTCCAATACGCTCACACTGGATTGACTCTATGACAAGATGACTTGCTCTTACTACCAAACCCGAGGCACCAAACTTGTTTGTTGAATTGGCCACGAATGTATCTTCAAAGAGTGTCCCCTCTTGACCTCTCAAAATGACAGGCTCCATGGCAGAGCCCCCCTGTCGTACGGTCGTATTTGCAGGATAGCTCCCTGCTTGAAGACAAAACAGGTTTCTTCCTTCGCTACGGTTTGCAATCAGAGTGTTAAGCTCCGAAATGGGCGCGGCATGCTCGGGCGATGACCCATCTTGCATTCCCATGCCCGTGGGCGAGATATGCCATGCTAATGGTGATGCGCATCCAGTGGGCTCTGTGTTCATGTCTGGAGCGTCCATGTCCTCATCTTCAGGCTGCATGTCCATTTCCATATCATCAGGCATCAAGGCATCGGGTGCACTGTACATGTCATGCAACATGTCCTGCTCAAGGTCAGGCGTCATGTGTGATGACATGTCCACCATCATCATATCAACGTGCATGTCACGACCAACATCACCAGCATCGATGTACTGCATATCGTGGTTTACAGGTGTTGGTGTATCAGGAGTGTCCGACGAGGTTTGAGAACCACATGCCATCAGGAGACTTGCGGTCATTGCACACAAACACAACCTCAGTGAGAGAGGGAAAGAGCCGTTGCAAACTTGGTATGGTGTGACGTGGGAAAAGGTCATGATAGAGGCTCCTGAATGATGGCGTAAGGTCAGTTCATCACAGATGAACCTTGATACATTTTGCCTCGTATTTTACACGCCCTGCTCATATTAAGGAACCAGCTTTTAAAACCTCTTCTTTTGCCTTTCTTCATAACGCTTTACAAATGTCCGGAACGCGGCCTTGTTTTTGTCCCTCAGCGTAGATTCAATCTCGGGGTAAATGCCCTGTCTGAAGCGTTTGAGCTGTGCTTCAGAGGACTTTAGAATCGTTTCATGTTCATGTGTGTGTTGTTGGAGGACACGCTCCACGCCTTCGCGCTCCTGTGAATTCAGATCAAGGTTGCGATCCAGTTGCCTGCGCCAGATACGTTGGTGTGCCTCTACCTTGGGCAAATCGGCCAGCGTGTCGATGCGACGCCAGACGATGGTGATGGTCAACACACTACCCAGCAAAATCCCCGTGATGAACACCATCATCGCAGTGATCAGGCGTAATACTTTTTGTCTTGTGAGATGACGCATGTGACCTCCTCACAGCAATGTGACAGAGAGCTGCTCTTCAATGTGTTGCAACCCTATGTACATGATAAAACTTAGACTGATACAGACCACGGCCAACACCACAATGGGTGCCCATGATGTGGGCGTGTCAGCGTGCTGAATCGCAAACTCGGTGTAGGTCTGTGCACGATCCTGAGGAGATGGGAGGCGCGATTCAGCGCGCTGAATCGCGCCTCCCATCTCCTCAAGAAACTCATTCACCATCGTATCTTGATGGTCCCTGTTATGATGCTCATCGCTCATCGTGATCCTCTTCCAGACGCTGTTTCAATGTTTTTTTTGCTCTCACCAGAAGTTGCTCCACAGCACCCTCACTCTTGCCAAGCTGCTCGGCGACCTGTCGGGCCGAAAGACCTTCAACCACATGCAGGATCAACGCGCTCCTCTGCATGACGGGCAACGCGTGAAGGTGCACCATGAAGTGCGGCGGAATACTCGAATCTGTCGCGATGCCTTGTTCGTTGGTGTTTGTCTTGTGTTCAAAAAACTTATTCAATCCAATTATTTGCATGATTTGATTCCGACGCCTGTGTCGCTGCATCCTTCGAATTGCCAGTCGAACCAGAACCTTTTGAGTCCAGCTCTTGACGTGCTCTCCCTTCCAGCGTCCATCAAGCAAAGCCTCGTACGAGATAAGATAACAATCCTGAATCAACTCTTCTGATATGGCGTGTGAACCTGTGATGCCCAGCGCCACCCTGAATAATGAGCCCTGCGTCTGCTTGACCATGTTGTAGAACGCATCCTGATCAAGAAGATTTGATGCGTCTTGTTTTGATTCCAACGTGTTCACTACAGGTTCCAGGTCATTCTCCAGAATATCAACAGTGCTTTAAGCTCACTTTATACACTGTGCTCGAGAGCAGCAGAGTTGAGGAAGTTCGCAAGCTCACTTCCAATCACTCTGCTTACTCTCACACACATATTTTTTGCACATCACAACCACCCAAAATGGCGAGCGACAACAAATTTTTTGCAAACCGAGCGCGAGCGAGGTGCAGCGAGGAATTTGATGGAGCGTTTTGCAACAAAAACCTACAGAGATGAACGGAGCGAAGCGCAGTGAAACTCCAGAGGTTTTTGGATCGCAAAACAACGCATAAAAGAGTCCCTTGCACGCCTGAAACCCCACTCTTTATACACTGTGCTCGAGAGCAGCAGAGCCACACCTTAAACCCGAATACGATCAAAACTACGCTTACAAACCCAAACCATAACATCTATAATCCCCTTCTCAGAGCATCCTCCTGCCACGTATGAGGTGACACATGTTCCAACTCAGACCTTATCAAAAAGAAGCCATCAAGGCGGTGATTGAAGCGCGTAAACAGGGGATCAAACGCATGGTCGTATGCCTCCCCACGGGAGCGGGAAAGACCGTGATCTTCTCACGCCTGGCGAGCATGGCCAAGAAGCAGGTGATCGTGCTGGCGCACAGGGAGGAGCTGTTAACACAGGCGAAAAACAAGCTTGAAAACGCACTCCCCGAGGGGGTCATTGTAGATATTGAACAGGGGCAAAATCGGGCGCGCCCAAACGCGCAGGTCATCGTGTGCTCAATTCGCTCCTTACGTGAAGACCGCTTAAACGCGCTCAAGGAAGGTCGTGATATTGGGCTCGTGATTTATGATGAATGCCACCACGCTCCCGCAGAAGATAACCGCCGCGTACTACGCCAACTTGGCTGCTTTGACCGCGACTGGGGTGGCACCCTGCTCGGCTTTACCGCAACCACTCGACGTGGTGATAAAATCGGGCTTGGTGAAGTCTTTGAAGAGATCGTCTACACCCGAACCATTGCTCAAATGATTCAGGACAATTACCTTGTTGGATTAAGGGGTTACCGCGTCGCCACAGAAGCAGACCTCTGCCGTGTCGGAGGATCTGGCGACGACTTTAACGTCGACGAACTCGCTGAGGCCGTTGACATTCAGGAGCGTAACGCACTGGTTGCGCGTGCTATTCAGGAGCTTGCGCGCGACCGCAGAACCATTGCCTTTTGTGTCACCGTGGCACACGCCAAGAACCTCAGCCGTGCGCTCAATAAAATTGGGATTCCTGCGGGCGTCATCCATGGTGAGATGAAGAGCGAACAACGCGCCTTTGTTTTGAAGAACTTTCGAGAAGGAAACTTCCAGGCACTCACCAACGTCGCCGTCCTCACCGAAGGCTTTGATGACCCCGAGGTCTCTTGCATCGCCATGGCTCGTCCTACACGATCCTCGGCGCTGTACACGCAA
>CATLTV010000326.1 GCA_950059285.1 uncultured Pseudomonadota bacterium | reverse complement strand
ACACTCTTTCCCTACACGACGCTCTTCCGATCTTTTGCGCCTGTACACGTCATGCCCACACATACAACCACGCCATAATCACGGGCCCTGTCAAACACATCAATAGTGCCGTGTAACCAATGATATCCCGTGCCTCTAACCTCATGATACCTAACAAGGGGAGCGCCCAGAAAGGCTGCAAAAGATTGGTCCAGGCATCACCATAACTCATCGCCAAAATCACCTGTGGCATCTCCAGACCAAGCTGCCTCGCGCCCTCCACCATCAAGGGCCCCTGCACTGCCCACTGCCCTCCTCCCGAAGGCACCATCAGGTTCACAAAACCCGCCGCCAAAAAGGTCATCACGCCAAACGAGCCAGGCCCACTCATCGACACCATCCACTCCGAAAGCTGTGTGATAAGACCACTGCTTGTTAACAAGCCCAATACGCCAAAATAAAAAGGAAACTGCAAGATCACGCCTGCACAACCACGCACGCCCTCACCCACAGCGTCCACATAGTCACGAGCGCTTCTGTGCAACAACAAACCCGACGCCAAAAACGTCAGGTTAATGGTGTTCAAATTCATCCCGGCGAGACCCTTCTTTCCAAACCACCACACACACCATGCACATAGAAGTAACGCCACGCCCTTTGAAAATACACGCCCTCGCTCAAGCCATTGCACCACACCACCTCGTGACGAATGCACCTCCTCATCACGAACATCTCGTTCGGGCTCATCGGGAAACTCCACCATCTGTGATTCATCACGAGGCATCATCCACCAACACGCCCCCACCAGCACCACGATCATGCTCAACGTAATGCTCACATTCATCATACTGAAAATGGTTTCGGTCACAGGAATGACTCCTATCGCCTCCTCCAGAAAGTGACCTTTCTCCGCAACCTTCAGCGGCGCAGAGCCAGACAACCCACCATGCCACACCAGAAAACCTGCATATCCAGCTGCGCCAAGTAGCGGATAATGAACAACTATTCCCTCTCGTTTGAGATACTTGCCCATCTCGCGGGCCATCAACGCCCCCACAATCACCCCCAGTCCCCACTGCAACAAGCTCGCAAAACACGACGCCAGGACCACGATCACCACCGCAGCTCGCGCAGACTTCGCCTGTCGACACACCACACCAATGGCGCGCTGTACAGGTGGAGCAAGCGCCAACGCATGACCCGTCACAAGCACGATGCACATCTGCATCGCAAAGCGCATCAACCCCACCTTGTACAATGAGTCAAACCATCCTGTGGCCAGATGACTGACACGTTCAGAGAACGCCATCCCCTCAAGGTTTCGCCCCATTACCAACGCGATCACACACACCACGAGGCTTAACAGCAAGACCAACACAAAAGGATCTGGCATCCACCTCGATGCCAACGCGCTAAAGCGATCTCCAAACGCTCTCATCCGTGACATTCTACTCCCCCTCGTCTTTCTCCAAGCTGTCTACAATACGTTTGACCTGCATTTCAGCACGTTCAATCTTGGCGCGACACACCTGAATAAGCTGTGCTGCACGCTCCACATGATCGCCAAGATCATCAAGATCAACCTCATCCTGCTCAATTGCCTTGAGGATCGTCTCAAGCTCCTTTAACGCCTCTGCGTACCTGAGCTGCTCCTCTCCTTCCTTGACCTCTTCTGCCATTGTTTCTCCTTATGTCTTTTGAACCTTGACCTTCTTCTCTCCATCAGACCACTTGATCACAAGCTCCTGATTTGTACTGGTGTCATCAGCGCTCCTGATGACCGTATCATCCTTTGCGTTCCTGATAAGCGCAAAACCACGCTCCAACACACGGCGAGGGTCAAGTAGGCGCTGACGCTCCGCAGCACGATCCACCTTCACGCTTGCTGTTTTGATCGACGCCTTGCTCACACGAAGCAACCGCTCTTGATAACGCTCAAGCTCTCGCGACTGACGCTTGATGGTGTGTGATCCTGGCACCTGTGATAATCGATCCTGCAAATAGGCTTGCTTGAACCTCGCCATTCTGGCCGATGAGAGCGCGGACTGTTCAATCTTTTGCCACACGCGCTCCACCCCAAGATGCTCCTGTTCAAGTCGCACACGGGTGGCTCGGGCAACCTGTCCTGCAACACGATCAACCTTGCGCTCCACATGTTCAAGCTCATGTGTCATCACTCTGAGCGCACGTTCAACCTGCTGCTCAAGGCGAATCCCCTCCTCCTTGATAATATGCTCGGCCTCTCTTAACACGCGATCCTGTAAGCTGTACTGCCGCTCAAGGTAATACTCCACCTGCTCCACGATCGCATCTGCTGCTGCTGTCGGCGTCTTCTCTGACTGAGCAAGGAAATCAAGCAAGCATTGATCCCTCTGGTGACCAATACCCACCACCACCTTGAGTGGATGCTTGCACACCGACTCGCCAATGGCTCTGGTGTCAAAATAAGCAAGATCTGAACGTGCTCCACCGCCGCGTACAATCGCAAGAACATCGTATTCATCGGCGTGCTTCTCGAAATAACGCAGCGCCTTGAGAATGCTCTCCTCGGCATGTGCTCCCTGTACATGCGCAGCAAAGAACCCCACCTGAAAGCCATAACCAGATAACCTTAGCTCATCCACAAAGTCAGCATACGCATCGCTCTCATCACTGGTAATCAACGCTACTCTGAGAGGCACATCCACCAGAGGTTTGCTCGCGTTCAAATCCACCAGCCCTTCTTCATTCAACGCTCTGAGGATCGCTTCTCTGTTCTGATGAATCGTCCCGCTGGTGTACGCAAGGTCAATGTCTGACACGTTGAGTTGGTAGCGTCCCTGACCTGTATAAAAGTCTGGCTGAGCAAGGAACCTCACCATCAACCCATCGCGCAGGCGCACACCTCCGCCATCATCGGCAAGTGTCTGCTCGATATGCTCCCTGTCATCAGACCACATCACAGCAGTGACGCGCGCGCTCGGATCGGCCCCCTGAAAAGGGCGATGGACCAGCTCAAAGAAAGCATGCCCCCTGCTTCTATTGCGATCAAAACTCTGAATTTCGGCAGCAATCCACAGCTCTTCACGAAACGCACCACGTAACACCTGTTGCACCTCGTGGTTCAGCTTTGCCACGGTCCATGTCCCCGCAGGCAAGCGCTCCTCATCAAGAAAAGGCTTGTGCGCACGAGCCACATCACGTGCCAGCTCCTCGATCACCACACCCATCTCAATCAGCGCAAAGGTCAACTCCTCCCCAAGCTCAAACCCATGAGGAACAAGACGCCCCACGACCTGCTCCATATGTTGAGAAGGCACAGACCACGTCTTTTCTGTGGGGTTAAATCGTCGTCCTGGCAAGCTCCTGACAAGCTCCACCATCTTGCGATCGTAAGGAAATTCGATCACAACGCGTTCTTCTGCCAGCTCCAACCGTCTGCTCACACACCACCTCCGCCTGCGAGCATAAACCGTGTGGCGAGCCACCAGGCGAGCAGAAAACAGATGCCACCACCGATAACGCTGCCACCAAGGTAGAGGATGGTGCCCATGCTACTACCCTCTCTCCAGATCACAACACCATCAGCCATGAATGTGGAGAAGGTCGTAAACGCGCCAATGAACCCCCCAAGAAGGAAGGTGCGCGCAGCCTCGCTGCCAAGTCCTTCATGTTCAACCAGCGCCTTGAGGCCGCCCATAATAAAGCACCCAAGGAGGTTAACACAGAACGTGCCCCAAAAACCTTTGCCTGTACTCGCGGACACAACCTCTCCAAGGCCGACCCTGAAGACCGCTCCCAGAGCGCCTCCCGCCGCGATAAGCATCCACTTTGCTAACATCTCTTGCTCTCTCTTACTGATCTTGCACAACACATGCACGGGTCATCGCACCAAAACACGCATCACTCGTCTCACATGAAGTACATGTCTCGTTGGATGCACAATCCGAATCATCGCTGCACTCCTGAAGACACTCATAATTAAAACACACCTGAGACTCGTCCTGACACAGGATCGACTGATCGCACTCGGCGGTCTCCACACAGCCCACATCAAGCGCAACGCCAACACCTACAGCCACAAAAAGCAGGAGTGCCAAGCTCGACTTTCTGGCAAACGTCCTTACTATATCCCCTCTTTGGGCCGCTTTATCACCACTCTTCTGATTACCCGATTCCACCATGCTCAAGATCCCTTTTCGTCTCATCGCCAACCTCTGGAGAATCATCACCACGCTCTGGAGCCTGGCGATCACCAGGATCATCCGTTACTTCCGTAACAAACAGCCCGCCTTTGTCACGCTTGATCTGCAAAAGCATTACCCGCTGGCCACATCACCCGCCTCGGGCATCCAGAGGTTCTTACAACAAGAACACACCATGAGCATGCTTGAGCTGCGTGAGGCGCTCCGCCACATCACCAGTGACACTACCATCAATGGCGTCATTTTGCGCCTCAAAAGCCTACAGATGGGCTACGCCCACACACAGGACCTGATCGGTTGGCTGGAACAACTTCGCAAGGCCAACAAGAAGGTCATCATCCACACAGATAGCGCATCTCCTCGTGAGATGCTCCTGATGAGCGCCGCCACAGACAGGCTTATCACACCCGCAGGTCGCCTCTACTTCTTTGGGATGCGCTTTGAAGAACTCTTTGCGCATGACCTCCTTAAAAAAATCGGTATCCATGCCCAGTTTGTGCACCTCGGTGACTTTAAAACAGCCACGCACCGCTTTCACAAGTCCTCGATGACCACACCACAACGCCTGATGATGCAATGCCTTCAGGATGGGCTAATTCATCAATTCAATGAACAACATAGAAAAGCTCACAACATCTCCTCTGAGGATCTAAAACGCGCGCTTGAACAGGCTCCGCTCACACCCGATGTCGCGCAATCACTTGGATTGATCACAGATATTGCCATTGGCGAACACCTTGAAGCGTGGCTCACAGCAAGTGCAATGCCCGAGGAACAGGACTCTCCCATCGCTGACCTGCAACATCCTCGCGCATCCACCACACCGCTTGACTCGCTCATCAAGAGTGATGACGCCGACCCCAAAGCACAGAAGAAAAAAGCCCAAAAACTCAGTAAAGACGAACGTCCTCCTGTCACCATTCCACTCGACCATTACCTCGCCATGCGTCACACCCCGTACACCTGGAAACCTCTAATTCGACGCAAGCCTTACATTGGCGTGCTCGATCTCAATGGCGCAATTGTCATGGGGGATGAAGGCCCAAACCCCATGGTGGGCGGAGGTGCCTCAATCAAGGCATCCGAGGTGATCCCCAAAATCATTGCACTCAAGGAAGATCCTCGCTGTGCAGGCGTCTTGCTCCACATGAACTCCCCTGGCGGAAGCGCTTTGGCAAGTGACCTCATGTGGCTTGAGCTTAAACTCCTCGCCATGGAAAAGCCTCTGGTCTGTTATTGCAGTAATGTCGCCGCCAGCGGTGGCTACTACCTCGCAAGCGCAGCTCACCATATCATCTGCCAGCCCAACACGATCACGGGCTCCATCGGCGTTGTCGTTGGAAAGATCGCCTTTGGCGAAGCGCTCGAAAAACTGGATATTCACACCGAGGCGATCGAGCAACATCCGAACTCTCGCTTCATGAGCGCATTCAAACCACTCAATCAGGACACCATGGATCACCTCGTGGGAGATGCAAAAAGCTTCTACACACGCTTCCTGGAACGCGTTGGCCAGTCCCGACACTTGCCTCGCAAACGACTCCACAGATTCGCCCGAGGTCGTGTGTACCTTGGCGATGAAGCCTTGCGAAGAAAACTTGTGGATGATCTGGGTGGACTCGACAGGGCGATTGAGAAGATCTACGAACTCACCGAGCTTAAAGAAGGCAAAGTAGACCTGCGATTCATACCCCACCACAAGCAAAGCTTGCGCGAGCTTGCAAGTGGCTCCATGGTACAGACACACACACCACAACAGATGCTCACCACACAACTCAAGCCTCTGACCGAACAGCTCAACCTCGCCATGTGGTTACAACACGAACCCATGCTCGCTATTTTACCCTGGAGAACTGATCAGTTCTCCTGATCCATGGGAGATGCACAAAGGGGCGTGCCGTTG
>CATLTV010000325.1 GCA_950059285.1 uncultured Pseudomonadota bacterium | reverse complement strand
CAAGCCCAAAGCTCATCCCCACCTCGCGGCGTCTCGCCACCACCCCCTTGCCTCCCACTAACTTTGCAGCATTCTCCAGCGCAGCCGTCGCACGTGTCTGCTCTTGCATCACACCCTGCGCATAACACAAAAACTGCTTGAGCAACTTCGGACCAAGGTTCTTTGTACCTGACACATCAAGCTCCTCGGGATCAAACGAACAAAACACAAGATACGCCTCACGTGCCCTTGTAATCGCCACATTCAGCCTTTTTTCTCCACCTTCCTGACCTAACGGTCCAAATCTTGCCATCACTCTCCCCCCTTCTTCCGTGGGCGCATACCCCACCGACATCAGCATCACGTCGCGCTCATCACCTTGCACATTCTCAAGGTTTCTCACAAACAGTTGCTCGGTCAATGGCTTCAACTTATCACGCTCATAAGCCATCAAAAACTCAGCATCTTCTTGCATCTTCTCTTGCATCACGCGCTCAATACACTCCGCCTGCTTCAAGTTAAATGTCACCACGCCAATCGAAGGTGGTTCTTCAAGCAATAACAAGGACTTAATTTCCTCAACCACTGCTTTAGCCTCGACACTATTGGACTGCTCAGACCATAAACCACCATCAACGCGGCGCATCATCAGCCCCTCTGGCCTTCCCCCCATATCATGCACAGAAAGTGCGCCTGGCGCTGTCTTCAACTTGTTGCCATAAAAGGCCATGTTTGAAAACGCGATCAACGCCTCATGCTTGCTCCTGTAATGCCACCTCAGCGTAATCTGCTCAAAGGATTGCCTCGCTGCCTCAATCAATGAATCACTCGCGAGCAAACTCTCCTCGGCAACCTCGTCATCATCAAAGTCCTGCACCGACGCCGAGAAAAAGTGTGAGGGTGGCATCTGCTGATCATCCCCTGCAATCACCACACGCTTTCCTCTCACCAACGCCCCCATCGCACTCTCCACCGGGCACTGACTTGCCTCATCAAAGATCACCACATCAAACAAACCCATCTCCAGCGGGAACAAGCTCGCTACAGAATCAGGCGAACACAACCATATAGGGCGAGCCATTCTCAAGGCACCTTCCCAGAACTGATCTACCATCTGCCTGAGTGTCAGCCTGTAACGCTGCTTCCTCGCTTGCGTTAAAAGCTGCTGCAACTCCTTTCGTCTCCCACTATCCTGAGCCGCCTTCTGTAAATCACCTCTGTATCTTGCCAACAACGCATCAGCAGCATGTGCCCTGCGACCATCCACAGACCCCATCAATCTTGCCTGATACTCATCGCCCGCAATCACCTCGCTCAATCTCTTCTCACCGCCACCACGCTCGATCCAGGCCGATCGCCAGGCCCTCTCTACACTCATCTCAAACCAGACCGACGCTTCCACAGAACCTTGAAAACGACGCAAAAAATAATCTACAAAATCAGGACGTTGCGATAGCTCCACATCAAGCTTGCTCAACGCATCAAGCTCATCCACACATTGTGTACGTCGTCTAATTTCAACATACACCTCCTGTGCTTGACCCGTCCTGCACTGCTCCTGCTTTAGCTCTACCCAGGACTTGCCAAGAATCTCGGTCAAGACATCCAGACCTCGCTCACATGCCTTGCTCAACGCGTCACCCCGGGCATCCGCCTGGAGCGCTGCAAAAAAGGGCAAATCACCCACTCCAGATGCCAACACAGACCACACCTCGGGCAATACTTCGTATACCTCGGCCTCCCCAGATAGCTCCTTTTGCACAAGATGCACCTGTTGCACCAACTCAACCTGACTCTTAACCTCATTCAAGGCATCATCAATTTGCTCTGGATCTCCCTGAAATCCAAAATCAAAGAAGGCATTGTCCTCGGGTAAATCCGCAATAAACGCCTGCCACGCAATGGCACCCTCACACAACCTCACCAAGTCCACGGGCAGACCCGCAGCACCCTCCCCAGACGCCTCAACCTCTTCATACCCCTCGCTCTTGAACACCACCTCAAGCACCTCGCCAGGCACCTTCTTTAACCTCCAAAACGTGGGAGAAAAAAATCGCCACCACTTCCCCTTCAAATGCTTTAACTCGGTCAAAAGCTCAATCCAGTTCTCAAGCTCATCCTGACGACAAAGCACCAGCGACCAGGGCACTGCAATCAACTCCTTACGTGCCTTCTTCAATCGCTCTGTCAATGCGCGCCAAGTCCCACCCTTGTCCTCCCCATCACACCACGTCCAGAACAACGCAAAGTCATCCAGAGCCTCCTCATTCCCCTCCTCCAACAGTTCAAGCAACACTTGAACCCTTGACCATAATACATTGTATTCACACGACTTATCTGGAGACATCGTCCCACGTTTATCACGTTCAACGAGCACTTTCAGATCGGATTCAAGTGATGCCAGTGATTCCTTGAACTCAGCAAGACGAGCGCCCTCAGCGACGCTCTTCATACTCAGTCGATCGCTCCATGGATGAGGTATGACAAAGGGTCTTGCCTGCGCAGCCAATCGTTGAATATGAGGCATCTCATCGACACACATCTGCTCTGAAATTTGCCACGCAAATCGACCAAGATCGACACATAACCTGTCTGCATCTTCGGGCTCATCAAATGCCTTCTCTTCCAGTGATAATAACCCTGGCCTGTCCGACTCCACACCCAACAAAATACGCCACGCTTGCTGCTTCTCACCAAGCATCTTGTCCACTTCGCGCATCGCCTTCTTGTGTGAGTCCTGTGCATGACCACGACGAAAATCATCAAGCTTTCGCTGCGACTCATCCACATGTAACAACGGCGTCAGCGTTGATGCCAGCTTGTGACAAAACAAGTTCCTGTCGCGCCTCACATCGTGCACCACGCCCAGCGCTTCATGAAGCCCCAATACAGACAACCTCGACGCCACCACATCCAAAGCCGCCCTCTTCTGACATACCACCAACGCCGTCTTACCGCTCGCCAAGAACTCACATAACATATTGGAAATCAACTGGGATTTACCTGTACCAGGAGGACCCTGCACAACGATCCCCTCGCTTGAACCAACCCCTGTACCTTCCACGTGCGATATCACAGCATCCTGACTTGAATCAGATAAAAATGGTCGCCATCCTGATACCTTGAAACCACTCTCCACATCATCACGTGCATCAAGATCCCCACCCTCACCAATCTGCACCAGATGCAACGCTGCCCCCAGACGCTCTGCACTCATCTGACCATCAAGCAGCTCATGGTAGTCAAGAATCACGCTTGTAGCAGCCAGAGGAAACCTCCCCAGGATCGCTTCAAAACAAAGCTCCACGGACCCGCGCTCAGCAGACGCACGCTGCTCCTGCGTCCACCTTACAAAATGACGCGGAACCTCTCGCTCGGCATCCTGTGTCACGATATTCAAACCATCGCGCATCAACGCCTCTTGCAGATCTTGCCACGTGGATACATCTGGCGAAATCACCCCATCAGAATCCTGCTCGGCAAAGTGCTCAAACGACCACTTGACGCCAAAATGACGCGCCATCACCTGCACCAGAGCATCATTCAAAAAGGCCGCACCCGATGGAGAGATCTGCCACACAAGTCGACCCTGCTTGGTCTTGCTTAACTCCACAGGATAGATAAACAACGGCGCGCGAAACCATGTGCCATCACTCGAAACCCCCTTGATAAATGGCCACCCCACACCCAGCGTATCTGCGCCAGACTCCACACGTTCATCCAAAGCTGCCTTGTGCAACACATGAAGATCGCTTGACATTTTACGCTCAAGCTCATCACCCGCATTGATGGACACCAGCTCTACAGACCTGCCATCCTCATCTCGACCCATAACCTCACAAAATTGCGACCAAAACCCCTCGTGTAGTGATGCCACGCGCGCAAGATCAAACGCAGATCGCTGCGATGGTGCCCCCAGTCGCAACGTCCTGCTACGCATACTCACCGCGACAAAACGGTCCATCAAAACCTCCAATCGCTGTCGCCTCTGCATCTGCTCGGTTGACTCGGCTCGCATATCCATCAACTCTTCACCTCTTAAATATGGAACATTTCCCCACTCAAGACTCTCTACTCTCTGGAGTGTTGCTTGTAGCTTGCGCTTGCCACACTATCACATGATACTCAGCCCCACGATATCCTCTTTTGTGAACACACCTCTGGAACGCCAATGACCATGACTAGACTTTGCGCTTCACTACTCATACTGCCCCTCATGCTCACTGCATGCTCCTCACACAAGAGCACTGCACCACCACTCGATCCTGTTGAGCCCTTTCCCAGGGTCATCCTCCTTGAGCCAGAACAACCACTTACGTTTGACCTCGCGTTGGAATCCTCTCTGATCACACCTCCGTGGCTTGAAGAAACCAGCACAAAACTCATCGCACCAAAGCTTGGCCCAGCACCCATCATTGCCTTTGGTGAACACCTGTCGATCCATAAAACACACCTCGGCCTCGTCGCTGTACACGCAGAACGCGGCGTTCTTGGTGCAATCACACCTCCCGAAAACTCCACATGGATTGGTGTCGATGGAAAGGATCAAATTCTCATTGGAAGACACAAGCCAGGCGATATCCTGCTCATTCCAACCCCTACAAAAGAAAACAAAAAACAAAATAAATTCAAACCATTAACACAGCTAAAAAACGCACGCTCGTGGGATGCACAAGGTGCTATCATCGCCATCGCAAACACATCTACGATCCTTGTCAGCCAGGATCATGGCACCACATGGAAAGAACGTCAGGTCAAGGCGCTGGATACCATTCAACAAATCTATGTGCGCCATGATGGTGTTATCGTGGCTCAAGGCGAGGCCGCGTCATCCGCAGCCACACAAGCTGGTATCCCCTCAACCTGGATCTCAAACAATGCGGGCATCTCATGGACTGAATCACCATTTCAACCCCAGAAGCTCACACGTTATGGCTCATGGATCTGGAGCGGTGACACCACATGCGTCGCAACCCTCAGTCAGGATGCATCCTCCTGGAGCGCAAACCCATCGCTCAATAACCTCCCAGGTTACCATGACCCCCGCGAGAAAATGCTCTCGTTGACCACCTCGTTCTTTGCGCCTGCCAACCCCTCCATGATTGCGTCAACCTCACAGCCCGCACCTCCCACAAACACACCACCCCTGCACCAGGGGCTTATCCCCCCCTGTCAGGACCCCATCCTCGCTGATGTCACACAAGCACGAGAGGAACCGCCCCCCGAGCGCGGACCCCTGTATAATCCCTGCCAAGCAGCTACCTGCTTGACGCACTCAAAACCACAACAATCACAATCAGCACATCAGCTCTACCTTCTCGCAGATGCATCTTGCCAGTGGCCCGACAATGTAGACCCTCACAGCGATCCTCAATGCAAAGCAAAAGGGAGCAAGGTCCTTCAACCTCCCCACCCTGTCCTCTGGGACAGAGACAAAAACACCTTTGAAATCCTCTCACCACCTGCCGAATGCATCCCACAAAAAGCCTTTTCATCCAGAGGCTTGCACATTCTAATTTGTGAGGGCGATGCACCTGATGTCTTCACACTGAACTCGCAGCCCAACGCCACATGGAAACAGGAAACTACGCTCAGATCTGGCGCTGATATGCTCTCATCCATCTCATCATCACCTGATGGAACACTCATCCTCCATGGCACATGTGCAGAGAACACGTGCGCCACATCATACCTGCGCGCACCACACATCTCAGGCACACAGGACGCATGGAGCGCACTTGCCTTGCCTGGACAGCTCAAAGTCATCCCACACAACTCGGGACATGCCATTATCGCCACCACACACAAGGACAATCCCTCGGAATTTACGCTGTGGTGGGCCACCGCAGGAAAAACAATTCAGGATATTCTCCGCGTCACATCACCCGATGAGCCTCTCATCGACCTCAAACTATCCGATGATATGCAGCATCTTATCACTGTTTCTGGATCGCTTATGGTGAGCAAACGTGCGGTTGTCATGAGTGATGGGTCCCTACAACCGCTCTAACTTTTAAAATTAACACTTGCCACACCCCCTATTGATGATGAAGATTTGACGGCTTTGTGCGCGGGCTGACATGTCAGCCCGCGCACAAAGCCGTCAAATCTTCATCAGTCATCTA
>CATLTV010000324.1 GCA_950059285.1 uncultured Pseudomonadota bacterium | reverse complement strand
CCAATTCCTCGCCCCGACCTTGTTGTTCGACCGTCGCTGTCAACAGAACCTAAGACTCAAATGTAGCCTGAATGTAGGTAATCACTTGCCAGATCTGTTCCTCTGTCATTTTCATGTCACCATCAGGACCATAAGCAGGCATAAATCCTTGCCCCACATTGATGATGTTATAAACATCGGCGTCGGATTTGGAAGATGTGCCCGTGAGAGGAGGGAAGGAACCCTGCCCCTCGCCAGCTTCACCGTGACAACCATTACATGCCTGATCCACATAGAGCATTGCACCAGCATCAATGGCGGCCTGATCCGTGAGTTCAAAGGGGTTTGACACTTCTTCGCCGCCACCGCCCATGTCAGTGGAGTCCATATCGGTGTCAGGCACGGTCATATCAGTGCCTGTGGAGCCCATATCCTGGGTCGTGTTCATATCCATCGTGGTGGAGGTCATGTCTGATGATGTTCCCCCTGTATTGCCCACAGGGTCCTCGGTCAAAGCCTCTGGAGGACATGCTGTGGTCATGAGCATGATGGCAGGGATCAAAAGAAAGGACAGTTTTGAGTTCACGTTCTTCTCCTTGAAGAAATTGAAGTTAGAGTTCGGAGCCTGGTTCAAGATGGACATTAACGACACTCACCATCAACACACTTGTATTTCTGTTCACCCGGGCAATCAGCCGCTGTGGTGCACATGAAGATCGAGTTGGACCAGCGCAGGTAAGGAATCACGAGCCTGTCATTGGTCTGGGGTGGGTTTGCCCCGTAGAAGGCGAGTCGGTTCACAATACCATCATAATCAAATCCTTGCTCGCGGCTTCTTGGGACATTGATTTCCATGTCAGTCATGATCTGAGCATGGGTCACCTGAACACTTGGTGCCACGGGCGCACCGCGCAGACGCAAGCCCGAAGCAATACCTGCTGTGGCAGACGCAATCGCCTGGAGAGATGTTGTGATATCAGACTGACAGATACTTCCGCCAGTACCACCTGTCTTGTTGACGATATCATGGATCGCGCTGGCGAACTGGGCGGCGCTATCACAATCAGAGTTTGGCACGTTATAGAGACCAAAGACCGTGGCACCAACCTCTGTCTTCAGGAGGTAATCCACAAACGGAGCGGTTGCCATATCAAGCTGTGTGCGCTCTGCTGCTGTGGGGTTTTCCGTGGGGAGGAACTCCAGCTCGGACTTGAAGTGCTCATCTTCCTCATCGGTGACAGCGATGACAATAATCGCTGCATCTTCTCGAATTTTATTGGGATCTGCATCATTACGAGGAAGCGCACGATCCACAGCAGCGATCCCCATGGTCAATGTGAACTCGGAGTTCGTATCATTAACCGCGTTGATGCGGTTACTGATCTGTGTGCTGTCACTGCTGAATCCTGCACCACCACCTGTGGTCATGAGCTGACCGTTGGATGTGCCACTGGAAGGCACGCCAATCGGCAAGGAGCATGGATTCACATCAAAGAACCCACCGCTTGGCGCGGGGAACAGCGCGCGGAAATCGGCGCTCAAACTTGTATCCTGAGTAATATTGCTACATGCGACGCTGGTCACACCAATACGCCAGTCAAGGTTTGCAGCATCAAGGAAGGCTGTCAGATCCGTGACGAAGTTTGACAGCGCCTCCTGCTCATCTTGCATGGAGCCCGAAGCATCCATGGCGATGATAATATCAACCTGCGCACGTTCGGTGACCTTGTGAGACACGCAGTCAGGTTCGATTTGCTCCATCGCAAGTGCGACCGAAGCACCACCTGTAAGGTCATCACTGCGGAAACCTGTTTCAAGCGAAGCATCCTGCGCCTTGCTCAGAGGTGCGATGGTGACCACCACCACATACTCTTGGGGACTTCTCGAAATGACCTGATATTTAAGCAATGAACTCTCACCTGCCCCAACGGGAATGGACTCCATCAAGGTGTGGGTCGCATCACTGACGCCAGAGAGTTGTGCGAGCAACGCATCACGCACCTGTTCTGGAGCGACATCGGCGGGAAGATCGACCGTGGCATCCACCATCGCCTTGAAACCATCATGTGTGGTGACCTGACGACCTGCGCTACGACGTGAAGACGCCGAGTATGGAGCGATGGCAAGAATCTGATTGAAGACGTGATCCGAAAGCTGGAATGCTTCCGTGGCGCCTGCTGGAGGTGCCATTGAGAGCACAAAGCCTGTGTAATGATGTGTGACATCCTCAAACACATGCGCGTTCATGGCCGTCCCCGCAGAGGATGTCACAGGAGCAGAGGTCACACCCGTCTCAAGGACAAGCTGGTAATCACCATCCATGCTGGAGATGAGCTGGGGCTGCACAAGGTTCTGTGTATCGGAGGGACGACAGGTTCTGTAAATCGTCTCATCCTGATCGGCGATACCATCACCATCGGTGTCTGCGAGGCAAGGATCGGATTCACCTGCTGCACAGGCAGGATCATACATCCTGTTCTGACACGCACCAATCTCTCCATCCCTGTTGCTATCCTCGATACCATCAGGAATACCATCGCCATCGGAGTCCTCAAGCGTGGGATCAGTGCAACCAAAGAACTCAATGCCATCAGGGATGCCGTCACCATCAGAGTCCTTGACCAGTGGATCAAGGTTATTCTGAATTTCATCAAAGTCGTTTACACCATCGTCATCCGTGTCCGCCGTACGCGCGTCAGACTCACCCACGGGGCGACAGTCCTTGTTCACATCCTCCTCACCATCGCTCAGACCATCACCGTCGGTGTCAGCAATATAAGGCTCTGTGCCATAGAGACACTCACAATCGTTATCAAGACCATCAGCATCATCATCGACGCCAGCCATACAGCGTCGCTCCTCCATGGTTGCATCGGTCCAGTCAGCCATATCCACAGGCTGAGGTCCCATATCTGCATCATCAGGTGCGGCATCTACAGCCATATCAAGTGAAGGGCTTGTTTCAGGGAAGCAACGTTGTTGTGTTGCATCCCAAACCTCGCCTGCGGGACATGTTGTAGCCATATCCTCCATCACAGGATCAGATGTCATACCCTGATCCTCATCATCCACGGGATCAAGCACCTCTTCAGGACACAATCCAGTAATGGGGTGAGGCTCATCACCAAAGAGACACTGCTTGGTGCCATTATTATCCTCGACCTGATCATCAGAACAGGCAGTAAAAAAGAGAGCGGATATGAACAAAGAGACCATCAAAGGCCGTGTAGAGGTTGGATATTTCATGGCAGCAGATATAGCTCGGTGGTAAGGATCTGTTTTTGCATCAGAGAGCACATGGTTAGCGCGCGTCACATCATCGTTTTTTGTGTCTAACAAAAGTCCGAATATATATCAAAATACGCCCAAAGTCAGGCAAAAAACACGGTGCCTGCAAGGCAGCAAAAACGCATCCCGACAGGACATCGCTCAAAAAAGCGAGGCACAAGAAACGGAAGTGCCGCTACTTGAGGAGGTCAAGAGCGGCAACTTAGAGCTGGTTTCAAAGCCAAAACTGAGCAAGAGAAAGAACGCGCATCAACAGTCTCGCAATCGAGGACAAGGTAGTCCTCACTGTGAGATGAAATGTGCCCACTCAATCCTTGACGAAGAAACCACCCTGTACGTTTATACGAAAACAGGGCACATCCAAGTCAGGGTTAGCGAGTTGATAAACCAATGAGGCCTGATAAGCACGATTAAAACCATCTGGAATTATGACAGATTCATCTGCAGGTTTCATTTCGAAATGAAACCCAATTACCACTATGGCGTTGTTGTCAGGATCATGTTTACATGCATCTATGTGTGAATGCTCTGGCCCATACCAAATTTCATCCTGTACATAGATGGTGGGAGTACCTAACCTTCTATCATTGTCAGGCTTGTATTCAGAAAGAAGATGCCCCCTCATTCCACTAGCAGATACAATTTCATTATTATCCCCACACGATATGGAGAGCATTGAAAGTGGTCCCTCGCCATGATCATACTCAAAGACCCCCCATACACAATCCTCAGTGGTAAAAGCAAACCTCTCACCCTCAATGTTATACGCTGACACATCGGCTGAATCGATATAACTCAGAAACTCAGGTTCAGATTCAGGAGCACGACACCCTGACAGACCATAACAAAGTCCAAGACACGCGATGATAAGTAATGTCCTATTCATGAAGAACCTCTAATAGGTGTAAGTAGTAGAAGCCTCATTGCGCAAAGACGCAGCAAGTTCCCCCTCATTGGACGCACCACATCGAGCACGAAACGTCCCTGCTCGATTTGCCCCTTCTCCTTTTGACCTGGCACTTTCAATGACATGCTCCTCACCAGGAGCAAGCATAAATGTATCAAAACCAATATTATCAACCCATTCGGACGTACCTTCTTCATCATCAAACTGGTTTTCACACGTCAAATTCAAAGCAGTTTCGGTGCCCAAGTTGGTGACGGTGTACAGTGTTTTAACACGATAGATGTTGGTCATTTCGGATGTGGCGCGTGCAGAAATTTGAATAATTTGAATATCTACAGGCACATCGGCACATGTGCGTTCACGACTCGTAAAGCTGAGTTGGTTGTTACACACATAGAGTACACCCTCACGACAAATTTCTTCACCAATTGCCACACGTTCGGAACCTTCCAAACAAACCCGCTCCTCGACCATATCTACAATGTCAAGATCTTTGGGCATATCCAACATACCCATATCACTGGGCATATCTCCTTCCAAAAGCATGTCACCAGACATATCCATCCCCAGATCCATTCCAGTCATATCAGACCCCTCATTCTTGGAGTCAGGAGGAGAACATGCGCCAAGCATGAGAAGTGCTACATAAAAAAATGGTTGAACGCGATAATGATTCATATATCAAACCTTTTGAGTTGAGGTCTTACTTTTAACGAGACTACTTAAGTTAAAATATTTTATCCATAGAATACTCATTGCCATATATGATCGCCCTCTGCAACCCCTGCTGAACACACAACTGGTCAGGAGTTTATGACATCGCAATATCTTGCGAGCAAAGCACCTGCATTGTAGTGCTTTGCTGTGTGCGCTGGCGTGAATTCTTGCTGAACATGTTACACAATACATATACATCACGTCTGAAAGTGAGGCCGGTGCTGTAAAGCTCTTGACGTACAAGGACATGCTGTGTATTTTGCCTCCCCTTGTGTGGCCTTCTTTTTTATGGAAGCACACACAACCCCAGAAATAGTAAAGATTTTTGGTGGTGATGAACTTCATGACCACCAACCACTACAAAAACAATTGCACATTGCAGGCAAGACAAGACGTGAACGAATCACGCGCCTCGTAGTGAACACACAGGAGTCAAGAGATGCACGCAATCATCAAAACAGGCGGCAAGCAGTACCGCGTTCAGGCAGGAGATGTCATCAAAGTTGAGAAACTTGCTGACGTCGCAGCAGGAGACACATACACCTTTGAACAGGTGCTCGCCGCAGGTGCAGGCAAGGATCTCAAAATCGGCACACCTGTCCTTGAAGGAGCCAAGGTTGTCGCTAGCGTCGTTGAGCAGGCAAGAGCCCGCAAAGTGATCGTGTTCAAGAAGAAGCGTCGTCAAGGTTACAAGAAGCGCAACGGTCACCGTCAGCACTTCACACGCGTGAAAATTGAAAGCATTGAGGCATAAATAACCCTTCTCTCCTGTTCATGGCTCCTCACAGGGTGTGGTTCCACACCCTTCATGAGTCATCAGCCATGGCAACGAGATGATGGCAAGCTCAAGGTCTCCCATTGATTGCAACACGGGAGACTGACACGAGGTGCCCATGACCCTCAGATTGAGGCGAGGCACCCAGACTTAGGAGACAAAGCAATGGCACATAAGAAAGGACAAGGTTCTACACGTAACGGTCGCGATTCGAATCCACAGTATCGCGGCGTTAAAGTCTACGGCGGTCAGGTGATCCGCGCTGGTGGTATCATCGTGCGCCAGGTAGGCACACGCGTTCACCCAGGTCGCAACGTTGGCCTCGGTCGTGATTACACACTCTTTGCGCTCGTCGACGGCGTGGTCTCTTTCGACCGCACCACTGGCGGCAAGCGTCGCGTGTCTGTCGTTCCTCACGAAGCAGCTGCCGAGTAAGCTGACAGACAGGTTATACACATAAAAAGAGGCTCCATCGACGGGGCTTGCTC
>CATLTV010000323.1 GCA_950059285.1 uncultured Pseudomonadota bacterium | reverse complement strand
CCGCCTCCCTGTCTGACTAGATAGCGCAGGTTGCGTGTGAGGAAAAGGAGAATACTGTGAGGTTGCTCCTTCTTGAGCTGATTTTTTGAGTGCGCCAAGTGACTTGTTTTTAAATCTTTTTGGGCGGATTGCTTTGGATGAACTGGAGGACATCCTCTGGTTTGTCGACCAGCGTGAGGTAGTCTTCGTAGGGTTTATTGCCCTGTCTTTGTTGGACAAACTGTTGAATGAGTTTGAACCAATCCTGATAGGTGTGTGAGCCGAGGAAGACCATGGGACTTCGCCATGTGAAGGTGGTGTAGTGGTTCTGGGCAAGGTCCATGAAGATCTCCTGAAGTGTGCCCGCGCTGCCAGGAGCGTAGATGACACCAGCAAGTGAAATGGCGAGCAGGCCATCTTCTCGGATGCTATTGGCAAAGTATTTGGCGATGTGTGTGCTAAACAGGTTACTTGGTTCATGGCCATAGAACCATGTGGGAATGGCGAGGCTTTCTCCTGGTGTGTTGGTGCGCTGTTTGTAGGTTGTTTGTGTGGTGGGGGAGGGGTCCTGACCGAGTGTGGCGATGACCTCTTTTGCCGTGGAGAGGTAGGCCTCAATAGCTTCCTCAAAGCCATCTTGATGTGGTTTTAAACCTGCGCTGTAAAGAGGGGCTTTGGCGAGGATGCGGAGGGCTTCGTCGATGACTTCGGGGTTATCGTAATTGGAGAGGTATGCGCCAAGGTTGGCGGCTTCCATGATGCCAGGTCCGCCACCACTGGCGATGAAGTAGCCTTCTCGTGCGAGCATCCAACTGGAGGTGACGACATGACGATACCAGGGGTCTGTGCGTGAGGTGCTGTGCCCTCCCATGACTCCGATGACTTTGAGTTTTCCGATGTCATCAAGGAGGTCTTCAAGGGCGTCATCAATGGCGTGGTCGTGGAGGCGTTGTGCGAGTGTTTCTTTGATGGGGGTTCCGCAGTCCTTGCGGCGAAACTGATCAAAGTGGGCGTAGATCTGATAGTCGGTGGTGTTGAAGTAGCCACCTGATTGATAACCGTCGAGTAGTTCATCAACGGTGTAAAGTTTTGAGCGATAGGGAGAGTAGGGGATATCCTTGAAGGCGGGGAAGACATATGCGCCCTGAGCTTCGACTTCAAGTCTGTGGTTTTTGTCTTCAAAGGTGCAGCCAAGGAAGAGTGTGTCCTTGAGGTTGCATTCATTCCAGTTATGGATGCCACGTACATCGATGGAATGAATGACATGGTGGCTCAGGTCGGCGTGTTGTGTGATGGCCTGTTGGAGTGTGGTGAGGTTGTCTATTTCCTGGCGAGCGTGTTGTCTGTCGTGGCGTTTCATGAAGAATCCTGTGGTGATGGGGAGGTATTTAAGTGGAGGGATTGTACTTGATCTTGAGGGGTAAACAAGGTAATCCTGTGCTGGGCAATGTTCGGGTTGTTGTAATGTACGATAGCCCTTGAGCTTTTTAATGAAATTTGGGTGGAGCCCTGGACCTGTGTGCAAGGTATTATGTATGGCGGGTCATGTGTATTTGTAGGGACTCAATGTGTTTCAGGGCAGTCCCACCAATCAATGAAGAAATCAGCAGAGGCAGGACGTCTATGAGTTCAGATGTATCGCAGCACCAAAATGATGGTGAAAAGCGCAGTTCATCACGTCGCAGAAGAAATAATCGCAACCGCAACCGTAATCGAAACCGCAACAGGAAGTCGGCTGCGCCGCGACAAAAGCCTCAGGTTAGCCTTGATGAGCTTATTCAACGCATGGGTGATTACACCCCGATCCAGCCCATTGAGCGTATTCGTCTGGAGACACACAGGGATGAGTCCATTGGTCGAATCTTCGATATGGTCACGCCAATTGGTAAGGGGCAGCGATGTCTTGTGACGAGTCCGCCCAAAGCAGGTAAGACCACAATCCTTCAGTCTGTGGCTCGAGCCGTGGCGAAAAACCACCCTGAAATCAGTCAGATCGCACTCCTTGTGGATGAGCGTCCTGAGGAAGCGACAGACTTTCGTCGTAATGTGCCTGTTGAGGTTGTGGCGTCTACTTCTGACCAGAAGCCTCAGCATCATGTCAAGGTGGCCGAGGAGGTCTTCCAGCGTGCGCTTTCAGATCTGCTGGAAGGTAAGGATGTCCTGCTTTTGCTTGATTCGATTACCAGGCTTGCGCGTGCGTACAACCACATGTCAGGCTCAGGTAAGATCCTCTCTGGTGGTATTACCGCAGGTGCGCTTGATCGACCTCGCCAACTTTTTGGTGCAGCACGTAAGCTTGAAGACGGTGGTAGCTTGACCATTGTTGCTACTGCTCTGATCGAGACAGGTAGCGTGATGGACGAGGTGATTTTCCAGGAGTTCAAGGGTACAGGTAACCTTGAGCTTATCCTCGATCGTGAATTGAGCCAGCGTCGTTACTTCCCCGCAGTGCATATTCACCCCAGTGGTACTCGTCGTGAGCTTGATCTCCTCAATGATGTGGAGAAGATCAAGGTCCCCGCCTTGCGTCGCAAGCTTGCAGAGAAGAGCAAGGAGGAGAGCCTCTCCTGGTTGCTCAAGAGGATCAACAAGACCACCTCAAACAAGGAGCTTCTTGGCTCCATCAACACCTCGCACCTCAAATGATACGATTGCTCATGAAGACCTCGTTTTTGTTGACGATTCTTGTGGGCGCAAGCTCGTGTGAACTCAATGCAAAAGATTCCTCTGGTGGTCCTGTCAAGGAGTGCACCAGCGCGGGCCAACGTTGTGTGTTGTCTGCAGGAAAGCTTGGCGTGTGCCAGGTGGATAATCACAACAATCTTGGCTGCATGTCACAACACTAGAGGCGTCATACGTGTTAGATCGTTTAACTGATGAAGCGTGGGGGATTGAAACGCTTGGCTGGGATGACTTTTATGACAGCCAACTCACACCCAAGGAGCGACGTCGTTTTCAGCCCGCACGTATTGTCGAGGCGTATCGTAAGCGATTCCTCGTGCATACGGGCAAGGAAGTCTTCTGGTCCATTGCACGTGGCTCCATGTTCCACAAGGCAAGTGACCCGACAGAGTTGCCTGCTGTAGGTGACTGGGCTCTGGTTGAGCACATTGATGGTCATGAGCACGCGCGTTTGTGGCGTATTCTTGACCGTCGCTCCGCTTTGATTCGACAGGCCGCAGGAGAGCGCACACGCGCTCAAATGATTGCTGCCAACCTGGATCATATCTTTGTCGTGACCTCCATGAACCAGGAGTTCAGTGAGCGTCGTATTGAGCGTTACATGTCTCTTGCCAGCGAGTCTGGCGCAGAGGTCACCGTGATCTTGAACAAGAGCGACCTGACAAGCAAGGCTCAACGGCATTCCTTCATTGAACTGGCCAGGGAAGCAGCTCCCGAGGCGCGTGTGCTTGCGTTGAGTATGGTGTCTGATGATGGTCACAAGGCGCTGGATGCGCTCATTCAACCCAAGCAAACAATTGGTCTTATTGGCTCATCTGGTGTGGGCAAGTCGACCATTGTAAACCATTTGTATGGCACGGGCCTTCAAGCCACAGGAGAGGTGCGTGAGGTCGACGATCGTGGCCGTCACACCACCACTGCAAGGCAACTCATTGTGTTGTCTTCTGGTGCGCTCTTACTTGATACACCTGGTATGAGAGAGCTTGGTTTGTGGCAAGTGGATGAACGCGATATGGAGGCGTTCTCGGATGTGGCCGAGATTGCATCACGTTGCAAGTTCAGAGACTGCAAGCACTTGACCGAGGTTGGATGCGCCGTGCAGGAAGCCGTGGCCAATCACGAGATTTCGGCGCAACGTGTGGCCAGTTGGCAAAAGCTTGATGAGGAGATTACCCTACAGCGTGCCCGTCAAGAGGAAGCTCTTCGTATCAAGCACAAGAGGAGCAACGCTCGCCGCCGAAAATAACTTGGATGATCCTGTCACAACCTGATTTCAGGGGTTGAATCAAAACCTTACATTGCGTCCGACGGCGTTCTGTGTAAGGTTTTGCTGTTTTTTAGACCTTGAAGTAACCATGTAAAAAAGGAGTGACAAGAAGATGTCTGCTGATGAGAACCCACAAGGCACCGAAGAGACCAAGACCGAAGGTGCTGCCACACTTGACTCGGTATCCTCCTCCGAGGCCGATAAGAAAAACCCCATGGTGCGCTTCTTTTTGAAGCTCGCAGACCTGGGCAACAAGCTCCCTGACCCATTGACATTATTTGTGCTGCTGACCGTGTTGGTTGTCCTGGCAAGTATTGTGTTTGATGGTTCAGCCGCAGATGTGACACAGCGCGACGGTACGACGGTGACAAAGACCGTGGAGAGCTTGCTGAGCCAAAAAGGGCTCAAGTGGATTTTCACCAGTGCAGTCACCAACTTTATTAACTTTGCCCCGCTCGGTCCTGTGTTGGCCGTGATGATTGGTATTGGTGTTGCTGAGCGCACTGGTTTTATTACCATGGGTCTCAAGGTGCTCGTGAAGAGCGTGCCATCCTCATTGATTACAGCAACGCTCGTGTTTGCTGGTGTGATGAGTTCAATGGTCGCCGATGCTGGTTATGTGGTGTTGACACCTCTTGGCGCGGTGCTCTTTGCAGGTATGAAGCGACATCCCATCGCAGGTCTGGCGGCTGCGTTTGCTGGCGTCAGCGGTGGTTTTAGCGCAAACCTTGCGATTACAGGTCTTGACCCATTGCTCTCAAAGTTGACGCAAGCAGCCGCACAGACGCTTGATCCTGCCTATGCTGCGACGATTAACCCAACCTGCAACTACTACTTTATGGTGGCGTCAGTGTTCTTGATCACTGTGTTGGGAACGTTTGTAACGACAAGGGTTGTGGAGCCGATGCTTGGTGAGTGGGATTCCCAGTATGCAGATTTGGATGAGGCGGTTGTTCCTGCTGATCCTACGGCTGAAGAGAAGCGTGCGTTCCTGGTGAGCATGTTGGTGGGTGCGGTGACTCTGGGTGGTCTTTCCTTGCTTGCTTTGCTGCCCGAAGCGCCCCTGCGCGCCGAGATTGCCGAAGGTGCGCCTGCCATTTCAGCGTATGACCCGTTCTTCCATTCGGTGGAGATCCTGATCACAATTCTGTTTATTATTCCTGGTGTTGTGTATGGTGTGATGGTCGGAAAGATCAAGAATGACAAGGACATCGCGAAGATGGCATCTGCGGCCATGGCGAGCATGGGCGCGTACATTGTGCTCGCGTTTGTGGCGGGTCAATTTGTGGCGTACTTCAACCACACCAACCTTGGTAGTGTGTCTGCGGTCAAGGGGGCGGAGATGCTCAAGTCGCTTGGTTTGACAGGTTTGCCACTGCTGCTGTCGTTCATTGTTGTGTCGTCTGCGATGAACCTCTTTATCGGCTCTGCATCTGCGAAGTGGGCGTTTATGGCCCCCATTTTTGTGCCCATGTTGATGATGTCTGGTCTCTCTCCAGAGCTTGTTCAGGCGGGTTATCGTGTGGGTGATTCAGTGACAAATATCATCTCTCCCTTGATGCCTTACTTGCCAATTATCATTGTGTTTGCGCAAAAGTATGACAAGCGAGCAGGGTTGGGGACGTTGATTTCTGCGATGTTGCCTTACTCCATTGCCTTTGCAATTGGCTGGACGATTCTGTTGATTGTCTGGTTGCAGTTTGAGATTCCACTTGGGCCAGGCGTGAGCGCGTTTTACGCAGCTCCCTGAGCATTGTGATGTGATGAAAAAAGAGGGCCATCAGGGGCGGCAATTTACGCAGTAAATTGCCGCCCCTGATGGCCCTCTTTTTTCGTCTGTTGCCATGGCTATGAAGGTGGTGTGTAAGGGAGTGGTTTGAGTGACACTTCCTGTGGGAAGCAGGCGCAGTTATTAAACCTTTGCTCAAGGTCCTTGTTCCCATAACCACGATGTCCTCGCACGCGTATGGTGGTGATGTTGGGGAAGGTTTTTTTGTTTTGGTCAAGCCAGCGCACAGTGTCGTAATACATGTCATGAATCCATAACTCTTCAACGTGTTCCATCGCGCTGAAGCTCGCAAGCTGGCTGATCAGTTTTTCGGTGCAGGTGTTTCTGATGCCGAGGTTCATGATGCGCAAGTTGATGAGGTGTGGGTTCTTTAGAGCGTTATAAAGAAAGTTCTGGCGTGTGATAGCCGCATTCCCGGATCATATTTTGAGCATGCTCAGGGAGGATG
>CATLTV010000322.1 GCA_950059285.1 uncultured Pseudomonadota bacterium | reverse complement strand
AAATCTTCGATTTTTTGCCCCCGCCACTCCCTCTTTTTTCGTCCGAGTAGGAATCAGTACCAACGCAATGTGAGGCCGCCTGTCACGGTGTCAAAATCGGCGTTGTTGTAGAAGTGGCGTGTATAGTCAACGCGTAAGCCCACGGCGGTGTTGCTGTTAATGAAGTTCTCAAAGCCTGCGCCACCTTTGAGGGCGAGTCCCATCTCGCGATAGTTTTGCACAGAGGCATAGGTGCCCTGTTGTGCGTCATAGCTGGCGTAAGCAAAGCCACCGCCTGCCTCGACAAAGATCCCCTTGATGATAAAGAGGTTGCCCACTGCATTGAAGCTGTAGTGGTTGCTTGCGAGCTGGTTTTCGCCCAGCTCCACGCTGCGCGCCCACCAGTTGGCCTCGCCAAAGACAGTAAGTTTTTTGGAGATTCCGCTGCCGAGCATACCTGACATGTGGAATCCCATCTTGCGTCCCTGGTCAATACCTGTGAGCCCTTCTTCGGATTCAACAAGGCCAACGCCGCCACCGACAGAGACGCCGCCCATGATGCCACGTCGATCCTTGTATCCATCAAGTGCCAGAGCGTTTGATGAGATGAGTAACAGAGTAATCAGGCTGAGGATGGATAGAATGCGTGCGTGTGTCATAATGATGCTCTTGTATAAATGGGTTAGCGTGCTTTTGAGAAGTTAACAACATTGAGTTTTGTGGACCACACTGGGACAAGCTGGCGCTCGCCGCTGCCATGGATATAAGATTCGACCGTGTGAAGACCTTCGGGCAGTTGCAAGCGTGCGATACGAATGTAGGCAGGCAATGTGCTCCAGCTTCGGGTGTCAGGTGTATCGGCGGCTGCGAGTGCCGTTTGTGCAGAGGTTGCGGCGAGCCAGCCAAGGATGCCAGCCACAGGGTGTGTGGAGACCGCCTGTGAAGAGGCTTTTCGGCCAGTTTCTCCAATCGCCGAGCGTGTTTCCTCGCGTAAGATGGCTGCGGCGACCATCTTGGGTTCAATCAGGCTCCACGCCATTTCCACGGCGCGCGTGACATGCATGCCTTGTGTGAGTGCGACGGGTTTATCATCCACGCGAATGCGTGCAGAGGAGAGCGAACGGACAGGGAGACCTGTGGATGTAAGCTCGGTGAAGTGAATGGCGTGGATGCTGTTGCCTGTGGCGGGGTTGACATGAACCCCTGCGCGTTGGCGCGCAGTCTGGATGGGAATATTGACGGCATGTTTATATGGGGCGTAACCAAACTGTGTGATGACCAGAGTGTCGCCACGCTGATGGAGTTCAAAGTACTCATCTCTTGAGAGTGGACCAGCTTGTTTGGCTTCCTTGAGGAGATCTTCAAAGAATACATCATTGATGGGTGCGGTTGTGCGTCGCGAGATACGATACAGATCGCGCAATCGAATGCGTAGCTCCTCATCGCGCAAGCCATAATACCAGGCCTTACTGTAGTGGGTCAGCGCCTCCTCGTATTTGCCAGAGCTTTCGTAGGTTGCTCCCGAGAGGTAATTTCCAAGGGCGATCAGCTCGGGCTGGAGCGTTTTATTTTGATCATCCAGAAAGTATTTTTCGAGCACGGTGAAACGGCGAGCTTCTACACGGGCGTCTTCCAGATCGCCGTCAGTCAGGTAGTTGATCTGGTTGAGCGTGTTGAGTAGGAGCCGCTCATAAGGAGGTGCCTGATAGTTGGACTTGGAGGGGCTGTAGAGGCGCTTGCTCAGATCCTTGAGGCTCATCTTGTCGATGTCGAGCCACTCGAGTCGATCATCCACGATCATCATGTCGCGAGCAGAGAGCGCGTACTTTCCCTGTGCCTGGAGTAGTGTGGCGCGCTCTAACAGCAGGAGTGTCTGGTTGTGGTCCAGATTATCAGGTGTTTGAAGTTCGCTGTCGACCTCAAGGCGTTCGTTCAGGGCAACGACAGCCTCCTCCATATCACCCTTGAGCGTGAGAGATTTGGCTTGTTTAACCTGATCGGAGTAGCCATTGCATGCCTGAGCAAAGGTGACAAGCGTCACCAGAATCAGGAGATGAAACAGGTGTTTATATGGGGTGTTGGAGGAGGTCATGAGGTGCTCTTAGCGGATGAGGCCCTTGGTGACCTTGGATTCGTTTTGGAATTTGATCGCGCCTGTAGAGACATCGATAATCTGTACAAACATGAAGTATTGCACACGGCGTTCATCGGCGACGCGTTCTGCGGCGTCGTAGACTTTACCTGTGACAATGTATTGTGCGCCAAGCTGACGCCCCACATCAGCGACACGTTGGGGATCGTAGGCAGCGGATTGCTGTGCCTGAATTTCCGCGATGAGCTCAGGTTGTGACGCGTGGTCGATCACATCAACAGGTGTCTTTTGGACGAGATCGGTCTCGAACTTGGAGAGGAGCGCCTCAAGTTGGGGCCCAATATGTTCGGTTGTTTCGTTGCGCATGGGGAAGATGGCGACCACAGGTGGAGTGGATTGCGCGGCCTGACGTTCCCACATGTCAACGATGTTGGAGGTCATCAGTTGGCTGATGTTGTCATCATAGAGGCGATCAAGGTCACGGCGATCAAGGCGCAAGCTCATGGCGTAGTCATCGATGCGGGGCTCATCTTGATCGCTTACATAGGTGGTTTTACACGCCACAGAGGGGAGGAGAATGCCAGAGAGGAGAAGGAGTGTGAGGAGACGTTTCATGAGTAGACCTGAGGTGGGTTGAGTATGATGATACGTGGAGTGAATGCACTGCGAGTTGGTCAAGTAGTAAACATTGATAAGCACAGTGGAAGTGACGTGAATGTGTTTTGATTATTCATTGATTTTTTATAAAAAATGATCAGCAAACGACAGGATGTGTTCTTTTCTTTGTTTGTAAGTGTTTGATTATATTGATTAAAAAATGATGTTATCAGAATGTTACAGAAGGATCGTGATCAAAGGGTTGAACCTCATTTAAGTCCATGGTAGTCGTTTGCGCGCATTCACCACGGAAGTGAATGTAACGATCGAAATTTGTAATGCATTTGGAGTTTTGTAAGACTCTTGTGCGAATTAAAGCGCTCTGATTGTTTGTCGTGTTGAGAACGCAAGCAAGGAAGAGAACTCTTGGACGACCAGTCAAGGAAACACACCATGAAGATTTTAACACGTCATTCACTCCTTCTTATTATCGCTGGACTTACCCTTTGTGCTCTTCCCGCATGTGGCCCCACAGATCCTAGCGAAGAGAACAACGCGACCACCGAAAACAACAGCACCACAGACAAAGATCAGGGCGGCGAGACCACTGATGACATGGGCGGTGAGACCACCGAAGACGACATGGGTGGCGAGACCACTGAAGATGACATGGGCGGCGAGACCACCGATGACGACATGGGCGGCGAGACCACCGATGACATGGGTGGCGAGCTTACCGAGTGTCAGACCCGCGCACTTTACGAAGGTCAGATGGGCAACACCAACCCAGCCAAAGGCGGCGGTGGTTCCTTCGTGATCGGCGATGGTGCATACGAAGCAGACGCTGGTCTTAGCCTTGTGAACGATTCTGTGTCAGCAGCCCTTGCAGATGGTACCATCACAGAAGATGATGAAGACACCATGGATGTTTCTGAAGACGAGCTTGTCTTTGCTGATGGCGAAGAGCTTGTGATCACAGGTGCTGTGGTGACATCCACCGCTTACGAGCGCAAAGATGACGCAGGTAACTTCTCTCTTGCTGCACGTCTGACCTTCCAGGACCAGAAAGTGGGCGTGCTCGCGTTCATCGATGGTATCACCATGGACAAGGACGGCAACGCAATCGTGGTCAAAGTGGGCGACAAGCTTAACTTCAAAGTGAAAGCAGTGCGCGGCTTCGGTGGCGATACACCTCAGATCTCTCAGATTGTTGAAGTTGAGAAAGTTGGCGAGAACGTCGATGTGGGCGTGATCGAGAAAACTGGTTCTGCACTTACTGTGGAAGAGTACCAGAAGCTTGTGCGCGTGCACGGCGTGGTGACCTCTGCTGAAGGTGCTGCTTGTGGTGGTTCAAGCTTCTGCTTCGACATCGAGCACGAGGGTCAGACCACAACATTGCGTATCAGCGACAACATCAGCCGTCTCCCCATGAACGGCGACTGCATCACCTACGTTGGACCTGCTAGCTCCTTCCCAGGACCTCTGGCAGACAGCGTGACCATGCAGCTTGATGCTGTGAACTTCACATGGTACCGCGGCCCATTCGCTGAGTAATTCAAGGCGTAGGCTAGAAGTATGAAGAAGGCGCAGGACAGATTGACTCATGTGAGTCAATCTGTCCTGCGCCTTCTGTTTTGATTGTGCTGCAAAGGATTGTCAGGGTTATGTCACAACA
Source organism: uncultured Pseudomonadota bacterium (assembly GCA_950059285.1). GTDB lineage: Bacteria > Myxococcota_A > Bradymonadia > Bradymonadales > Bradymonadaceae > CATLTV01. The sequence continues at coordinate 1,860 of CATLTV010000322.1, read as the reverse complement.
TTGTGACGACACCGTGTTTGATAATAAATGGTCAAGCTTTGTGCTGGACTTTACCCCCTCTTGTGGATTAACACATCAACCCGCGAACAATTTGATCTGTGTGACACGCCCGTGTGAGCACAGTTTTGCCCGACTCCATGATGAGAGCGACCATGAGACGTCTGCCCTGTTTTTTCAAGGCTCATACCATGTTAGCCACCTCAATCTGCCTCCTTGGCATGGCTTGCGGTGGTCCTGAAGAGCCCCTTTCACCTCGCCCCGATTCTGAAGTTACTGAAGAATCTGTTCAAGAACCCATCGAATTCACGACAACCAACTACACAGAATCATTCAAGGGTGACACGAGCATTGCTTCGTTGCGCTCAAACATTGATGCGAACGCGTTCGTGTGGCATGGCTTTGCTCCTGATGACAGCTACCCTGTCTCGGGCGACTGTGAGCCAGATCGTCGTGGTGAGACCACTCCTGTGACTGTGAGCGCGTTGCCCACAAAGGTTCGCGGCGTGGTGACCATCTATCCTCGTTATTTCGTCAAGCCATCCATTTGTGGTGAAGATGAGCGCTTCTATGGAAGCTTCTTCATTCAGGATGCCTCGGGCGGAATGCTTGTCTTGCGCGACTCTCGTACCGCAAGCTTTACCTTTGGTGATGTGGTCGAGTTTGAGGTCAAGGGACTGATGAAGTTCTTTGATTACGACGCGATCATGGCATTCGATAACTTGAAGGTCGTGACCGACGAGTATATCGAGGAAGGCGAGGACAAGAAGGCGATTTATGCCGAGTCCATTACGCGCGCATTTGAAGCTACTGATCAGGGCAAGGTGATGCGAGTCACCGGTGTCGTGAGTCAGGAAGCAACCAACAACAACTTCAACGAGATGCGTCTTCAAAGCGAGGATGGCTCAACGACCTGGATCATTTCTCTGGATCGTGAGGTTGGCCAACGCGACCCCGACTGGAGGCTTGGCGACAAGCTTGAGATCACTGGACCTGTCCTGAACAGCTTCGGCCTCAAGATTATCGTGATGAGTTACGGTCAAGTGAAGAAGCTCTAAGTTTCTGACTAGAAAGATAAAATAATACACTGTCTAAATATTCAGATAGGCACTGGCTGGTGTTTCATCAGCATCAAGAACCACCCCTACCCACGCATGACGTGAAACCTCACAGAGGAGCATTTTGTGAAGATCTCCAATCGAAACAAAGACCTTGCCCCCAATCGCAAGAGAGCTGTTCTTGCTCTGCTTGCTGCGCTTACATTGATCCCCCTCTCCACAAGCGCTGTCTACGCTCAGACAGGTATCAGCGAAGCTGATGTGATTCAGGAAGAGACTGAAGAAGAAGCCGTGGAAGATGCCGCAGTTGACATCACCGAGCGTGACGCGCTCTCCACTCGCCCCACGGTGAACATCACCGCACCTGGTGTGGATAACCTGGGAGAGGAAGATGAGGGGATCTTCAAGGGTGAGTATGTGCAGTTCAAACTCAGCGCTGTGTCTCGCTTCTTTGGCGTCAACAACGTGGACTTCCGTTCCTTGAGCGATACAGATGATAACGTTCAGGATCAGTTCGACTCCGATGACCGTCGTGTGTATGGCGCAAACAACGTGGTGGGCAACATCACATTCATGCCTACTGACACGTTGGATTTCCACGTGGGCTTGAGGCACAACTCACTCTGGGGTGGTGGTAAGTTCTTCAACCTCAACAGTGATAACGTGCTCTTCATGGACAACCTGTTCATGGAGTGGACTCCTGTTGATACCGAAAGCTTCTCGCTGACAGCACGTATTGGTCGTCAGTACTTCGAGATTGGTGGCGCAGGTGAGTTTGGTGGAGCCAAGCGTGACTACTTCTTCT
>CATLTV010000321.1 GCA_950059285.1 uncultured Pseudomonadota bacterium | reverse complement strand
CGCCCCTTCATGGCCCTACTTGATCGGCAGCGCTCGTGCCAATTACTCTTCCTCTTCGCTTGCCTTAACAGCCCTGTGCTTTACATGTTCGTCGAACCAGTCAAACTGCTCGGCCAACACATGCAACACGCTCTCACGTGCCTTGTAACCATGACCCTCATGAGGAAGCACGACCAGACGAGCTGTACCGCCAAGCCCTTGTAAGGCATGGAAAAGACGTCGTGACTGGAGAGGGAATGTCCCGGAGTTCGGATCCTCCTCACCATGAATCAACAACAGCGGTGCCTTGATCTTGTCTGCGTGGAAAAAAGGCGAAAGCCTCGAATACATCTCGGGAGCTTCCCACAAAGAACGTCGCTCACCCTGAAACCCAAACGGTGTTAACGAGCGATTATACGCACCACTTCTTGCGATCGCGGCGGCAAAAAGATCCGTATGAGCAAGCAAGTTAGCGGTCATAAACGCACCGTAACTATGACCTGCCACACCCACGCGATGACGATCGGCAACGCCTCTCTCCACCACCGCATCAATCGCAGCCTGCGCTGACTGTGTGATTTGCTCCACGAACGTCTCGTTCATCGTCTCCACATCACCCACAATCGGCATCGTCGCGCGATCAAGCACAGCATAGCCACGCGCCAAAAACATCAGGGGTGATGTCATCGCCAGTCGCGTAAAGGACGTTGGCTGAGCACGCACCTGACCTGCTGATGACACATCCTTGTATTCCAGAGGATATGCCCAGATCAAAAGCGGTAACTTATCCCCCTCTTTATAACCCTTGGGCAAATACAACGTCCCCGACAAAGGCACACCATCTTCACGCGTGTAGCGCAAAATCTCACGGTGAACACCCGTCAATGAAGGATGCGGATCGGGCTGATCCGTCAACGCAATATCCTGCTCATCAAGGCGCATAAAGTAATTCGGAGGCATCGTGGGAGATTCTCTCCTGAACAAAACCGTCCTCTCACCATCAACCCATGGACCAAAACCCATGGGAGCCTCATAAGCATCTTCAGATGCCTCAAAGAGACGCTCCTTCTCCCCCGTCTCAAGTTCAAAGCGATCCATAAATGGCCTGTCGCCCTCAGGAGACGCGCCTGGCCCCACAAGAAAGAGCGCGCCATCTTCCACAATCGCCACCCGCGTCATATCCATCCGCCTCTTGCTCAGAGGCGCTCCTGGCGCGTTGTAACGATCCTGCGCAGAACGGTCGAAAATAACACGATGCTCCTTCTCACCCTCGGTGTCAAACAGCGTCGATGTAATCCATCGTCGATCCCTGTCGTACTCCGTGATCAAAACTTCGCCTGGCAAATCTAACCATGTGGCGCCCTGGAACCTCTCCTTTAACATGATCCATGGCGCTGGCTCTGCTTCAGGATCAGACACATTCCACAACATCAACTGCTCACGATGCTCCACTTCAGCAAGCGGGTCACCTCCATCCAGCGCCTCGGCCCAGAACAATTGCGCGGGCTCAAGAGGTTGCCACTGCATCGCACGAGGTCCTGTGCGCACACCTTGCTGCGGGACCTCCTCGGCCACAGGCAAGCTCGCAATGGTCTGAATAAACTCTCCAGTCTCTCCATCCCAAAGCTCAAGTTCGGACGCAAAATAGTAGAGCGGCACACTATAAGAATATGGCTCGGCAATGCGTCGCACCAAAATATACTCCCCATCCGGGGAATGGACTGGCGTGCTATACATCCCAGGCTCGCCAAGCAACCTGAAGCTGCCATCCTCCAACGTAAAGACTGCGATCTGACCCTTGCCAAAGTAAGTCAGTAAATCCTCATCATGTGAAGTCTTTAACAGATCCTGATACGTTCTTACTGTTGCTGTGCGACCACGTGTCTCCTGAATCATGGGAGACGCAGGGACAAGAGGAGCTTTTGGCACATCACCCCTGTCTGCGGGCACGGTCATCAACAACACTTCCTGCCCACCTGGTAACCAACGAATCTCACTTGCAAGCACATCGTTCAGACGCACATCATCAAGCGGTGCGGTCAAACTCATCTCCTCCACATCGAGGAGCAAGAACCTTAAGCCATCCTCAAACATCGCCGAAATGGCCACATGAGAACCTGATGGAGACCAGGACACGCTGGATAACCTCTTGAAACCATCAGGAAACTCCACATCGACCGCTTCGGGCAAGGGCTCACCATCGTCAATCGTCATGACCTTCATGCCATGCACGTGTGATGTGCTCCTTGATGTCCCCGTACGCGTATCAATACGCAACCCACCAAGCTTTACAAAGGGCTGGGCGATCATCTCCAACGGAGGCGCTGCGGTGTACTCAAGCACCAACGCATGCCTCTTGCTTGGCGAAGGGCGAAACAGTGGCGTTAATGGTGCGTCGATCAACGCCTCAATATCCTGACCGGGTGACTTGTAACCCTGAATACTCTGATCCAAAACGATTTCCTTTGTCTGAAAGCTTACCTGAACGAAACTCGCTGCATCCAACCACGTGACAACTCTTCATGGCAACTCAAAACAACAGCCGTCAAGCGCTTCAATCAGAATCAAAAACAAACCCTATTGACTTGGTATGGATTTATCCCTAACTTGACAACCAGGGCACTCATTCACTACGTAGTGCCCTCTTTTTCCTTTACTCTTGCACACAAAAAAACAATGTCCACAGCTTCAACACCCACCCCCGAACGTTTTGAGTTCGACTCTCTGCCAGAGATCCAGGAGCACACCGCTGGACTCACAGAGCATGCGCTCCTGACCTGGGCTCACCAACGCTTTGGCGACAAACTCGTCGTGGCAAGCAGCCTTGGTCCGGAGGATGTCGCGATTCTCCATATGATCCATGAGCTGCAACCTCAGGAACCTATGCGCGTCTTCATGCTCGATACAGGCAGGCTGCATGAGGAGACATACACGCTCCTTGACACCTTGAGAGAGCGTTACTCCATCAACTTTGAAATCTACTTCCCTGAACGTGACGCCGTTGAAGAACTCGTCCGCCAGGAAGGGATGCACAGCTTCTACAAGAGCATTGATGCTCGACATACCTGCTGTCATATCCGTAAGGTTGCCCCGTTGAAGCGTGTGCTCGCCACTGCATCCGCCTGGGTTACAGGCATTCGCAGCGAGCAAAACGTCACGCGCTTTAACACGCAAAACGTTGAACTGGACCTCACCAACGGGGGGCTCCTCAAGATTAACCCTCTTGTGAACTGGACCCACACCCAACTTTGGGATTACATCAAGACACATGATATCCCTTACAACCCCTTGCACGATCAAGGTTTTGCATCCATTGGATGCGCACCATGCACACGTGCCATCAAGCCAGGAGAGCCTGAACGTGCAGGACGCTGGTGGTGGGAAAACCCAGAACAACGCGAATGTGGACTACACCAAAGAGACTAACCATCCATAAGGTATACAAACCATGACAACTCAAAACCCAAATCGTTATATCGCCGTCCGTGAAGATGAGCAGGGGTTTCTCACTCCTCCAGAACGCTACTCACCACGCGATGACATCCCCAACTACGATCACCTCGACGCGCTTGAAGCACAAAGCATCTACATCCTGCGTGAGGCGTTCAACAAGTTCAAGAACATGGCCATGCTCTGGAGCATTGGTAAGGACTCCAGCGTCCTCCTCTGGCTTGCCCGCAAGGCATTCCTTGGACACACCCCCTTCCCCTGCGTGCACGTGGACACCAGCTACAAGCTCCCCGAGATGATCGACTTCCGCGATCGTATCGCAGAGCTCTGGGACCTCGACCTCAAGGTCGGCCAAAGCGCTGAAGCACACGCTGAAGGCAACACCTACCCCAACGGCAAACTCACTCGCGTGGAGTGCTGCTCCATCCTCAAAAAAGATGCGCTCCATGATGTCATGGAAAAGTACAACTTTGAGGCCGTCGTGCTCGGTATTCGACGCGATGAAGAAGGCACACGCGCCAAGGAACGTTACTTCTCACCTCGTAACAAAAACTTCGAGTGGGACTACCGCGATCAGCCACCAGAGCTCTGGGACCAGTTCAAGACAGACTTCGAGCCAGGTACACACCTGCGCATCCACCCCCTGCTTCACTGGACCGAAACCAACATCTGGGAATACATCGACCGTGAGCAAATCCCTGTGGTGCCACTCTACTTCGCCAATGAAAAGAACAAGCGCTACAGAAGTCTTGGCTGCGCACCTTGCACGTTCCCCATTCACAGCGATGCCCAAAACGTCCCTGCAATCATCAAGGAACTGCACAACACTCGCGTCGCTGAACGCTCCACTCGCGCTCAGGACCAGGAAGCCGAGGACGCATTCGAGAAACTCAGAGCAAGCGGCTACATGTAAGCCACGAACACATGAATCATTGCAGCCATTTAAATTATTAATGTGAGATAATATCATGAAGATCGTCATCGTCGGCCATGTGGACCACGGAAAATCAACACTCGTTGGCCGCCTCTTCTACGAGACCGACTCCCTCCCAGAAGGCAAATACGAACAAATCAAAGCCACCTGCGAACGACGCGGTGTCCCCTTTGAATGGGCCTTCCTCATGGACGCACTCCAGGCTGAGCGCGACCAAAACATCACCATCGATACCTCTCAGATCTGGTTCAAAACCGAGAAGCGCCCCTATGTCATCATTGATGCGCCTGGCCACAGAGAGTTCATCAAGAACATGGTCACAGGTGCGGCAAACGCCGACGCAGCGCTCCTCCTGATCGCTGCAAATGAAGGCATCCAGGAACAAAGCCGTCGTCACGGTTACCTCCTCAGCCTCCTTGGCGTCCAACAGGTCGCCGTCGTCGTCAACAAGATGGACATGGTCGACTTTGACCAGGATCGCTTCAACCAGATTGAGTCCGAGTACCGCGAGTTCCTCAACCAGATTGGTGTCGAACCTCGCTGCTTTATCCCCATCTCTGCTCGCGATGGCGATAACATCAACACACACTCCGATCGCAGCTCATGGTATGATGGCCCCACCATCGTCTCGGCTCTGGATAACTTCATCGAACCAGGTACATCCTCCGAGCAAACACTGCGCTTCCCCCTTCAGGACATCTACCGCTTTGATGACCGACGCATCCTCGCAGGACGCATTGAGTCAGGCTCTATCAAGGTCGGCGACGAGCTCCTGTTCACACCTGGTCAACGTACTGCAAAGGTCAAGACCATCGAGCGCTGGTCAAGCCCACAGTCCGATGAAGCCCACGCAGGAGAAAGCATCGGCATCACACTTGATGACCAGATCTTTGCTGAACGTGGACACCTTGCCTCCTTCAAGGAAAACGCTCCTGTACAAACAAACCGCTTGAAAGCAAACCTCTTTTGGTTAGGTGATAACCCCATCAAAGAAGGCAACACCTACAAGATCAAGCTCGCAAGCCAGGAGACAACCTGCCGCATTGAACGCATCTTGCGTGTCATCGATGCATCCACCCTCGAAACCTCATCGGGCGGTGCGTCCAGCGAAGTCAAAAAGAACGACGCCGCTGAACTCATCATCCGCACACTCAACCCGCTGGGCATCGACACCTATGGTGAGCACGTCTCCACCGCAAGATTCGTCCTCGTGGATGAATGGGACGTTCGAGGGGGCGGTATCGTCACAGAAACTCTCGCCGAGAGCGATGACGCTTACGAACAGGAAGCAAGCCGTCAGGTCACTCCCGTGGAACGCTTCAAGCGCAACCGTCACAGAGGTGCCGTCGTTGCTCTTGGCAACACAAGCACTGACCTTGAACGCGAGCTTATCCCCGAACTTGAACGCGCCCTGTTCAACCGTGGCATGCAAACCTACACGCTCTCGCCACATCACCTCGACCTTGAGCGTGCCGAGCTTGACACCACATCACAGGCACTCGTGGCTCGTAACCTCGCTGAAGCAGGCGTGGTCTGCCTCCTTGATGCAGTCCTCACACATGGCGACGGCGAAGACAGCTACCTGACACACTTCAGAACCGTGGCAGACAGCCGCAAAACTCCTTTTGTTGTCCTCCACCTCGATGGTCTTGAAGAAGATGTCGCACTCGCAGGTAAGGACGCCGAGGAACAAGATCGTGAGATGCTCGGCGATGCAGATGTCGTGGTGGATATCTCAACTCTCTCCACCACAGAACAACAGGTCGCTGCAATCCTTGAACAGCTCGTACCGCTGATTCAACGATTCTAACCTCTTCTCATCTCGACAAAAAAGGAGTCGGGAGGAGCGGGCAAAAA
>CATLTV010000320.1 GCA_950059285.1 uncultured Pseudomonadota bacterium | reverse complement strand
AAGAGCCCCAGCATTTGATACATCTGTTCTGTGTTATGTGTCAGGTGATGAAGGAGCGCATGAAGCTGTGTGGTGTTGTTATGTTTGAGCGTGATGCAAAGTCGACAAATGACCTCGGTACGCCTGGAGTGCGTGAGCGAAGGGAGTGTGTTCAGGGTGTTGAGGATATGGTTTTCCAGCGCTGTTTCGGTCTGTGACATGATCTGTGTCCTTTGGTAGTGTGCGTGATATGAGACATGCTATGTCTTTGTTATCAGGTGTGTACAGCACAGGGTGTGCCAGGGCTGAAATTCATGGTTTTGGCGTGTTTGGGGTGGTTTTGTTGATAAAAAATGATTGAACTTTATACAGGTGTATCATGTCTGTGATTCGTGTGATTTATGAGCTTGATGTCATTCCAGGAAAGGAGCAACAGTGTCAGGATGCCTGGCGAGCAATTGTGCATGCTCATGTCAAGGATGGTGCGCTTGGGAGCGTGTTGTATCGTGATCCTGAGATTCCCAATCGTATGGTTGCCATCTCGCGTTGGAAGAGCTTGCAGCACTGGGAGGGGGGGCGAGATGATTCGTCAGATCCTGAGGCGTATGCGCTGTTTCGAGGGGCGCTTGTTGAGGTGATCTCCAGGCGTGTTCTTGTCGAGATAGAAGCGCAGGAGTAGAGGTTGCTCCTTACTGCTTGGGTTGCTTCTTGTGAATTGGGGCTTATTCTGAGCCTGTGCCCACGTTCCTAAAACAATTTTTTTTACACTATTCAGGTTACCTATGATTCGCGTTGTACTCTCCCCCTCGAAGGCGATGGACTTTGATACTTTGCCTCTTACTCAGCTTTCATCCACACCACAGCTCCTTGAGGAGGCTGATGCGTTGGTGGAGGTGATGCAAGAGAAGACTGCCTCTGAGATTGGGACATTGATGAAGTTAAGCGAAAAGCTTAGCACCTTGAATTATGACAGGTTTCAGGAGTGGAACTCGCCAAAAACACCAAGTAAACAGGCATTATTTGCTTTTACTGGAGACACTTACAAGGATATCCAACTTTCGGATTATACCGAGCAAGATTTTCAGGACGCGCAAAATAAGATGAGGATTCTCTCTGGGCTTTATGGTGTGCTCAGGCCTCTGGATCTTATCTCGCCTTACAGGTTGGAGATGGGCACGCGCTTGAAGAATACACGTGGCAAGAACCTCTATGAGTTCTGGAGCACGCGTCCTCTGGATCTGTTGAACGAAGAGTTTGAGTCCGCCCCTGCGTCAAAGCGTGTTCTTGTGAACTGTGCTTCCAACGAGTATTTCAAGGTGCTGAGTTCAAATGGCGATGTGAACGCTCGCGTGATTGAACCTGTGTTCAAGGACAAGAATAAGAAAGGGGAGTTCAAGGTCATTTCATTCTACGCCAAGCGTGCTCGTGGAATGATGGCAGACTTCATTGTGCGCCATGGCGTGGAAGATGCGGCTGAGCTTAAAAACTTTGATTTTGGCGGCTATTATTATGATGAGGAGTCCTCCACAGAGGACTCCCCGGTCTTCTTGCGCGATTCATAACATTGGGTTTTTAAGGCTGAACACCAATTGCGCCAACGATGGCGTCAATACCTTCCCCAAACGCGTAGTTTGCAACCTCTGTGACCTGTCCAGAGGATGTAAACTGTAGCGTGCGAATGCCTGTATTTTCGACAACAAGCACAGCTCCTCTCAGAGTGCCTCGATTTAACATGACTGTATCAGAAGGGAGGAGCGTGGAGGTCGTCGTTGAGACCGTACCATTTTTGATAAATGGTGCTGTGGTCTGTGTTGGGTCGTAATCAAGTTTAATGATCTGATTACCCTCAAAGCTCGTGACAATCGCTGCGTTATTGTAGGGGGATACCTGAATGGATGCAGGATCAAAGACGTTTCCAACCGTTTGTACTGCGGTCAGTGTTTGTGCACCCACTTCAAACACGCCAACACGATTGTTGTTTGCTGAAGACGAGATGTTTGAGTCGGCGAGGAGCACGTATTTGCTGTCATGGCTGATTCCCATCGCCATGATGATGGCGTCATCGTCCATGAATACGCGCCCACTTCCAATGAGTGAGGGTGTGGTGGGTGTGCTGATGTCGACAAGGTGTGCATCATTTTTTGTCATGGTCGTCAGGATGTCATGACTTGCGACAACGAGTGTGGCGTTATCGTTGGGCAAAGTATCCAGATGGCGCGCGAGTTTGGACTCTGCAATCTGAACCTCCTGTCCAGGAAATCCTGTGGAGCAGTCAAGTGGAATAAACCACACGGAACCGCCCACATTTCTCCAGGATGCGTTTGTCACAAAGATGCCGCTTCCGTCAGGAGCCATGGAGACTGTGCTAAAGTAGCGCTCCTGAGAGGGATCTATCTTGGCTTGCAGCCCCTTGAATGCAGGATCGATGACGCTGACCGTACGTGTGCCAGCGTCCACGCTGAAGATTCCAAGAGAGCCATCTTCCTGACGTACGACGCCAATCTTTCCATCAGGTGTGAACTGAATTACCCCTGATGAGCTTCGTCCCATGTCAAAGCGTTCTCCTGTTTCTGTGAGGATTCCTTGTGTGCTCAGCATGAGCAACTCATAACTGTCCTGTTGGCCACCATTCGCATCATAGGGGCGTGAGATAATCACCGCGCGATCACCGTCTTGGTCAGGAGTAGTGCGGCATTTGTTGGGCATCGGCGTTGTGCCCATATCTTCTGACATGTCAGGCTCAACCTGTGCCATATCCATCTCCTCACCAGCAGTCATATCCTCAGGGGTTGAGCCCATATCATCGGGTGATTCCCCCATATCTTCAGGCATGGATAAATCAGGCGTCTCGCTCTGATCTTCTGACATATCCACGGGGAGGTTTGCCATATCGAGTGGCTCTGACACGTCCTGATCCATCCCCATATCTTCGGACTGTGCGCCAGACTGATCTGGGGCATCTCTCAGGTTTTCTTCTTCCATTGTTTGATCAGCAGGGTCGCTGCTGACACAGCCCGAGAGGGCGATTGCTGATAGGATGCTACAAAGGAATGCTCTGGTTTTCATCGGTGTGCCATGGTGTAGGTTTGATGTGTATAATACAAATGATGTGATGTTGTAGCGAAAGAGAGAATGGATTGCAAGATGAGTCACTTAACGGCCTTGCGTTCGCTCTTTCGCATGTTCAGTTATTCAGGAAGGAACGATGGTTTGAACTGTTGCTGATCAAAGAAGCGACAGCTCTCCATGTTGACATCTCGTTCCATGCACAGGTCATCAGAGATGGTGCGACCTCCATGTGAGAGATACCAGCCTACTTGGTTGAGCATGAACGTGTGGATATCAAAGGGAAGCGTCGGGTTGGGGGCGTTAAATGTGTGTTCACCCCGCTCATCAATGTAAGCTAGCCTGAGCGCCATGAACCCACCTTGTGGCGATGCAATGCTTGAGCGAAGCGGAGTGTCTGTTTCAGGGCTCATGCGACCATCGCGCGAGCTTTTCCAGCGGTATTGATCGAGGTTGTCAGGATCAAAGAGCATGTCTGGATAGGCAGGGTATCTGTCGAGCTCAGCAATGCCTTCATAGACATAGGAGTGTATGAGGTGCTGGTTTGGTGTCATGCCAAGATGTGGGTTTTCTGTATGAAAGTTCAGCGCTCCTGCTGAACGAGCCAGTGATAATGCGGTATTGATGGGGACGGTTTGGTCGCCCAATGTGCCGACAATGAGCGCATTTGTATAACTTGTTTGATTTGCTGGTGTTTCGTAGCTGAATGTGATCGGTTGTCGTGCATATTTTGCGGCCCAAATGACAGGGTCGGCGGGCTCGAAGATCATTTGCCCGATACTCCAGAACTTGCGAAAGCGTGGTGTTTGTTTGGCGATGCCCCATCCTTCAACAAGGCTAGCTAGCCTTGCTCCACGAGGGTAGAGGAGCCCATCATAGATGGTGTTGAGCTCAAAGGTGGAGATGGTGTGCTTGAGGTTGTTGTTGGCATCATAAATTTCAACCTCGAGAATGTCGCCATAGTCCTCGGGGGTACGTACGATATGCGCTTCTTCATTGACGTTTGTGAAGTTTTGATTGGCATCAAAGCTTTGCATGCAGTCTGTGATGGTGATGCATGCATCGCCTTCTGGGTTGCATGTCCTGTCACCTGAGCAGCTCTCATCGCCGCAACGTGAGCGTTGCTTGCACCCGATGAGAGCATCGGGGAGTACAATCAACTCGGAGACGCCCTGGATGCTGTGTCGTGCCTTGCTTGGGAGGGCGTCCGTGGCAATTCCAACCCTGAAGTTCCCCTGTCGTACACGTGCCGTGGAGTAAAGATCCTCGGGCTCAATAAGGGGGCTTGTTTCGCGAGTTCTGTTCCTGAGCACCACAATGTCGCCATCCTCAAGCTTGGGGATGCGTGCAATTGGAACATCCACATTACCTGTACCTCTGGGGAGGATGAATGACAGCTCTGTAAGCTCTTGATCGTCTCTCTGGATTGTTTTTCCCACGAGTAATGGACCAAACATGCGTAGAAGGGCGCCATTGAGTACATTGGCAATGGTGGTCCTGACGGCAATGTCGAGTAGTCCACCTCCACCAGCGTTGCTTGCCACAGCCTTGATTGAGGGTTCAATGCCTGCGAGTAGAGTGGTGTGAATGCCACCAAGTGAGGTTCCCCAGCTCACAAATGGCGCGTCACCACCAAGATCCACGACCCCATCACCGTTGAAATCTCCCAGAAGCTCAAGCTCGCCATCTTGATCGGCATCAAAGTCTGCGATGATGTCGCGTCGTGCGGCGACAAAGGGGCTCTGAGGGTTAGGTGCTTTAAAGCGTGTGGAGCCATCAAATGTTCTTAACAGGCGTACAAGCTGAAGCTGATCAATGGTGCTCTGTCGGAAGTTGTCACGTGAGTGTAAAAGATCCGTGGAGAAGTAGTCTCCGCCTGAATCCGCGACGCCGTCAAAGTCAATGTCGCGTGCGCGGTGGTGATTGAGCACGGCGGGGAGGTTTTCAAGATCAAGTTGTTTGGAGACGCTGCCAAGTAGCGTATTGAATTCAGCGGGGATGGCAACACCATGACCCACCGCATCGATGGTGCAGGTTGCCATGCCGAACTTTGCCATGGCACCTGCAAAGACCAGTCCTTCAAAACGTGTTGAGCCAATCGCATGACTGTAAATGATTGTGGGGAAGGGCGCTTGTTGTGCTTCAGTAGCCTTGGGCACAATACAAATAAAGGGCACTTCATCAGGGCGAGTGACTGCAAATCCCGTCTGAGGATTAATGTCAAAGCTTTCGTTTTCCTCATGCATTTCAATGCGATCGATCGCCTGATGATCGCCTTCTTCGATCTCGTCGGCAGTAGGAAGTTCAGTCGCTAAACCGTCATGATCGACGAGGAAGTGGGGAGAGATAAAGCTACCTGAGACAACGTAATCGACGCTTTCAAATGTTTTGGCGATGGCGTCACCACTGGCAGGGTTTGTGGCCTGGCTGATGAGTGGTGCGAGCAAGGGGATGATTTCATCGACCTTGAAGACCATGGGGTTGTCTTTTTCACCCGCATGCACATTGTGAATTAGCTCAATTTTTGCTGGATAGGCATCACGCAACCACGAGAACGTGCCGTGACCGTAGAGTCCTGCGCGGATGGCTTCGAGGTCTTCGGTGACATGCTGTGTGGTAAAGCTCCATGTGAAGCGAATATTATCCAGTGAACGGTTGAACTTGTCAGGGAAGCGTGTGGGGAGAATGTCTCTCAGTGGTTCCAGCGCTGCGGTTTGTCGTGTGTGGTTGATGCCTTCAAAGGGGCTGTCAACAGGTCGATAATCTTCACCTGTGACGCCGTTTGTGAGCACCACCGCGTAGGTTGTAGATGGGCGCAGCGGATTGATTGGGCGAAGGAGCAGCGTGTTTGTCTCGCGCTCATAGAAGTCGAGGAGTTGTCCTTCTGCATAAGGATCGGCGTTGATATCGAGCAAGTTAGGGATATCCTGAACGCCATCATCATCAAGGTCCTCAATGGATTCAAAGATGCCATTGCCGTTGGTGTCCTTTTCGTAGGACGTGTTGAAGAGCAGGTTTGACCCCGTTTTGTTTGGGTCGTTGGGGAAGTATTTTGAGGGGGACTTGAGCGTGAGAGGGAAGTTCCCTCGACCCATATCCAACATCACAAGCTCACCATAACCTTCGCTGTCGGGATCGATGTTGACGAGGTAGACCACGTCATCTTCAAAGTTCGGGACGGGTTCCTGAT
>CATLTV010000319.1 GCA_950059285.1 uncultured Pseudomonadota bacterium | reverse complement strand
AGGAGGGAAAACAAAGCAAGTGCCTTGTACTGCTGCTGGTTTTCCGACACAGCGCTCGCTCATTCAGACCAGTCAGCGCCCGTACACAATTATTTTAACCGCTGTAATACCCTGAATGATTTTAATAGTTTCCGTCGGTTGGTAGGTCGTGTTAGATTGGTTTTGAAGACCGTTTATAGAGTCATGTGGAGTGGCGCTCCGCAATAGCAAGGGATGCATATGATGAAGAGCTGGTTACAACAATCAACCGTGCGCGCAAGCCTGCTTGTGGTGGGGTTATGCGGCGCATTCTGGTCGACAGGGGCAAGCGCACAGCAGCTATACAATCAAGCTGAAGTGTGTGCGGAGCCTGTCGCAAAACAGGATAAGTTCAAGCACTTACGTGCGCTCTCGTTGGAATTGCGTGGTTATCCACCCACTCCAGAAGAGTATGCACAGTTGCGTGAGCTTGAGGATGTCCCCGAGGAATGGGTGGATCAGTGGCTCTCATCCGAGGACTTTGCTGGCCGTACGGTACGCTGGCACAAGGGTCTGCTCTGGAACAACATCACCCGCGAGAACATCATCAACCCCAATATGAGCCTTGGTCGCTCCTCCAATATTTACTGGAGAACAGGGACCATCGCCACCCGTTTAAGAGGTAGAAATATTCCCTGTCTCAATGAACCTGCGACCTTTGATGACAGCGGCGCTCCCGTCATGAAACAGCAGGCTGACGGCACGCAGCGAGAGGGATACGTTGAGGTTACGCCTTACTGGGACACCTCCACGACCGTACGCGTTTGCGCACTTGATGCTCAGGACAGGTTGATCTCCGAAGGTGGTACGGCGTGCGGTACACGCACAACAATCCTCGACTTTAGCTGTGGTTGTGGTCCCAATCTGCGTTGGTGTGCCACAGGAGAAACTCGCCGCGCCATCCTTGAAAGCATGGAGCAACAGACCGATCGTTTGATCGCCAAGATGGTCACCGAGAAGCAGTCCTACATGGAGTTGTTTACATCTCAGGACCTTGACTTCAACGGCCCACTCACACACTACTGGCGTTATCAAACGCAGGTGCCCTCAACTGTATATAATAACCCAAATCCCGTGGAAGTAGAACAGCTTCCCGAGGTTGAATTCTCCAATCAGGAGTCGTGGCACACCGTGCACCAGGGGCCTCATTATGCAGGTATCCTGACGTCACCATCGTTCTTGCTTCGCTTCCAGACCGACCGTGCGCGTGCCACACAGTTCTATACCAAGTTCTTGTGTCAGCCCTTCCAGCCGCCTCCAAATGGTATCAGCACCAAGGAAGAGGCCGCGCTTGAGAGCCCCGACCTTCAGGAACGTGATGGCTGTAAATACTGCCACGCGTTGCTTGAACCTGCCGCCTCCTTTTGGGGTCGCTGGGTGGAGCGAAGCGCAGGTTACCTTGATCAGGATAACTACCCTGCCTACAACTCCTCCTGTGAGGAATGTGCCAAAACGGGTAAGCAATGCTCCGATAGCTGTCGCCGTTACTACCAACTTGATACAAGCCATGATTCCATGACGCCATTTGCAGGCTACCTCTCATCCTATCTCTGGAGAGATGTCAAGCACATGGATTACATCGAACAAGGCCCCGCGCTGCTGGCTCGCACAGGGATGACCGATGGTCGTCTCCCTGGCTGCATCGCCCAACAGAGCGCCGAGTATTACTTTGGTCGTGCGCTCACAGAGCAGGAGACACAGGAGCTCGTGCCTGAGCTTGCTCTCATCTTCACACGTTCAAATTACAGCTACCATGAGCTGATCAAAGCCATTGTCAGTAGCCCACTTTACAGGAGTGTGCGATGAGGATATGTTCTGTGAAAACTATGAATCTTCCATATTATCAACTTGTTATCTTGGGTCTTGTTGCAGGCATCGGTCTGGCTGGCTGTGAGGGTTCCTCCTCTGTCTCCAACCTTGAGCCTGGTGAGCAGCAGCAGACTGAAAGTTCCTCCTCCACATCAACGCCAACTCCCGAGGAGTCCCTGGCTCCTGCGTTCAAGGAGTCAAGCGTCGCGGAACACGTGGCCGTAAATACATCATCCGCAGGACGAGCACCGCTTGCTCCAGAGGACGTTGGTGATACGCGTGCGCGTCGCCGTCTTGATATTGATCAGCTCAATGCATCGATTCAGCGTGTGACAGGTGGCATCAAGTGGACAGAGATGCGTGGAAGCACAGAGGTTGATCTGTTTGAAGACCTCTCCCTCACACTTGGGAAGCCCGACTTCCTGGACTCCACACAAGAAGATCTCTCGCCAAGCCTCATCTTTATGAAGTTCCTCAACGATGCTTCGCGTCAGGTGTGCGACAAGCTCTCCGCCAAGGAGGTGGCTGATTACAAGCTGCTTCACAACAACCGCCATCTGTATGTGGATATCGAACCTGGCTCCACGGAAAGTGCAGACATCGATGCTAACATCACCTCCCTGTTGATGAACTTCCATGGCACGGATGCCCCTGTAGGGAGCCCCGAGCACAAACAATGGCGCTGGCTCTTTGACTCATCCATGCATGTGGCCAATGACACTCAGGTCGCCTGGCGAACGGTCTGCGTGGGCTTGTTGACTCACCCTGATTTTTACACCTACTAAACACACCACGGAGATTATATATGTTTAAGTTGAATCGACGTCAGATGCTTCGCTCCATGGTGCTGGGTGGTTCCATGGCCACGTTTGGAGGATTCTCTGCGCTCTCGGATTTACAGCTCGCACATGCGGTGCCTGATCCTGATGAGGCGATCCCCGATCGTTATTACATCTTCTGCTACTTCAGCGGTGCCTGGGATATTTTGCTCTCCCTTGATCCTCGTGATCCTGCCGTATTCCACAACGGCAACATTTCTACAACACGTATTCAACCAGGCTATGACCTGCTTGGTTACACGCGTGATCCGCGTAGGAATGCGCCCATTACAGGGGCGAGTTTTGTGCGCGATATGGAAGAGGATTCCAGAGCATTTTTCGGG
The DNA here is from genome assembly GCA_950059285.1 of uncultured Pseudomonadota bacterium. Classification (GTDB taxonomy): domain Bacteria; phylum Myxococcota_A; class Bradymonadia; order Bradymonadales; family Bradymonadaceae; genus CATLTV01. The sequence goes on along the minus strand of CATLTV010000319.1, from coordinate 3,248 downwards.
CCTTATATGGGTGATCTGATCGCCAATCCCGACATCGCGAGCCGCCTGCTCGTCGTGCGTGGTATGAGCATGGACACCTTAACCCACCAGGTCGGGCGTCGCCGCTTCCTGACAGGTAAGCAGCCCGCTGGTCTGAACGCACGAGGCTCTTCTACAGACACCTGGCTTGCCGCGCGTCTTGCCGATCGTGAGATTATCCCCAACCTCTCTGTGCGTACTGAGTCCTATAACAAGGATCAGCCCTCCTTTGCGAGCGCGCTCAAAGCGACCTCATCCGAGGATCTGCTTCGTGTGCTCTCGCCTGGAGACACCCAGCTTGATCATACTCAGGAAGATCAGCTCAACGCGTTGCTCAAACAGCAAGCCTTGTGTCAGGATTCCAAGCTCTCCAAAACGCTGGAGGTCGCCGAGGAATCTCGTCAAAAGTCTCAGCTTATGCTTGAGGGCGGGCTTGACAGGTTGTTTGACTTCAAGGCCAGAACTGATGACATGGCGCGCTTGCGTGATGCCTTTAATATTCGCACAAACTCAAGCTCCAACTCGCCCGAGGTTCAGTCCGCGGTTGCTGGTGTTGCGATCACACGTGGCGTAAGTCGTTGCGTGAGCATTGAGGTCGCGCGCGGCCTTGATACCCACTTTGATAACTGGATCACCGATCAGGGCGCACGTCAGCAGCAAGGTTTTGATGCCATCGCACGCCTGGCATATTACCTGCTCAACACGCCCTATTACAAAAACGGAAAGCTTGACGGAAACTGGCTTGATAAGACTGTCATCGTAGGTTTCAGTGAGTTTAGTCGTACTCCTCTGATCAACAGTAACAGTGGTCGTGACCACTGGCTTGGTAACGCAGCCTTCCTGCTTGGTGGCGGCGTCAAGGGTGGTCGTGTCATCGGTAAGTCTTCTGACTTCGGTATGTATCCCTCTGCTGTGGACCTGAAAACAGGTCGTCTCAAGAATGATGGCGAAGTCATTCGTCCCGAGCATATCATTCAGGCGCTGTACAATGAGGTTGGTATTTACGATGAACCAGATCTTCGCGTGGATGGTTTGGATGCGATCTTTGGTTAGTTGTTAACTGATTGAAAATAAAGCAAAAAAGGGGCGATAATACAGGGGCGGCTTGCTCGCAAGCCGCCCCTGTATTATCGCCCCTTTTTTGCTTTCTTCAAGGCGTGTACGCAGCAGGATCGGGTGAGCGACCTTCATTAATCGCCACCCCTTTTGACCACCGCACATCCTCCATCAATCGTGGATCGAGAGGTTGTTCACACTCGCCATGCAAGACCGAGACATCTCCTGTGGACTCAAGTACAACGGCTCGCACTTGCGAGAGATGCGTGACGTTTGCCTCTCGCAATTTGGCGAGGATGTCTGCTTTTGAAACCTGTGAGTAATTCAGGTTGTCTTCTAAAAATTGCCCCTCATACATCAACACAAGAGGGTAGTTATCGAGCATATGTTGAAACCAGGAGGAGCGCTTGCGTACCACTGCGACAAGTTTCTGGATGATAAACAGGATGCCAAGCGCAAAAATGCCAACCCCTAACGCGGGTTGTTTTGATGTAATGACGCTGGCTAAAATTGAACCGAACGCCACGGTAATGGCAAACTCATACCCCGACATTTTTGAAAAGCTGCGAAGCCCAAAGACACGCGAGTAGATGACAACGCTGGCATATGCCAGCACGCTTGTGATTCCCATGCGAAGGGCTTGTTCTGTTGAAAGATCAAATAGCTCCATGTGATGTTCCTTGATGATGGGTTGTTCTGTAACACACATCAAAAATGAAACCTCGCAGCGAAATGGAAAGTATTCATCTCTGTTTACCGCTCTCCTTTTGGGATCTTTCTGACTGGTGGTCTGTCCTTGATTTGTGGCGCGCCGTAAATTCTTGAGGGCCGTTCAAATGGTTTGTCCTCGCTTTCGGTGATCTCCTCGGTGGGATGTGGCTCGTTGGTTGGCGTTGTCTCTGGTTTTGTCATGTCAGGACTTTGTTGTTGTACGGATGGTGTGGCTTTGTCCTCACATGATGCCATGGCGATGCTCGCGCCAAGAGCCGCCGCAAGGATGCCACTCTTACTTTGTGCAAAGCGTTGTAAGAAGTGTGGGGTGTTGACCTGGTAGAACGCTGTCTCAGGTTCGGCGATGAAGGTTGCGTTGCAACGAGCACAACGCGCGTGGTGTCGTGAGTGTATGGCAAAGCGCAGGAGTGTGCGTGGGCATACAGGACAAAAGGCATGACCACTTTCAGAGATAAATGCCTTTGGTGTGCATGTTATTGAATTCATGTTGGTTTTCCTGTGTTTTAATGCTGAGTGAAAATTTTTTAGTTTATGGGTTTACTATTTTGGGGGAATTGTTTACAGTCTGCAACATCGCAAGAAGATGGATGTTGAGGATATCGCATCCTGTTGAATAAATGAATGATGTGGAGGTTTGTATGACGCGATGGATGCTGCTTGTGTTGACGGTTTTATTGTCACTCTCAATGGTCGCATGTGTAGATGAAGATGTCGAAGCAACAGAGGCTGAATCACCTGCTGATGCGATTGAGCTTCCTTCGGATGTAAGCGCTGATATTCGAGGTAAGAGTGATACAGTTCAGATCGCTCCTGGAACGTATGTCGCGGGGCTGCCTTCTCTGTCCCTTGAAGTGAACTCAGCACCTGGTTCAGAAGGGCGTCAACGCAAGACCCAGTGGTGTTGGGCTGCTGTGACACAGATGATTGTGAATTACCACGGCGTGGACGTGGATCAGGAATACTTTGTATATTCGTTGTATGACTCATTTTTGAATCGTCCCGCAACCGCAGCAGAGATCACCTCTGTGATTCACAACCGTACCTTGACTGATAATAGCGGTTATGGCTGGTATCTTCAGGCGCAACCTTCAGAAATTCTTGATCTGGGTGCGTTTATAAGCGACCTTCACTTCAGGCAACCTTTCCTGGTGGGGCTGCAAAACGACGCAAATGATCCTTCTCAGGGCGGTCATGCGTTTGTGATGACAGCTATCACCTATCAGATGTATCCAGATGGTCGTGGCATGCCTTTGAGCGTCACGTTGCGTGACCCATGGCCTGAAAATCCAAGCCGTCAGGATATTTCATGGGAGGAGTTTGAAGCCAGATACATGTTTAATGTGCGCGTGAGGGTGACTCCACTTCAGTAAGAAGAAATAGAGCATAAAAGAAGGCGCCTGCTGATATATCAGCAGGCGCCTTCTTTTATGCTCTATTTCTTC
>CATLTV010000318.1 GCA_950059285.1 uncultured Pseudomonadota bacterium | reverse complement strand
CCTCACCAATGCCCCCTGGTACGACCAGTTCACCCATATTCATCTGCCTGACCTCTGCCATCAATCGCATCGCCTGCTGCACGCCTGCCACGTTCAAGTGCGGGTCTGTAATCCATGCCAATTTCATCCGTTCACCAACCTCTCCAGACCAAGCCATGTCTCTGAATATGCCACGGGATCCACCTTATCTGCTGACACGCGCTCGCCCGTCAAACTCTCAAAGTAACTCACCTCAACCTTTGTCGCATCCTTGCTCCATGAGGGATCACCAATGTAAAAACCATTATGACAAATGTACACTTTCACGCCTCGGCCAGGCAAGATCATCGATGCCTCATACACCATCCCCGCATCCTCCGCAGGAGCATTGCGCCAACCACTGCGCCCCAGACGACCCGCAAGTGTAGCCGCGCTGACCTCACCAAGAGATGGCTCATTGCCCCTGCCATACAAAGGTCTGTCAAGCTGTGCAAATGGCTGTACAACACCGCCATCTCCCATGTGTGCCAACCACTTCGAGACATCCCTGTCCTTCAAGTCATACACATGCGCAAGTTTGATTGTCACATCGTCCGCCAGGACCTGTTCGTCCCAATCCACGGTCATAATATCCCCCTCGTTCACATGGAACAGCTCACCATCACCCATGACAAACAACAGCGACTCCGCAAACTTTGACGCCACAGGATGCCTCATAAACAAGGCTTCAAACTGCTCCTTTGTCCATGGACGCCCTGAAATCATCGCGTTCTCAAGGTACGACAACATCTCACCCTTCAAATACTTGAACCGCCTCTGTAAGGTCGAAAACGTGTCCTTTGCCTCAGGCGTCGCGCTCTTGGGCAATGACTTCTGAAGCTTGCCACCCTTGCGTTTGATCATGATCTCAAAATCGGGTCCAATCACTGCCTCGCAGGTCTCTCCCTTGTCCAGCGCCAGAATAACCCCCTTCTCAAGCCCAAGCGTATCGAACTGGCGCTCCACTGCGTCCTCATACACATAAAGATTCATGCTCGCACGAAATTCATCGTCTGTACCATCAAACGACTCTCGCAATTGCTTAAGCAGATCTTTTGCATGGTTCTTCAAGCTCTTGTGCACCGCATTCAAGGACCAGTACATGATCCAGGACTGCCCCGTCACTGAACCATGACGCGCAAGAATATCAAGATACCACTGAGCCCAGAACCTCTTGCCTGCGCTCACCCAGTCCGCAAGATGGGGAGCAAACTCATTCAACCTCTCTTCTCCTACAAAAATAGCCTGCTGATAAGCACACCACTTCCCTGTAGACTTCGATCCCGCCGTCTTCCACTGCTCCTTCAAGGCCACGCTCCATTGATGCGCGCTCGCATCATCCAGATATGGCCGCACCTGACGTGCTACAGGCTCCTCAAAATCAGGCCCCTCATTCCTCAACACCGAGAGCAAACCACGCAATGCATTGCTTGACAACGCCTTACCACTGCTCGCCCAGAGCAAATCAGGCAACTTCTCCACATCAATGTATGCAGGCATCTTCTTGACGCGCTGCTGACACAACAGCTCTTCCAACACATCTACAGAAGCATCCTCTTCAAACACCTCTTCTGGTGGCACATCTGCACCGCCACTGCCCACCTTACGCATCACGCGATCCATCACATCCAAAACATCCTGCGACTTCTCACTGGCATGAATGTCTGTCAACTCCCCCGCCACACCAGCGAGCAACGCCTCGCTTTGATGCTCCAATGCCTGCGCCGCTGCCAAACGTTCTGCTGCTTTCCCCTTCTTCACCAATGTCACCAGCCGCTTGAGATCATCCTCTCCCACGCCCGACTCACACTGCTTTACAGACAGCTCACGCACTGCCTTCGCAGACGATTTCAACCCCTCTTCAACAACATCAAAGCTCACCGCTTTTGAACGCTCATAATAAAAATCAAACAACACCTCCCCATACGCCTTCATCGGCATTCCCACCAACACAGGGGCCAACACCTGCTCAAGATCCACGCCCTCGGCAGGAAAACGCGCCTTGAGCTTACGCTTATAATCACGCTTCTCATACGCCCTTAACTTCTTGCTCCACATCCCCTGAATTGCAAACAAGCGCTCCCAGAACCACGTCCTGTGCTCATCCCCAACATGCATCATGAAATGATTAATATAGCTGCTCGCACGATAAACACCTGGTTCAGCAGACTTCTCAAATACAAACTCAATAAATGGCCTGAACTCCGACTCAAGCACCGCCGTCAACTCAGCCAAACATTGCCGCTGCTTATCATTTTGCGCCTGGTTCAATAATACATTCACATAATCACTGCCCAACAACGCTGTATACCTCTCACGTGCCTCATCTGATACCTCCACATGATCATCAGACTCCGCAAGCGCCAACGCCTCCAAAATACGGGCGCTCGCTTCTCTCGCTGCTTTTTTCTTGGCCTTGACCCCATGCGCTTCAACTGCCTGACGTGCATCCTCACCAAGCTTCAGCAAATATCCCTCGGCGCGCTCCCTCACAGGCTTTGACTTGTGTAACAACGCCTTCACATACAGCGGAGCAACATCACCCGCTTCGCTCAAGTGCAATGCCTTTAACACGCCAAGCGCAGCATCTCGTGAACCATCATCCTTCCAGTAATCACTCACCATACGCACCAGACACTGGGCCGGAAACTTACTCGCAGACCTGACAATGGTATCCTCGGCATACTTGCTCTTGTACCCCTCATACGTCTCCATCGCACCTGCCAAGATCCTGTCTGTCTCAGGCACAAGATCCACCACCGCAGCCCTCAGCGTATCGCGGAAAAACCAGTGCGTAAGCCGATTCTTGTCCTCGGGCTCACCTGTAAACACAGGATAATCCATCAGCACATCCTCAACCCCCTCCAAACCAGCCGCAACCACGGCGCGCACATCCTCCACCATCGCAGCATTGTACATGCTCACCAAAACCCTCAGCATGTCACGCTTCAACAGCTCTGGCATATCCTGCTCAGATTCGTGAAAATGAATCGCCATGGCCATCACAACCTTAGCTTCCTGTGATACCAAGCCCCCCTCATGATAAAATTGCTCTGCATACACCTCAAACACAGACGCATAACACTCACGCAATGCCTCTTTACTCAAGGTATACCAGTACCCACCGCTCCATAACCCATCAGGAATGTCATGCTTTGCTAACATCCTGAACAGGGACGCACCCTCAAGTCCCTGTGCCCTCTTCAATGTCTGCTTGTACACTTTTGCTATCTTGTCATCCATCGCTTCACCCTCTTTTCAAGTCTAAAAAAACACACACATACTTATCACATCTAAAATTCGTTTCATCCTCACAAATGTAACTCACACGATCAAAAACACACTTTTTCAAAAAAATCCCCCCATGCTGTCACCATTCACACCTCGCGATCGTGTGTCCTGTGTAGCGAGAGGCAATCAGGGGGCGATTCGCTAGCGAATCGCCCCCTGATTGCCTCTCGCGCCAAACCTCAACCACACACAAGGACATCATCATGCACACCACCGATATCACCATCATCGGAGCAGGCCTCGCAGGACTCCTCACCGCAAACCTCCTCCAACACATGGCACACTCCCCACTCTCAATCACACTGATTGAAGCAAACACATCCCCAGGAGGACTTGCACAATCACATCCCATCGACTCAGCCTACCCACATACGCGCACAAATATGGGGCCACACGCACTCTACCTCAATGGCCCTCTGCATCGTCTCCTGCGCACACTCCGCATCCCTACACATGGCAAAAAACCAACACAATACCCCACCCTCATCAAGGAAGATCACGCATCATTTACACTCCCCACATCCCTCCGCACACTGCTCCACAACAACCACCTGACTCACCACGATAAACTCACTCTCTCCAGAGCGCTCATCCACCTCAGCACACAAAGCCATCACCACCCCGACTCTCGTTCGGCAGAAGATCTGCTCACCTCCCTCGCCAGACAATCCAAACGCGTCCTGAACATCCTGAACATCCTCCTTCGCACCACAACATACTGCGCCTCACCGCACATCCTACAAGCCACAACCGCTCATCTACAACTCAAACGCAGCATTCGATACGGCGTACTTTACCTCGATGGCGGCTGGCAAAGTCTCATCGATGCCCTCCTTGCACGCATCAACAAAAACCCAAATATCTCATTAAAAACAAAGACAAAAGCAACCATCTTAGAGTCCACACCCACACATCATATCCTCACCACACAGCACCAGGAGCGCATTCACACCACGCACCTCATACTCGCTATTCCACCCCATAAAGCCGCCAAGATACTCCCTCCCAACACCCTCAACCTCGACGCGCTCACGCCCACAAAATCTGCATGCATTGACCTCCTTCTCAAACCTCGACCACATCGACCAACCTCGGTCTATGGCCTCTCCTCACCCTTCTACATGAGCAACCACTCCGTTGCTGCACACTTCCACACCCACCCCACCATAAACACTCCCCATCATGTCGTTCACGCTGCAAAATACCTGCCTCATGACGACTCATCGTCACCCACACAACATCTCCAGGACCTCCAACAATGGCTCGATTTCATCACACCTCACTGGCAAGAAGATACGCTTGCCATGCGTAAACTCCCCACGATCACGGTCATGCACCACACCCCCAATATCCTCCCATCACCGCAGCTTCTGCGCACTCCCCTCCCCCCTCATATTCACCTTGTTGGTGACTGGTATCACAACCATAATAACATCCTCGCAGACGCAGTCGCATCCAGCACACAACACACCTGTCATACGATCCTCACCCACGACCTTCACCATGCATGATATCAACCATACCATCCGTGCCTATCAAGCCCCTCTCCACATGCTCGCCTATCGCATGCTCGGCGACTGGGCTCAGGCCGAAGATATTGTGCAAGAAGCCTTCATCAAATTGACCCACAATTTGCACACTCTCGATACGTCAAAGCCGCTCCATCCCTGGCTTATCCGCGTGACAGTCAACCTCTCGCGTGATGCCCTGCGACATCGGCAAAGCCAGGCGTACATTGGACCATGGCTCCCCGCGCCCGCGCCCACTGAAAACCTCCCATCCTCACAACACCTCCCCACCCCACTTCAACAGATGCTCTCCCTTGAAGGACTGCGCTACAAACTCATGGTGCTCTTTGAACTCCTCTCCCCCACACAACGTGCTGTCCTTATCCTCAGAAAGCTCTGCCACTACTCCACCAGAGAATGCGCCGACACGCTCGAACTCTCCGAGGATAACGTCAAAACATCACTGTCTCGTGCCATGAAAGCACTCCACCCTCACCTTGAACACGACTGGCCCGCACCCTCACTTGAAGAACAACACACCCTCTCCCTTCATATTGCACAACTTGTACAGGCGCTCATGACCTCTGACCTCCAGAACCTTGAGCAGCTCCTGCATCATGACATGATCACCACAAGCGATGCAGGAGGAGAGTTCTCTGCTGCCCTCAAACCCATCCTTGGCGCAGCTCGCACGCTCCGCTTCCTGATATCACGCCTCCCAAGCAAGGGACAAAGTCCCGCAGAGTCCGTCGAACTTATCACCTGCAACGGACTCCCCACGCTCACTCTTGTCATGACACCAAAAAAACCACGCTTCGCAACACGAAGCGTGGTCTTATTTCAAAGCGATGGCCACATGTTGACGGCGATAAACATCATCAACAAAAGGATAAAAAAATGTTTTTTGGTTGTTGGAAATTAAGTATTTTAGATCCAAGCCTTCACCGTTTAATATTAAATCCTCAATACTTTCTGCATAAACTCCAATTTCCCTAAATTCATATTTCTTCCGTTCAGTTTTATCAATCCAATAATCAATTTTAAAATCTCTAAAATCATTGTTATGAATCAAAACAATATCAGTAACATAATCAGTAGAACCTCCATAATCTCTTAATGCGTTACCGTCAAGATTTTCTAATGCAAATGTTGAAAAATCTAATTTTTCATTTTCCAGTATGTGATCTGCTTTTTCGTACCGTAATGTGAATAACCCTGACAGAATTATTACGATGATTAGGACAGTTATCAAAAATATGTCTTTTTGTTTTCTTGAAAATGAAAAAGTGTTCAAGCCATATTCAGTTACACGCTGAATAGGGATAACAGAGAAGATTACCAAGAATGGCATTAAAAAGAATAAGAACCGTTTTTCTGGTACGACAGAAATTATAATGGACATTAATAATATTGAACTTATTATAAAAATCCAATAAGCTTTGATATATTGTGTTTTT
>CATLTV010000317.1 GCA_950059285.1 uncultured Pseudomonadota bacterium | reverse complement strand
GTACGCCGTCGCCGCGCCGGAGGCGCACCTATTCCACCAGCACGCAGACCCGTGCGCCGACGCTACGCCTGATGCCTAAAGTAGCTGGCAAACATTATCCATACACCAAGAAAGGCAAGAAAGCAGCGGCGGCAGCGAAGAAGGCCATGAAACCCAAACGTCTTAAATAACTATGATAGGCAAGATTCGACCCCAGATATTCATGGCCCTGTTCATGCTCTCGCTGATAACAGGGTATGCCATCTTTGCTGACATGGTGGAGATTGCCACCGGCACAGTCGGGGGCTTGGTTGCCTTGGGGATGAAGGTTCTGGAGAACGATTAGTGTGACCTAGGTCACAGTTATCACTGTCTCTGATTGCTTGGCCTCGTGCCATCTGTATTGGAATAAGACATGGAACCTGCTGTCATCTACCAACACCCCCGCTATCACAAGCGCATCGATGTACGGCTTAGTCCTGGCGGCAAAGTTATCCGTGTCCCTTCGCCTCTTGTCTTTGACTCCCCATGACACACAGATAGTCACCCCGGTTAAAGGGTGACTATTCCATCCTTGTTCTTTAATCAGGGCAATCACATCGTCGTGTGCCTGTCGCCCTGCCTTACTCCGTGCTGACCAATGCCCCCGCCAGTTGGGACTGAACTCCTCTGGGGGTAGAGAGGGTACGGTTATTGTGAAACTCAATGTTACTTCCTGTACTTAGGCACAGCGCACATGCTTTCTGCTTTTATTAGCTTGGCGCACGTATCCTCGTCGCAAGACCATTTTTTGCAGTTACGGCATTGATACCGCATCTCAGCCTCGCGCCCACATATCGTGCATTTATCTACCCAAGGTTTCATCATTATGATATCCCCGCTCTGTAATCGGTTGCGGTCAAGTACACCTGTTTGACCGTGCCTGTCTCACTGTCGAATAGCCGTGACGCTATGCGGTCACCCAGCTTGGCCTTGATGGTGGGTTCGACCTCGTTGGTAGCCATGACCAACAGCCTGTTGTTCCTGTACCTGTCCTCTATCAGGTTGAACAGTTCCTGCTCCACCCACTCGCTGGGTTTCTCAGCGCCGATATCGTCAAGGAGCAAAAGGTCAGCGTTGTACGCATGGGCCGTCACGGACTCCTCAGACTTGATGCGGAAGGACTCACGTAGCTCCCTTAGCATGTTCGATACCAGTTCATACCGTACCGTGTAAGGCGTGCCGTTCTCGTGGTCTTGTTCGAGGTACTGCCTGCCGATGGCTTCGAGTAAGTGCGTCTTGCCTGTGCCTGTCCCGCCGATGAACACCAGGATAGAGGGAGCGTTCCCCACGGTGTAGTCCGATGCCACCTCGAATGCTGCCTCTGCCCCCTCACGTTCAGCGAAGTTCTCGAAGGTGGCGTTGATGCTGGAGCGTGGTATCTTGCCGCGTACCACCTGTGGTAGGTTGGCGTCCCGATACCTACGGATGGTGTCGTACTTGTCTATCAGTTGCTTCTGTTGGATAATCTCGTCGCAGTTGCAGAACGCCGCCTTCTTCACGCTGACCATCTCCCCTGTCTCAATGTCATAGAACTGGTAGCCGTGGGCTGAGAGGTATTCCTTTGTGCGTGGGTGGTTGCGCAGTAGTTTAAGGCAGCGGTCTTCGATTATCTCTCCCGTGCCCGGCATAAAGAATGAGGACAGCACGTTCTGACACTCCATGTCCTCAGTGATGTACCACAAGTCTTTGGGTATGCCTGCCTCAGCGAACCTCTTTTTGTAGTTGCCCAGAAGTTCAAACGACTTGGCTAGGCTGTCCATCTCATTCATGACTCCACCTCACAGGTGGCTGTAGCTTGATGTGCTTCCACCAAGGCAGTGGCTTCTTGTGCTTTGTAGGGTGGTGCGAATAACAGAACCCATCAGCCCAGATGCCGTTGTTGCATTGGCCCCATTTGAGTTCGCCTTCCCAGTATTTGTATTTTTGCCTACTGTAGCTAGTGGCTGCTTTGCATTCACCCCGCACTGATGCACTTCCCACGGGAATGCGCCACCGTAAGGGTGCATAATCTTCTTCTGGTACGTCTCCCCATAAGAGGTACTTTGAATCAGGTTGAACCATCACTCCACTCTCTCCTTATCTTCTTTGCTTCCTCTGAGCTAGGGTGCAGCCCCTGGTTCTGGATGTATGCCTCTGCGCCGTACCTGTCTTGTTGTGACCTAGTTAACACCCCCACTGGCGCACCCCTCTCTGAGTCACGCTTCTCCTGCATGTTCACCCAGTTCATGAAGGTGTTGTACAGCGACTTGTTCTTCTTCTTGTATGTCATCCAGCTTTCGGCAGCACTGTATGCCACCTGAGTCAGCACACCCACCTCGTGGTTCCTTGCCCACCTGATGATACGGTTACGTTGCTCGTGGTCTGGTTGTTCTACTTCCGCCAACGTCCGAAGCCATTCGGGGTCATCGAATACTTCAAGAAGCGTCAGTGGTGTTGTTGTTGTTGTTGTTTCATCTGATGGTTCTATGACGGTTAAAGGGGTGTCATCTGTGACAGGGGGGGGTGTCATCTGTGCCATGGGGGGGTGACTCTCTGCCACCCCCTCCTCTTTAGTCCCGTTCATCACCACCGTGTACCCATTGGATGAACTGCTGCCGTCATTCCGTTGCCTTGATTCGACCTTGAGGAGTTGCTGTTCTTGTAGCCTTTCTACGTGACGCTGCACCGTGCGCTTCTCCATCGAACATTTCTCTGCGATTCTTTTCATCCCAGGCCATGCGTACCCATCGTCATCGGCGTGGTCGGCGATAGCCATCAGCACTATCTTGTCGAGGGGCGGAAGGTCTTGCTCCCACACCCAGGACATAACCTTGATGCTCATGTCACCATCCTCTCTACCTCTGCCTTCTCGTAGTGGTTCAGCATACGTGTGGTGTCCAGCTTCGCCTCGAAGATATCCCTGGTGATGAACCAACGGCACTTGGGGCGGTCATCCATCTTGAATGCCCCGGCCATCTTGCCGGTCTTGCACCACGTGTATGCGGTATTCAACGTGATGCCCAGTATCGTTGCCGCTTCCAATACCGTGATAGTCTCTGCTACGTAATCCATGCTTCCTCTTTCAGGCGCTCTTGTAATTGCATCGCACCTATGAACGCATCGTGATAGGCCGGGATGCTCTTGACCTTGTGTACCTCGTACAACTTGTCGGCGTCCCACTTGTCAGGGCGCTCACGCGGTAGCTGCAACACCCATGCTTCCGATACCGGGTCATTGGTCAGGTACTCCAGTGCCGTGGCGTAAGCGCTGACCTGCATCGCAGCCTCATCGAACACACCGCCTGTCTTCACGTCGATGACCACCAACTCCGCAGAACCCTCGTGCTGACATACAAGGTCGATGGTTCCCGCGTACTTGTATGCCGGGTGGTACACCATCAGTTCGCTGGCTAGTATCTGCAAGTCGTTGTCCCTGAACCATGCCTGGAACCCTTCGATGATTGGGATGTACTGTTCAGCTGGATGTCCAATGTCTTGCCCCTTGCCTATGTCACGCAAGGCGAGGCGCTCGATTAACTCGTGGCTGTCATTGCCGAAGTTAGCGGCGATGTCCATCGCATCCTGTGGCCCTGACTTGGCTTCCTCATAGAGTTCGGTCTGCCACGTATGGTTCTTGTGCTTCCGTGCCCTGTCGTTCTTCAGCTTGGCAGATAGCTCCAACCGTTCCTGTGTCCCAGGCTGGGCCATGACACTGATGGCCTTCTCAATCCCCTTCCGCTTGTAGTAGTCGGGGATGCCAAACTTGTTCACGATACCTGTGATGCTGGTCACTGATGCGAAGTCGAACTGATACCCCTCGACCTCGTAGTGCCGCCCACCCCTGGCCCCGGTGTACTGATTCACTCGCCGCCCCCGGTACTCATCGATGAACTCGATAGTCCCTGCCTTTATCCTGTCGTTCTCGTTGTGCTGTATCGCTGACAGTTCCATCTCCTTAGCCATTGCTCTCTCTCCTTGTGAACTAGGTCACAACATCTTCAGTTGCTGTGCCTTGCGTGGTTCGTCCCAGTGCTGGTCAACCAGTACCCACTGGTCGCCGTGCCCACGGTTCATCGTGAATCCGTGAGCGATGAGGTCTTTCAGTGTGGCCTGTAGCATCACCCCCGTTGTCAGCCGCAGACGGATGCCCTTTGCACCCATCTGCACCAACCTGTCTACGTGCCCCTTGTCCGTGGCCCAACCGCTGGGGCTGTGAAGTTTGTGGATGGCCGGGTTGACCGGCTTCTCTAACCAGCCATCCTTCATCACCCCAACGACGGAGCCGTTATCCTTGCGGAACGTCTGGCTCTGATGGTTCGGGTTCGGGTTCTGGCTCATCATCCTCTACCTCGATTTCGGGTGGGGGTGTTGGCGTGGTGACGAACAAGTAGGGCGCGGCTCGCTCCACCTTGTCCTGGTTGCACCACTCGTTGTTCGTGGTGTCGTCGTTATGACCTGGCCCTCGCATCTTTCCCCTCTGATACCACTCAACATGGTGTACTGGGCAGATTAAGTAGGGGTCATCTCCGTCCTCATCTGACCCAGAGGCCACCTCGTCCGTTCCAACCCCCTTAATCGGCCTCTCAGGACGATTGTTCTGGGGTCTAGGCGTGGATGCCCCTGCCTGAATCTCCCCAGTGGCTATGTCTACAGCCTGAGTCCTCGCGCCAGGGATTGTTTCGGCTTCCGACTCATCGAGCATCCCCAGTCCACTGATGCTCAAGGTTACCCGGCGCTTGGCCTTGGTCACCGTCTTCATCAAGGCGTTGGCATGGGCCTCACCCCTCAGCCCCGATACCGACACCGCGCCATCATCCGTGTCCGTCCGTCCATCCGGCATGGTTGCCATGGCGGTCACCACATAGATGTCATCGACCATCTCCTTGTTGGTGATGACGATGGAGATGCTGTGCTTCTCCCGCAACTGGTCAGTGCAAGCCTTCAGTGCATAGAGTTGAAGCCTGCCGTTCAGGGTGATGTAATCGAATGGCTTGGTCAAAGGGTTCAGGCCAAGGCTGTTGCATACCGCCTGGTAGTAGCCCATCCTGTCGGCGGGTGACAACTTGGACAGGTCACCCGATATGAGTACGTTCTCCAATGCCTTTGCCGATAGTTGCGCGTCTGCCTTTTCTATTGTGGATGTCATTCTTCCCACACTCCTCTCTCTATTTTTGCTTGTAAGATAGATTCTTCTCTTGCGTTGCGCCGTATCATCTCTGCCAGGATTAGTTCCAACGCTTTCCGTATGTCGTTGAGGTTGTTGCTGATGTCCTCGTTGTTGTTACTCGCCATGCTTCTCTCCTTCGTGACCTAGGTCACACTTGTAGTGGCGAGGGGTAAAGCCCCTGAGGCTCAGTAAGCGTCCCCTCATTATCGTTCTTGTGTACCCGTCAGGCGGCTCAAACGCTGGCCCTGTGTGCAAAGAGCCAAGGCGGCTTGGCCCTTGGGAGAACGAACCACTTATTGTTAAGACTTGTTATAATCTATCATGATTTGGTATGGGTGTCAACCCTGACGTGTCAGTTGCTTGTGCGGCCAGGCCACTCCGGTCTTGGTTCCTGCGACAGGAACCTTGCCGCACTTAGTGCATGTGCCGAACCATTTGCTCCCGACTTTGTGCATCCGCAACAGGGTTCCCCCGGTGCCCCGGCAGCGCTCCCACTTCCCACGATTCGACTTGGTTGTCACTGGTTCCTTGGTTGTATGGTTCTTATTGAAAAGCCAACTGAATATGCTCATTCTCTCTCCTCATCTTTGCGGTCAAAATATCTAAAGACTGCCAGGCAACCACAATCTTCTGCTTCGTGGTTATGTGTGCCTATGACCTCTTTGCCTGAGCGACTGCCCTTGCTCATGTGGTCGCAGGTCTTGCCGTTGTTGCCTACATCTCGTGGGCCTATGTGGCTGGTGCTGTACCTGCCGCCAGATACACGAGCTATGTTGTAGACCAGGGTGGTCAGGGCGCAGTTGCCCTTCCGTGTGCAGGGGAATGCCAATGAGTGCGCTATCTTTATTCCTTCACCTTCCTTCAGGTTGGCTATGGCCTGGTACTCTGGTGTCTCGATTCGAGAGAGCCTGCCTACCACCTTGTCAATATGCTCGAACTCCTTGATGCTGATGGGTCTTATCATTGAACTCCTTGTTGTGAACTACTCCACACTATCCGTGCGGGATTCGCTTGGCTGTTGCCTTGTCCCAGGCAATCTCTATCTCTTTGATTAGGCTTCCCGTGGGCCTGTTGAATGCTGGCCCTACCGCTACCCTGATTACGTTACCGTCCATGTTTTCTCCCATCGTTCGGTTGCTCATCTTCGGGCAGGTCAAAGGTGTCCATCCAAGCTCCAAGTATGACGTGTGATTCATT
>CATLTV010000316.1 GCA_950059285.1 uncultured Pseudomonadota bacterium | reverse complement strand
TTGCTCACATTTATATGGTCTTCTCTTTTAGTTGCTTTGCTTCTCTTTCCTTAGGTTCTCAACTCCTGATTCGCATTATAAAATAAATGCCCACCATGCACTGCACATATCCAGCTTTGACTTGCCCAACCCCATGGCTGTGGTAACCTTACGACAAGACATCGAATAAGACGGTGACACTATACCAGTTATTCTCTCACCTCTCCATGGAGTTCTCACCCAATGAGCATCCTTGATCGCTTAAATTTACTTGTTCGAGCCAATATCAATGATCCTGGCTCCCGTTCCACCTCATCCTACACATCCACCCTGCGTGATATGGAGTCCTCCTTGCGCGATGCTCGCGCACAACTCGCAGGGCTCAGGAACGATGAAAAGCACCTCGTCGCCGAACTTCGCGCCAAAAGCGAAAAAATCGACCAGTGGGAAGAACGCGCCATCCTCGCACTTAAAAGCGGCGATGAAGACCTCGCAAAGGAAGCCATCATCTTCAAAAATCAGGTCATGCGTGAAGCTGAACAACTGCGCGAAAAACTCCACAGCCACCGCACTTACATGCGTGACATGGAGTCCTCCCTTGAAGCGCTTCAAATCAAACTTGATGCCACCAAATCACGACGCAGCTCTCAGCCCTCTTCATCCTACTCAAACTCATCTTACCCACCCTCCCGTAACGAAGATGACTGGGATGCTGAACTTCGCCGCAGACTCGCTCAGCGACAACAACCCACATCATCCACACCTCCATCTCAACCCTACATGGACCCTTCCCCCTTCGATACCGATACCTCCTTTGAAACCATGGAGCGCATGGCCCGTAACATCGCTGAAATGGAAGCCCGTGTAGATGCCGCCAGCGAACTCTCCGATGACGATCCTCTGATCGATCCTCGTCTTAAAGAACTCGACCGCATCTTTAATAAAATGGAGTCAAACACCCGCACAAATGACGACCTGAACGCGTTGAAACGCAAGTTCAGCGATGATTAACTCCACCTGAAAGAAAACGCGTAAACGTAAAGGAGGCGTATGAAGTTCACTTCATACGCCTCCTTTACGTTTACGCTCTATCTACTCTCCACTGTCGGCTTCGCCCACCGCACCAATCTGAATCGCACGATGCACACCAGGCTCTCCTGAGCCATTGTCACCACTTCCACTCCCTCCAAAACCTGCACTCCCTTCCACAAAGTGCGTCTCTTCAGGATCTACGCTCAATGCCACATTTGAAAAGACGCCAAATGCAGGTCCTCCTGCGCCGCCACCGCCAGAGCCGCCAAGACCTCCCTTGCCACCCTCGCCACCTTTACCGCCTGCACCACTGTCATCCTCTCGCTCGCCGCCATTACCTCCAGGCCCTCCAGCGCCTCCAAAACCGCCAGGACCACCATCGCCTCCAGCTCCACCTTGACCAATCACAATCCTACAGTTCCTGATCACAATATCACTGTCCGTCAACATCAGCGCCACACTGGCACCTCCAGACGAGCCGCCAAAACCACCCTCGCCGCCGCATCCGCCGGAGCCACCGCCGCCACCAGTCCCTCCCCAGGAATCACAGTTATTTGAACCGCCACCGCCGCCACCGCCGCCGCCTCCTCCAGCGCCGCCGCTACCAGTAAAACCAATCCCACCTATGTTCCCTTGCCACTCATAACCAAAAAAGCTTCCACTATTGCTTGCACCCACGCCAGGGACGCCAGACACGCCTGCGCCTCCATCATCACCAGGTGTGCCCACGCGACTGGAGGCGCCTCCAGGACCGCCGCCGCCACCAGCAACCCCTTCAGGAGTGCTCTCGCCAGATGTTCCAGTATCTCCAGAGTCATGCTCCTTGCCTGGACGACCGCCGTCTCCACCAGGTGCTCCACCACACGCGGAAACTCCACCCAAACCACCGCTTGGCCTCGAGTTGCTGGAGCAGATAACTCCGCTACTGTCCTCCTTGCCATTGCCACCGTTTGCGCCTCGCGTCCCGGAGACACCCTGCGCCCCCTGTGCACCATCAGCACCCCGCGCTCCAGCGCCTCCCACAATAAACATCCTCTCAAGAACCACACCAGGGCTCTGCTCCAGCGCCATTGTCACCACGCTACTTCGCCCTTCTTCAAACTCCTCCACAGGACGCACATCAAGGTTCATCAACAACGTCTCTTGCTCAATGCCAAGCCCAATAATCGTGGGATTGCCCCCCTCAACCTGCGCGAAACCATTACCGTCCCTTTTCCAGCCAAGCTCATATCCCCCCGCAATATTTACGCCCTCTTGTAGTTGCAAAACCTCGCGGTACAACCCTTCCTGTACCAACACCCAATCCTTGGACGGTGTCTGATTTGCCAGATCGATCGCAGCCTGAATTGTCTTTAATGGCATGTAACGCGAACCATCGTTGCTATCATCACCATAACTTGCGACAAACACACTCCTTGACTCATCACCATCAATACCATCACAATTCAAATCAATCCCAAACCGATCAGGAAGATCCTCCGCCTGCATGTCACACTCATCCACAATAGGAATGTCTGGTAGCGTGTATACAAAGTCGAAAAACTTCGACTCGGACATGTCCTCCATCTGCCCAAGATCCACCACAAGCACAGGATCATCCATGTTCTCATTCGGGTCACTGCAACCCATCATCAACATAAACCCCACCCAAATCAATGTCCTGCGCTTATTCATGCTCTCACCTGAAACAAAATCATCTACCAAATTTACACGTCATGACTCGACACCAGATTAACATACTGACATTACATTCTCACAACAAATCTTCCTACACTCCTATCATTGTCAGACATTGGCACAGCATTTGCTCAAACATTAAGTCGATTATCCGCATATGTCTTCATATGCCCAAATAGCCCCACAATGAGGGGTATGTATATTCAATCATAACCCTCAACCTCTTAAATTTCTGGAGACCCCCCATGATGAACTCTCAAAAATTCAAGACCCTTTCTGGACAAACTCTACCCCATATCGCTCTTGCAGCGCTCCTGACCACCACTCTCTTTGGAACAAGTGCCTGTAAAGAAGACACCGAAACCACCCAGGAGCCACCCACACAATCACGCTCATTCAAACTCCTCGCAGCTCAAAACTGCCAGACACTTGGTGAACGCCTCGTCGATGCTACCACAGAACAGATTCTTCGTAGCCGTTATGAAGAAATCTATCTCGCGGCTGAGGACGCGGCTGCTGGCGGAAACAACGCTGAACGTGGCGGCGATGACGGCCCAAGCGATTACACCACAACAAACAACCAGGAAGTTGGCGTTGATGAGGCCGACATCATCAAAAGCGATGGCAAGTTCATCTACACAGTCGTTGAAGGTGACCTCGTCATCCTCAATTCATGGCCCGCAGCAGACACACACGAAGCTGGCCGCATCACGCTCAGCAAGGAACAAAACTCATGGCCCGCTGGCCTCTTCCTTCGCGGTGATGAAGTCGTCACATTCTCCTCACTCTATGACTACTCCACAGATGCGCAGGGCAATTATATTGACCACTTCTCTGGTACACGCATCAACGTCGTCGATATCTCCGACCGCACAAATCCCACGCTCAAAAAACAAATCGACATCGAAGGCTGGTACTCCAACGCACGCATGATCGATGGCGATATCTACATGGTCTCAAACGCTGGAGTGAACCTCCCCTTTGATTACTGGAGCATCGCCTACAACGATGATGTCATCCCCGGACTCCCTGATCGCGAGTGGGACGCATCTCCCGAGCGTATGGAAGAACTGAAAAACCAGGCTCGTCCTCTTGTCCGCAACTACGTCCGCCAACAACTCAACGGACACAACGTCCCCGATATGTTGCCTCGTAAACGTATCATCGATGCACAAGGCCAGATCGCACTGGAAGAGCCTCTCTACAGCTGCACTGACATGTACATCCCTGCTCAAATCACAGAGTCAGGCGTGTTGAACATCACCCACGTGGACCTCGATCAGGCCAACACACCCATCGAATCTACAGGTCTGCTCGCCAATGGCTGGAATGTCTACGCATCTCAAGATAACCTTTACATCTCAATGACATCTGGATCATGGTGGTGGGGTTGGGGATCTCAAACAAATGAAAGCCATATTCACAAATTTGCGCTCGATGGCCCACAAGGAGAACCTCGCTACGCTGCAAGTGGTAAGGTCGATGGGTGGATCCTTAACCAGTTCTCACTGAGCGAATACAACGGACACCTCCGCGTCGCCACCACAGACAATGACTGGACCTGGAACGAAGCCACACAGGAGTCCGAAGTCACAGGTGGCAACCACCTCACCATCCTCAAGGAAGAACAAGGCGAACTTATCGAAACAGGCGCTGTGCGTGACCTCGCTCCTGGCGAAAGAATCTACTCCGCACGCATGATGGGCGATCGCGGCTATATGGTCACATTCCGCCAAACCGATCCTCTCTACACATTCGATCTGAGCGACCCCACAAACCCTACACTTGAAGGCGAACTTAAAATCAACGGATTCTCAAGCTATATGCACCCCATGGGACCTGACCACTTACTCACTATCGGCCAGGACGCCGATGATGACGGTCGTGTCAAAGGTGTTCACCTTCAGATTTTTGATGTCTCAGACATGAAAAACCCCACACGTACGGCACAACATGTCATCTCCACAGGCTCATGGTCTTCCTGGAGCGAGGCAATGTGGGACCACCACGCATTCACATACCACCCAGGTCGTGATGTGCTCGCTGTCCCTGTCAACATTTATGAGTGGGAAGAAAACAACAATGAGAACTTCTCAGGCTTGATCCTCTTCTCCGCCAATGAGCAAAACGGCATCAGCGAGATCGGGCGAGTGAACCACACCACCATGGCCTCGGACTACTACTGTGCGATGTATCCTCAGGAAGACTGGGCGTGTAATCCTGAAAGTAACGGCTACAGATGGTGGACCTCCATTCGCCGTAGCATGTTCATTGAAGATTACGTCTTCTCCTTCAGTGATATCGGCGTCAAGGTCAACGCTCTGAACTCTCCTGACGTTGAATACCAGTCCATCATGCTAAAGCCACTGGCAGACGCAACCACTGAACCTGTGGATGAAGGTCGCTAATCGCTCCCTGACGTAAAAAGAAAGGGGCGGCCAAAAATCGAAGATTTTTTGCCGCCCCTTTCTTTTTACTCACCTCAAAAACTTATCAATCGCTTTCACATGTTCCTTGTATGTGCTCGTAAAATAATGACTCCCACTGCCATCCCTGCGTGCCACAAAGAATAAATACTTGCGTGCCTCGGCGCTCTTGTCAGGGTTGAGCGCGGCCTCAAGACTTCGACGACCAGGGTTTGAAATCGGACCAGGAGGTAATCCCTTGATCACATAAGTAGAGTAGCGATTCAACCTGTCGCGACAACGCTTTGGTGAGGGAACCTCCATATAGGTCTCCTCGCCATAGACACACGTCGGGTCCGTTTGAAGCTTCATCCCCTTATCAATACGGTTTAAAAACACGCGTGATATCAACGCGCGCTCTGGATTATGATTGGTCTCTCGCTCGACCAAACTCGCCAGTATCACCAGGTCATGCAAATCCATCTCACGAGCGTCCTGATGCTCCTCAAGCATGCCAGGGTTGCTCTCAATGACCTCCTGAATCACCTCATCCCAGCGGGCATGAAACCTCTCCACGATCGCTTCAGCAGAGCTCCCTTTTTTGATCGCATACGTATCGGGGAACAAATAACCCTCAAAACTCTCCCCTTGCACATCATGCTTTTTTAACAGCTCTTTTGAACGCGCAGCATCGAGAAAGTCACGCTTGCTCACCACCCCCAACATCTCCAGACGATCCGCGATATGAAAGATCGTAAATCCTTCGGGAATCGTCACCCTTACGTCATCCACTTCGCCACCCTGACGCAGCTTTTGATCAAGCTCAACCAGCGTCAGCGGCCCCTTAAAATGATACGTTCCCGCTTTGATTGCTCGGGGCAACCCTGCATCACGCGCCCAAAAATCAAAATAATAACGGCGACTTACAATGCGCTTATCGCGAAGTTCAAACAGGATATCATCCCATGAAGCGCCATACGCGATCACCACCGTCTCTTCCTGGCCATCATGCAACACATCGCCTGATACAAAGCGGTTGTAATCAAGATATATTGCCCCCACAATCAGACTGCATAAACAGAACAACCCCGCACAAAGCATCACAACCTTGCGTGTGTTTAGCTCTGGAACGTCCTTCTTTGCTGCTGATGCTTTTGCTGTAGGTGAATCAGGTAATGTTGCAATTGGCAAATCCGCTATGAGTTCGGTTGATGAAGGTGCGAATGCTGGTAGTGATACTGTTAGTGCAGACAATAATGTGGCAATTGGTTATCAAGCTTTACTTGG
>CATLTV010000315.1 GCA_950059285.1 uncultured Pseudomonadota bacterium | reverse complement strand
CCTATGTCAACAGAACCTAAAAGACGAGGGCGGCGAGCATGGTTTAAACCATGCTCGCCGCCCTCGTCTTCTAGTGCGCTTTGGCCTGTATGCTTTGCTTATTCAGCAGGAGCAACGCCTGTGATCACAGCGCCAGCAGCTTCGAATGTGAAGCCCACGGAGAGTGAGTCACAATCTTCGCCTACGGAGCACTCGCTTCCGATTGCTTCGCTGTTCACGTCTGCAAGGCTAGGAAGTGTGGTCGCAACAAGTGTACACTGGCCAGCCACGCTTGCACATGTGCCGTCAAATTCGCCAGGTCCGCCTTCTTCACAAGTGCTGTTGGAGAGATCGCCACATTCGTATCCGTCAGCAACGTTGTCGCCCACGATGAATGTGTCGCCATCAGCAAGGTTCAAACAACCACAGTTGGTTGCTGCAAAGGAGTTCAATGCGCCAAACAGGTCGTTGAGGCGAAGGACACCACCAAGCTTGCCACCTGTGAGTGCAACGCCATTGTCGTCGATGCTTGCAACTGCGGCTTCAACCTGAGCTGCGAAGATCTGAAGGTTCAGAGAAATTCCGAACAAGTTGAATGCGATTGCGACGAGGCCAGGACCGCCTGTCACAGCTGTGCCAGCAAGGTTTGCGTTAGGAATACGAGCCTGTGCCCACACGCCTGCGTCGAAGCTGCTGGGGTTGATTTTGTACTGGTTTCCACCTTCTGCGGCTGGACCTGTGAAGTCGCCGTCTTGCACGCCGAGGAGGAAGTTGATGGCGAAGTCGCCGCCAGCTGCGTCCACACCCTGGTGCTCAAGAACGAGCGCCACGGAACCATCATCGATGGCGCCCTGAAGGGTTGCGTTTGCATCTTCAAGGGAGAGGTTAAGCTGTGGTCCAAGCTGCTTCACGAGGTTACCAAGCGCGTTGTTAAGCTCGCCGTCGCCTGTGAAGTCATAACAGCAACCAGGAATCACGCCTGCATCTGTGTCTGTGTCTGTGGTCGCGGTCAAGGAGAGCTTGCTCACCACGGATGCAGGTGCCCAGTCAGAGAAGGTTGCAGGATCTGCTGCGCAACGCTCGGGTGGGTTTGCGCCTGTACAGTCTGCGTCCACCACGGTCTCACCGCCCATGTCTGTGCCATCAGTCATGTCGCCTGTGTCTGGTGTTGAATCCTCTTCGCCACCCATGTCTACTTCAGTTGTGCCTTCGTCAACTGTATCCATGCCGGAATCAGTTGTGGAGGACATATCTGCTGGGCTGCTTGTCTCAGGATCGTCACTACATGCTGTAAAGCCGAATGCCATAAGGCTCAGGAAACACAATTTGGTCATTGTCTTGTTCATGACTTTCTCTCTCTTGATGTTCTTCTTTTGTGATTTCAAGGCCAGGTATCAGGCGTGCTCATGACGAACTGCCTCAGGAACACGATGGCCAAAGCTTCTTTGTGTTGTTTGTCGACGGATTTGCGACCTGGGTGCGAAGGTAGCAAAAACACATCTTTGGAGCAAGTTATCTTTGCTCAAGGGCTTGTAACCTGCCTCCAAGCAGCATCGCCTCCCTTCAAAGAAAGGCATTCTAACCGTTGGGTTGGTTTTGCCGCATTGTGTTATACGCCTGTTATTGCTCAATGTCCAACAGTGAGATCGGTCCAGATGCTTTCAACGCATCAACCTCGGGAATCTCTCCCCAACTCCTTAATGTAGTGGGGACCTTGAGCCCGATAATTGGCATCTGCTCTCCATAAAGCCACGAATAACGCAGGTAACTGGTCATCACCTTCCTGACATATCCTCGTGCCTCCTTGTATGTGATCGACTCCACCCACGCGTCCATCTCACGATCGCCATACTGTCTGACCCAGCGCTTCAGTGGCTTGCCACCTGCATTGTAACCTGCAAGCGCCAGCGCCACCGTGTCGCTTGCATGTGCCGTGTGCACACGAATGTACATGGAGCCAAGCTGGATGTTTTTCTCGGGTTTGATCAGATCTCTTCGCCTGTACTTTTGCCCTTGCTCTGGCTCAAGAAATACCTTTGCAGTGTAACGTGCCGTACCAGGCATCAACTGCATCAGTCCCACAGCTCCAGCATAGCTCTTGACGCTCTCGCGGAAACCTGACTCCTGCCTGATGATCGCCTGCACCAAAAATGGGTCCACATTATATTTGGTGCCCCACTCATGAGCGTACTCCATATAATTGAGCGGAAACGCCGTGCCCCAATCCCTTAATGTGTACACATCTGGCCAGTTGCCTCGAAGATGCTTCTTCATGTTCCAGTGGCCAAGATCAGGTCTTCCCACAGCGAGGTTCAAACTCGCAAGTACACGATCCGCACCTTCAGGCGCGGGGTGTAACCTCAGCTTTGCGGATACATCTCGGATCGCTTCCTCATACAAGCCTGCCTTGATGAGCTCCGCTGCGCGCTCCATACGCTCGTCTCTTGGCAGATAAACGCCACCAAGATGGCGCTGGTCATCCACGCCTAATTGCCTGGATGGTTTGATCATCAGTGGCTTGACCCCGATCTCTTCCAACCTCTCCATCGCCAACTTGCCATACCAGGTCAGCGGATCACGATCGATGGTCTTCTGGAGCTCTGTGAGCGCTGTAATGCGATCGCCTCGCTTGAGCGCGGCTACACCAAGCCAGTACTGTGCCTTCAGACCCAGTGATAACTCAGATTCATCATGCTCATCACCGTAGAAATCACGCAGGTGTCGGAGCACGGGATCAACGCCCTCGTAATCGCCCTTGAGGTACAGGCTAAACGCTGCTCTCCACAACGCGTCGGGTACGTCGCGATGGTCAGGAAACAGCCCCACCAATCGCTCAAAGTGTGCGCTCGCGAGATCATGCTTGTTCTGATACTGCAAGAGCCTGCCCGCTTCATACATCGCGTCTGCACACAACTCGTCGGCAGGATACTCTTCGCACATCCTGTCATAGAGCGTGATCGCTTCATTATCGCGATCAAGCCTTCTCAGCGCTCTGGCCCAACCAAAGTACAATCGGATACGACCATCATCACGCTCCATGTCCTTTTCGGCCTTCTCAAACAGGGCCACAGCGCGCTCGCGATCTTTCTTGCGCTCTGCCTCAAGTGCCTTGCGGTAGTTTGACCACGCACGCACCTGTTTGCTGCTCATCTTGGCCCACTTGACGAGCTCTGTGTTGGCCTTCCTTGCGTCCTTGTAACGGCCACGCGCCACCAGCTCGCGCACGCGATCGGCGCGCTCGCCAAGGCCAAGCACCTCGACCTTGTGGCGGCGCTCAAACTTCTCAACCATGTCCTCAATCTGTGCGCCACTACGCCAGTCGCGCGTGCGCAAATAGATCGACAACCACACCTGACTGGCATCTTCAATGCGATCAGCGCGCTCAAGCGCCTCGGCCTCCATCAAGCGGATCTTGTACCAACTCCAGGAGCTCTTGGCCTCTCCTCGAAGATCCGCGAGCTTCTCCAAACCCTCATCACGTGTGCGGGCGTGTCGTGTGAGCTTGGCGGCTGAACGTGCCTTGACCATCAGCGTGACGGTCTCAATGTCCTCTTCGCTGCCTGATGTGCGTGGCTTGACGGGCAGCCCAAGCTCAAGCTTGGCCAGCTCGGCGCTGATATCCGTGCGTGTTGCAATCTGCTTGATTTGCTTCTTGTATGTGGCTGTGTTGCCAGCACATTTGTTGATTTTTGCGATCGCGTACTGAATGCCACCAGGCTGCTCGTCAAACGCATCCACATAGGGCTTTGCGACCTTCAGCGCTTCTGTGCACTCTCCCTCTCGCTTGAGCGCCAGCGCCTGATACCATGCGGCTTCATCAATATAGGGGGTCAGATCATAACCTTCCTGATAATCCCCTCTGGCTTGTAGCTCTTCGAGCCTCTTGTTGGCGTCCAACATCGCCTGAATCTTCTGAAGATCTTCAAGAATTGTCCATGCGCCACGTGACTCTTCCTGTTCGCCTTCCTGACGCTTGAGGTCGCTCTCAACCTCCTCCACGGTCGGCTCGTCGGGCTCCTCCACGGTCGCGCCACTCAGGAGCTCATCGGCGGTGGGAAGTTTGCTGCCTACCTCTGTGTTATCTTCTTCTACAGGGAGTCCACCACCCTCATCCTTGATGTCATCCTTGGGCGCGGCCTCTGTAACCTGTTCTGTTGGTTCGGTTTTGTCGGCGATGTCCTGGATTTGCTCCTGCGCCTGCTCAATCGGTTCGCTCTGCTCCGTGACCTCAAGGGTCTTGGGTGGAAGCTCATCGGGGACCTCAGCGCCAGGCTCTGCATATGCACCTGATGTGCCTGCAAACATACCCACGCTCAAGGTAAACAGGACCGATAAATACAGCCCCTTGCGGTGTGCGAGTGGTGTCTTGCTTGGTAAAGCTGGTTGTGGAGTCTCTCTTGACATGTTCTATCCTTGATGAACTTATACACAGCATGGACTATCCTGGCTTCGGTGCCTCGGCTGACCATCGCTCAACTGTTGACCGTTCACATCCTTGTGAACTGTCTTAAAAATCTATCATACCGTCAGCATAGAGCAACTTTTTCGCTGACCACGCATACTCTTCAATGTATGCCTCTTTCTTTTCCCTCGTGAGCCGTCTATCACATGCAAGATCTTCAAGATTATCCAACACTTAACTTCCAACATCTTGACACGCTCTGGCTCCAGGTCACAGGCACGCTCTGTAACCTCGCCTGTCTGCACTGCTTTATTTCATGCGGACCAAAAAATGACAACCACCCGATGATGTCTTTGTCTCTGATCAAGGACACGCTCAAAGCTGCCGCAACTCAAGGCACGCGCGAATATTACTTCACTGGTGGTGAACCATTCTTGCACCCGGAGATCAAGGAGATTATCTCACTCACCCTTGCACAGGGTCCACTCACCATCCTCACCAACGCCATCCTGATTGATGATGAAATGGCAAGCTGGTTGGCAAAAACCTTTGAGGATTCTCCCTACAGCTTTGATCTCCGTGTCTCACTTGATGGCACCACTCCCGAGGAGAACGACACCATCCGCGGACGTGGCACCTTTGTGCAGATCATCGCCGCCATTGAACGTCTCGTCGGCCATGGCTTGAATCCTGTAATCACTGTCACCACATGTCATGCTGAACTCGCTGCTGACGAGGGCCGACAGAAGTTTATCGAGCTCCTCAAGGCACACAACATCACACAGCCTCGATTGAAATTTTTGATGCCTTTCAAGATCGGTCGTGAGTCACGTAGAAAGGGTGGGGAAGGGTGTTACACCCCCGCAGAGCGTCTGTACCTTGAGGATGTGCCAGACCCAAATAGCGACCACCTTCAGTGTGATAGCTGTCGCATGGTCACTGCCCATGGCGTCTGGCCTTGCCCGATCCTCATTGAAGAGGAGGGCGCCAGAATGTCCGATGCTCTGGAAGATTCACTTCATCCTATCAAGCTTAATTATAGCGCGTGTTATACCTGCCATGTTGGCGGTGTGTCCTGTAAAACATAAGGTAAATCAATGTCTTATATTTCTGTTGGTGAAAGGATCGCCATCTTTGGTGGCGTCTACAACAATCACCTGAGCCTCGCTGCGCTTAAACAAGATGCGAGCGGTCGTGGCGCTACAACCATGATCTGTCTGGGCGATATGGGCGGCTTTGGCCCCTCTCCTGACAAGGTCTTCCCGTTGCTTCAAAATGATCCCAACATGTTTGTGATGCAGGGAAACTACGATCACTCCATCGGAAATCGCCTCGAAGACTGTGCCTGTGGTTATACCGATCCACGTGATAATCACTTCGCTCAGATCAGCTACGATTACACTGCTGCCAACACCTCAGACCATTTCAAGGACTGGCTGCGCGATCTACCCACCGAATTTCGCTTTGAATTTGCGGGTAAAAAGGTGCTCTGCGCTCACGGATCTCCTCGCAAAGTCAACGAGTTCTTGTGGGAGTCAAACTCCTCGGACATCTTCCTTGATTGGGTGCTCGATCAATTTGAATGCGATCTACTCTTTGTCACACACACAGGCATCCCCTGGCTCAGGCACCTCCCCAGTAAGGACCGTTGGGTGGTCAATGTGGGGGCGATTGGTCGCCCTGCAAACAATGGAGAAAAGCATGTGGATTACATGCTCCTCTCCACCGATTCACAAGGCAAACCTCACGTCGAACATATTGCGCTTCATTATGACTATGAGGCGCTCGCCCACGAGATGCGTGAGGAGGGTTTACCTGAAGAATTCGTCGAGACCGTGCTCACTGGTTGGTGGACCACATGTCTTGAGATCCTGCCCGCAAAAGAACGGGCCAAGGGCGTGTATTGACACTGCTTGTTTGTCAAACTCTGCACGAGCTAGAGCGTAATAAAGAAAGAGCTGGTCGGAAAAGCTCGTAGAAACCGCGTATTTTGGTGTCGCAAAAACAGAATGTA
>CATLTV010000314.1 GCA_950059285.1 uncultured Pseudomonadota bacterium | reverse complement strand
CGCCTCGTAAATCTCCTGACTTGGACCAACCGCGCCGCCTGGGCTATCTACGCGAATAATAATGGCCTTGATATCATCGCGTTTTGAAAAACGGCGAATATCTCTGACCGTCTGCTTGCTGTCCATAATGGGACCCAGCACTTCAACCATACCCACCTTGGGGTTGGATGAGCCACCCAGTCCACCTTCACTGACGGTCGAAAACATCACCATCGAAAAGGTAAAGAAGACGGCGAAAAGCCCCACAAATATGATTGCAATTGTAAATAATCCACGCTTGTTCATGACTGTCCTGTCTGCGGTTTTAACCCTGAGCAAATACACCCAATTTGGGGCTCTACTCTCTTTGGAGCAAACCCTACATCAGTCCCTTTATGATAGACAAGCGCGGATATGCTCAAAGCAGAGGGAACATGAAGTATGTCGAGGATGTCAACAAAACCTAAAGCGAGTCCACCACAATGCCGCCCCGCTGTTTGATTTTGGCGAGCACCTGCTCAAGTGCATCCTGTGGCAAAGTTGCATGGCCCAACATTCTCTCTGGCGCCACATCTGGCCCATGAAAGTCCGAGCTAGCTGTGTGCAATAACCCATGACGTCTTGCCAGCCCCTGATAATGTGCGGCAAGTTCTGCTGAGTGCGCAGGATGCTTACACTCAAGCCCATCGAGCCCCGAGTCTACCCACTGCGGAATGCACTCATCTCGCCTGGATGTCCCAGGATGCGCAATCACAGCGACGCCTCGATTGGCTCGAATCAACGCAATGGCATCTTCCACGGACATGTAAGGGCTCTTGATGTACAGAGGTTTGCCATCCCCAAGGTATTTATCAAAGGCATGTTGCATGCTTTTAACATAACCTCTTTTGAGCAACACTTTTGCAAGGTGTGGTCTGGCAAAGTTACCATCAGGTGCTTCAGCGTGTAACGCTTCAAGCGTTAGCTCAAACCCCATAATTCTGGCTTTCTCCACCATGCCCATCATACGCTCAAGACGTTTCTGTCGTCGCCCCTCAAACAATTCTTGAAGCGCCTGGTCTTCAGGATCAAGACCATAACCAAGTACATGCACCGATACTTTATCGCGTGCACTGATCTCCACACCAGGAATGAATGTCATCCCACTGTTTTCACGAGGTAAGGAGAGCACGTCCTGACAACCTCGCATCGTGTCGTGGTCTGTAAGGGACCAGACCTTGATGTCCAGCGCTTTACACTTGCTGTAAAGTTCGCCAGGAGAATACTGCCCATCACTGGCGGTGGAGTGTGTGTGGAGTTCAACGTTGATGTGTAGAGACATGGTGTTCCTGTGATTGAAGATGTTCTTCCTTGTCGTCCTGTGGCTCGGTTGAACCATCTTCGGGCGTGGTGTTTGTCTCAAGTACCACGCGTTCAGAGGAGGATGCAAATGTTGTGTCAGCCTTTGAAGGTGATGTATAGCCAGCCAGCGAGTGCATCTGTCCGAGCAAATCTTCAAGCTCCGAATCGTCTTGCTCTTCCATCTCCTCTTCCTGTGGCAACACCTGCTCATTATCAAGCAATTCGTCCACGCTGAGGTTTTGCCAGCGCACCTCTTCAGTGAGCTGTGACAATTCATCAAGAGAGAGCACCAGCGCGCCCTCCGTGCTTGAGAGAGAATCATTTTGTACAAGTGTCACATGAAGTTTGTCCAACGCGGTCAAGTAGCGCTGTTGACGCGCTTCGATACGAGCACAAGCTGTCTCAAGACGACGGCGTGTGCGCATCTGCTCCACAACCTCGGTGAGCGCTGCTACAAGCTCACGTCGCAAGGCAGCATCACGTGTGGCACGAATGCGGTCTTCAAGTTCACGTGCACGAATCTCCAGAGGTCTTGCATTGGTACGCTCAATGGCACGATGCAATTCATCTGAACGTTTGGTCAACGCGATCAGGCCAGTCACGACCTCCTGAGCAATCGCCAGAGCACGCTCACGGATGGACTCAGACTCCTCACGTTCAATTTCATCAAGAATGCGTGCGTATGTCTCGCTGGCCACGTTTAGAATATGTTGATGACGCTTTCCAAGACCTGCACTTGCGGACTTGAGCTCGTTGCTCAACTCATCATCGTTCCATTGCATGTATTTCAGCCCCGCAGGAAGCATCAAAAACACGGTCCAGATTGCGGCCTGTACCAGATTTGACACCACGGGAACACGCGCAATATCACTCAGGAAACCCACGTTCATCAAGGTGCCCGAGGTATACATGCCCGCAGCAAGTGCGAGCGCATGCGCCACGGTAAGCGCCACACGGTGAGGCATGCTAAAGTCATCGCGATCAAATGTCATCGCAGCGCCCAGGAGAAGACCGCCAAGTGCTGCGCTCAACAACACATTTGTCCCAAGAAACAGCAGCATGACCCCACCGCTCATCACACCTAACACAAGCTTCATGTTGGAACGTGTGCTCTGACGCTCCAGCAAACTTGCAGAGAGCCCCATCATCGCGCCAAAAGATAACACCGCAAGCTCGGCATGACTCCCTCCTGCAATCAGAGAAAGCCCGCTGCTTACCAGACCCGAAAACAAGCCTGTCAGCGCCATCGCACCAAGCTCCATGGAGTAGGCGCGCTGTTGATCCTGCATCGATGGCGTGGATTTCATGGTTTCACTCACCTGAACGTTCAATTGAGGGGACATTACTTCTGTCATGCTCTTCTCCAAAAAGAGAAGGCGAGGAGGAGTGCTCCTCCCCGCCCTGTCCATTCTATCACGGACTTACGGTGAAAAACGAGGTCTTCTTCAAAAATCCAGACCTCTTTGGTTCTGCTGAGGATTAGAACTTGGCGCTATCAAACACGATGTAGTTACTGCGTGCCTTCTTGCTCTTGACCATCTTCCTACCCGAGGCAGAGCTTGGCGCATTCTGCACCATATCTGCATTCATGGTGTTGATCTCGTTGTCCACGCGGTCGAAATCAGAGCCTTTGAGGTCGTATTTTTTGCGAGCACGACGCATCTTGGATTGCTGGCGCTTCATCAACTGCACAGCTTCCTGAGCGTTACCTTCGCTGTACATGTCCATCGCCTTGTTCATGCTGGTCGCAACCTCAACCTGCTGCACCCTTGCAATCACGTTACGATCGATACTTGTGGATGCCTTGTTCTGGTCAGTGGTCACAACGCTGCTCAACGCAACATTTTGCTGCTTTGTCGCATTCTTGTTCACAAGGTCCGTGTAGCTCAACTGTACATCCATGACCTGGCGACTATCCACGGCATCAGCAGGCACATTCAACTTGAGCAAGACGTTCTTGCTTTGCTCCGAGTAGAAAGCGTCCAGAGGAATCATAATGGAATCCCCCTGCTGGCGGTAAGGGAAGCCATAAAGCTCACCAAGAGAGACACCAGGAGCAAGCTTGATCACGAGCGCAGAGTCCTTGGCCACACTTGAGCTCAAGCCCTTGAGTTCTTGCTCAAAGCTTTGAGCAATACTGGTCGCATTATCCACAAAGTAGTAGTTTCCTGCGCCCTCGTTAGCCATCGCAGTCATCAAATCTTCATTGTAATCAAGTCCCACACCGATGGTGCTCAAGGATACGCCGCCAGAGAGTGCCTTGCTCGACATCTTGCGAAGTTCCGGCAAGTAGGTCACGCCAATGTTGGCGTTACCATCAGACATCAACAACACACGGTTAATGGCCTGACTGTTATTCCAGGATTGAACCTCTCGTAGGCCACGCTCAAAACCACCTGAAAGGTTTGTACCACCGCTCACTTCAATGCGGTCAATTGCGTTGAGCATCTGCTCGCGGTTCATGGCATTCACTGGTCTTGAACCGAAGTTCACGTCCACATCACTGCCATACGAGACGATCGCGACGCGGTCTTGACTGTCAAGCATTCCGACCAGACGACGAGCTGCTTGCTTGGCGTACTGAATCTTGTCTCCCCCCATGGAGCCTGAGCGGTCAATCACAAGCGCCACATTCAATGGCGGCCTCTTCAAGCTCTTGTGTGCAATCGCCTTGATATCTACGGTAGCGTACATCTCATTAGTCTGGCCCTTGAGCATATATCCCTGAGAAATTGCACTGGTGAGCGTCAATGTACCTGCGCTAGACAGACTCGTTACAGGCTTTGCCTCCTGGGGCACTGGCACAGGAGTATTCACAACGGGCTGAGGTGTGGGTGTAGGTGCGGGCGGTGAGGTGGTCTTGTTCAGACTTCCGTAGTACATGGCTGTTGCGAGCAACAACACGACGATGGTGGAGATGGATATAAACTTCTTCATGAGACTACCTCGGCTTGGCTTTGTGACTGCACTCTGGTTTAGTATAAAAAGGATGGATTGAACGATGAGTTGTGCTGGTGCAACATCAACCTCGTTTGCGTTACAACATTGAAGACGGTAGCGGATGAAAAGAGATCTAAAGTTTTTGTTGTTTTTGTGATTTTAAGTTTTACCTGGCGTTTTTCACACAACCACACACATTGATCCCTGAGCGACACACCGCCACACACTTCACTGACAAGGCATGAGGCACCCATGACAATCCTACCACTCACGTTCGTATGCCTCACACTTGCTCATCTTGGCATCAATGTAAGCAATTATAATCTCAACGAAATTCCTCCACCCACAAAATCAATCCTCGATTCGCATGCGGCCTCGTTTCTCATCCCGACAGGCTCTGCACGATTTGAGGATACTGACCTTCCATTAAAGCTTGTGTATGTGGGCTCACCGCCAGACACATTGACACAGCAACAGGTCGATAAAAGCCTTGAGCGCGTTGCTGCCACCTGGAGCAGCGTCACCTGCTCAGCCATGAAACTGAGCTATACGGGCCATGTCGATACGTTTGATGAGCTTCAAGACGATGAGATTCCCATCGCGCACCTGAACAACGCAGACTCTGAATGCCTGCAACTTGGCAACACCCTTCGCGTGGGCGCGGCCCCATGTCACATGGCTCAGGGAAAGGAAGCTGGCGTGGTCCTGAATCGAGATCGTATTAACTGGTATGAATATACATCGGGGGGTCCTGTCAAATATGCAGCATTGCAAGAAAAACCATGGGTTGACTTTGAAGCAGCCGTCACCCATGAGCTTGGCCATGTGCTTGGATTGAATCACCCTGACAGCGCGCTCTACCCACGTGCAAGCATGGCGGGGAGCTATCGCATCGATGCTGGCCAGCGACATCTTGATGCAAGCGACAGAGCTGTTCTGTGTGTGCTCTACCCTTCTGAAGATTCACCCACGCAGGACTGTGCCACACATCAGGATTGCGTACAGAGGCTTGGCGAGCCTGGCGCTCAGTGTGTTGACCTTGAGGGATTGAAGGTGTGTGACAAGGAAGCGGGCCAGCCGGGAGATTATTGCGCTGACAACCTGTTGATTTGCCAGGATATGTGCGTTTACACAGGTCTTGAAGCCCGCACTGGATACTGTACGCTTACATGTGAGCAGGACAGCGATTGTCCTTCTGATACATGGTTCTGCCAAGAAGAAGAAGAGGCGGGAGGGGCGAAGTTTTGCGCGCAAAACTTCGCCCCTCCCGCCTCTTCTGGATGTACAGTGACTGCGCCAGACACACATCAACGCGCACATACGATATTCATTCTCGGCGCACTCCTGGGCGTGCTTTTTGGTGTGCGACGCAGGTCATTACTACTTTGACACCTTGATTTGAATGATGAGGTTTTGCAGTGATTCCTCATCCACAAGATCCTTAGGTTTGAAGAAGGTAAACATCCACACCGCGTTCTTTCTGTGCACGTGCCAGACGACAAGCTGGTAGGATTTGCCCTTGGAGGTCAGGTCATACACAGTCTCCACAACCTCTGGAAACACATCGGATTTTATCGCCTTCACCGTGGTGGATGATTGCTTCAATCCTTTGGCTTTCAGGTGTGTGTGAAAGGTTTTAATGTGGTTGTCTTTTTGTGAGGATGACACACCAGGAGTGTAACGCACATCGATTTGAGCTGCACCATCGCCCGCACTTCTGAGCAAGGCTACGCTCCCCTTCGGAGCTTTTGCAATCACCCAACCATCGACCTTATAGATATCGATGCGCTCTCCATCGAGCTCAAGTTCGACCTTGGATGCGCGCACCACGTCGTCCGACGATGTGGTGGTCCCTGTCTCCTGAGAATATGCTGTTGCAGAACCCAAAAAGAGCCCCACAATGATGCCCATCAAAGAAAGGATTGTCCTGTGTTTTATCTGCATGCCGTGCCCTGCTGTAGAGTCTTGAAGAAAGGTTTTGTGCCATGGATGAGCGCATGTATGCAACCGCATCACTGCGCTGAAATCATGTGTGAGTATAGTGGTGTTCAGTATCTGCAAAGTCAACCCACACCACCAGAATAGACCATCATGGCGCGATAATATTCAAGACAAAGAAAGGCGGCCACATTGACATGTCAATGTGGCCGCCTTTCTTTGTCTTGAATATT
>CATLTV010000313.1 GCA_950059285.1 uncultured Pseudomonadota bacterium | reverse complement strand
CACCAAAATACGACGAGATGCATGAATATAACCTGATCCCATCGCGCAAAACCCACCCCAAAGACTCCCTCTTTAAACTCTCACGCACACAGCTCGTTATCCCCAAATCATCTCCCACGCTCCCTCACCTCCTCTCCTGGGAAAGCACTCCTGACCCCTCAACCTCCACCACCAGCGGTCTCATTCGCGCACGCATCAAGGTTAAAAAATCGGCTGACTTCTCCATTCTCCTCTCCCCTGTCAGCACTTCAGCGCCACAACCTGCTATCACCTTCGATGGCGATCAGGTCTTCATCTCTCTGTTCCATTACGACCAACTCCCCACCCCCCTCTCCTCAAAGTCGACCATCTACAACCTCAAGCGTCGTAAGGAACTTGAACTCATCGTCACAAAACACAATCAATTCATACACCTACAACTTCACGATGCGCGCAATGGCGTCGAACTTATCAGCCAGTCCGTCACACTCAACTCGCCACATACAACCCCCATCAAACCCACCATCGCACTGCTCTCAAACCATCAATCCTCACCTAATACAGCACTTACACACCTCGGGATGCGCCCCCTCTGTACAACCAAAACGACAGACACATCAGACATCCCCAAACCTCCACGTATCTTCGCACTCCTGACCCCCGAAGATGTCGACAAGGCAACGAACCTCTTCACGCCCAGAAATACCTATGAAGAAGGCAAGAACACACTGTTTGAAATCTCTCAACCTCAACTCGAAGCCCTCTTTTGTCACGACATCTCACCCCAAAAACTCTCCACAAAAATTCCCTGGAAAGCACTCGACCCTGACTATCAATCCTTCTACAAAACCCCTGTCGTACAACACCCTGACACCCACGCGTTCTACCCAAGCCTTAGCCTCAAAAACCCCGAGATGGTCACCTCTCTCATGCAAGCAATGCATGACAAACACAAAGACAAAACAATCCTAAAAACAATAGGATACACACACCAAAACAGACCCATCACGGCCATCGCCATCGCCAACAACCTTCAGCCCAACGATGCTCGCCCTGCCATCCTGCTCAACGGCGCTCACCACGGCGATGAACTCCTCTCCACCGAAATTGTCTTTGATGCCATGCACCTGCTGCTTGAAAATCCCGACCGCGATCCTCGTGTCGAACAGTGGCTGGATCACTTCGTCATCTGGCTAGTCCCACAGGTCAACCCCGATGGCGCACATACCTTCATCAACATCGACTACCTCCAGGGTCGAAAGAATGGCCGCGATCACACACCAGATACGCTCACAACAGACAACCCAGGCGTGGACCTCAACCGTAATTATCCCTTCAAATGGGGCTTCCTCGGCGAAGAAGGCTCATCCTCTGATCCCACATCCGAATACTACCGTGGCCCCGAAGCTGGCAGCGAGCCCGAAACACAGGCCATCATGACACTCGCCAAAGAAGAGGTCTTTGCCGCCTCGATCTCTTACCACTCCGGCACGGTATGCATCATCGCTCCCTACACCATTGATCATGTGCCTCAACCCACCATCAATGATGCATGGGATCTCGGAAACCTGCTCTCAAAACAGATGCCCAAACACCCCGAAGGGCGCTACTTCAAGCTCCTGAAGAACCTCTACCCCGTGGATGGCACCGATCAAGACTGGCTTCGCGCAAACTTTGGCACAAACGCCCTCCTCATCGAAACTATTCGACGTCCACCACGCAATCGCTGCGACAGACTCGCAGCCATCCAGGCCAACAGAGCATCCTACACCATCATGCTCGACCGACTCCTCTCTGGCCCCTCCATCACAGGACACGTCCTGACCGAGGATAAAAAACCTGTCCCCAATGCAGAACTAATCATCAAGGAACAGGAACTTCAAAACCAAGAACACTGGCACACACGACCACGTGATGGATTGTTCTTCAGAACACTCATCAAACCAGGCACATACACCATCATTGCCAGGGCAAAGGGATACGACACCCTTGAACAACAGGTAGACGTCAAAAAAGACCGTCCCACCTCACTTGAACTCACGCTTAAACCCTCACAGCAGAATTGACAAAATCGGCAAATAGAGGGATCTTGGGCCCTCCTTTGGTACAACACACGCGATCGAAAGATTGCACATCACTCAACCACCTGCCTCACCCAAAGGAGGCCCCATGACCTCTTGCGTCAAGTTCCACAAGATACTGATTAAACTCATAATTATACTCACCCTCGTACTCTCTACCTCGCTCGCTACAGCACAAGACAAGCTCCCCACCACAGCCTACGGAGCCCCCTCTCAGGCACAGTTGGATGCATTTTTTGGTGCCAAGGAAGATCCTCCCGCAAAGGAACTCCTCGGCGTCAACGATGACTACGCAGGTCGTTCTTACCTTGCTGGTGATGAGTGGAATCTTCACCTCTATTACCCCCATATCAAGAACATCAAAGGCGGCTACATTGGTGTGGGCTCCGATCAGGGATACCTCCTGATGAGCTGGGCCCGACCCGAGTTTGCATGGCTCACAGACTATGACCCTCTGGTCGTTGTCACACACAAGGTCTATCGCGCATTCTTCCTTGAAGCCAAAACACCTCAGGAATTCTACGACCTCTGGAAAAAGAAAAACCAGGCAAAGGGTCTTGAGATCCTCGAAAAGCACTGGAAAGACGATGAGCACTACGGACAAATCAAGCGCATCTACAAGGATGTAGGACCAAAAATCTATCGCAGACACCGTCGCATCAAGAAGATCCTTAAACAGGAAAAGGTCCCCTCCTATCTTAACGATCAGGAACACTATGACTATATCCGAGGTATGGTCGCCACCAAACGCGTACGTCCCATGCTCGGAAACCTCCTTGATGACGAAGCCCTTGTCAGCATTGGACAGGCCGCCACCACCATGAACATCCCCATTCGTATCTTCTACCTCTCCAACGCACAGGAATACTGGAAGTACCCACAACAGTTCAGAGATAACGTCGCGGCGCTCCCCTTTGACGATCAATCCTTTGTCCTTCATACGCTCTCAACCTGGAGCACAAACAAGGACTACCGCTACGTCCTTCAACCCGCGCTGAACTTCGCGGAATGGATGAAAGAATCATGGCTCCTCAAGGTCTATCACATGATCCCAAGAAGAAAGCTTGAAGGCGCTGAAGACATTGATTTCATTAAGTTTAATGGTGACGTAGCAAAAGCTCGTGCCCGCCATGAAAAACGTAAAAAGAGAAAGAAATCAAAGTCAAAACAATAACAAAAATAACAAAACAAATAAGCCACTTATGAAACCTCAACCATCTCCTTACGCGCAGACATTCTACACACTGGAACCTTTCTGCGAGTTCCCCTCAGAGCGATGGTTTGAGGTCTCTCATAATTATCCCCAACAAAAAGAGCGCGGCGAGCCAGGGATTCCCTCAAGGGAATCCCTGGCTCGCCGCGCTCTTTTTGTTGTTGATTTGGGTGAACATCCCACACAACACGCACAACACTTTGTCACGCACTTCATTCACCCTGGCAAACCTCTCCCCACCTTTCATATCCAGGAGACGCTCTTCTGGCTCAAGCTCCTCTTTTACACCGAGCCACTACCCCCTCACACATTTGAACAACACATCTCGCAGATCTATGAGGAGAGCATTCTCACATCACGCCCTCCTGTCATGGCGACCTTGCGCGCACAACTCGAAGATTGGCTCGCTCGCTACACCACCAGGAACCAACCTTCCTCATCAAGCAAGGGGCTTGCTGCATTCGCCTTCCTCATCAATCAACTCCACTCCACACATGATACCCTACAGCTCCTTCTGGACATTGCTCCTCCACAACTCCTCACAGGAGGACTCTCCTCCCTATCCACAGTCTACAGTGAACAGGAAGAGAAGCAGGAGATCAGCGCACTTGTTGTAAGGCATATCCCCAATCAAACCCCCTTGGAGTTACATTATACGCATGAGCAACTGATGAGGCTCTCACCTTCACTTGAATGCATTCAACTCAGTCTAAATAAGCTCCTCCACCATAATCATAACCCTGCTCGTATCCTCACATATGTCCAGGATCACACCCTCTATCAGACGCTAATCGCCACACCTATCAACGCCAAACTCCTACAGCCTGAACACATCATCGCCCACATTTATCATCAGGGCCCCCATCGACTTGAACACTACGTTGAACGCATCACCTCTCAACTCAACACCTGGGACCTCATGAGCTGGGGGATTATCTTCAAAGTACACAGCATTGAACTTGCCCCGCTGATGCTCAAGATCGCATATCAAGAAAAACGGGCTGAAGACTTCTCTCACAAGGCTAGCCACTGGCTACACAAAAACGCCACAAAAACAATCACATACTGTTTAAATTCATTATATAATCAGTCAGATACCACCCTCGCCACAGCCCAACAGACAATCCTCCAGCGCTTCATTCACATGGGATACGCCCAACTTGTGAAGGACATATGGAACACCCTGAAACAGGCAGAGGCCAGCACCACGCTCGACGCTGTGGTCGGCATCAAAATACCTTCCTCCAGCACACACACCACACAACTCCCCAATACAAAGCTCCCACCATGGCTCCAACGCCAGAGCAAGCGCGGCTTCATCGCACACTATCCACCTCAGTTTAACACACTGGATGATGCCCTCGGCTTACAACAACACGCAG
The DNA here is from genome assembly GCA_950059285.1 of uncultured Pseudomonadota bacterium. Taxonomy (GTDB): domain Bacteria; phylum Myxococcota_A; class Bradymonadia; order Bradymonadales; family Bradymonadaceae; genus CATLTV01. The sequence continues at coordinate 1,830 of CATLTV010000313.1, read as the reverse complement.
CAACACTCCCCGCCCTCTACACTCAGGCCCATCCAGATCAGCACATCTCACCCACTGCAATCCGAGGCATCCTTCGTGCCCTTTATAAAATACGCAAGCAATATCAATCACCTACACACGATAAAATCAGAAGATTGCTGACCAGAGATTCGCTCAACACACTCGTCGATTACCTCGATCATATATGGATGGCATTCTCACATACACAGAAGTACAGGTGGCTCAAACACGTCACGGTCCCCTACCTCTCTGAAGATAAAATCAAAGCCTGCTGTGCACGCTATGCCAGCATACTTCCACACGAGAGACGATACATCTACAAGAGCCACGACATCGACCTCGATATCCTGTGGCGCTCACAGCACCCACTGGCAATACGCGCCATTCTCAAGGTCAACCCGCCACAACGTAACACACGCAACAAAACCACCTATCTTCCTGCCATCGTTACCAAGCTGGCCAGAGAGCTTGGCTATATATCCCCCATCATTTTACTTGAACTGTACTTGCCAGAGGTTGGCACGCCCTACAAACAGCGACTCTATTTTGAGTCCGATTCGGGCGCATTGATAAGCGCCACGGAGCTCAAGCGCAGTGACTCACGGAGAGCCGCGCTCAAAGCAGATGAAGAGAGGCTCACCACGCTCTTTTCGAGTTACCTGCCCACGGTACAACGCGAGCAACAACGCTGGACCCACCCCCTCTGGATGGCAACCATGGAGCACCCTTTTATCTTCCAGATGCACAGGAGCATCCTCTGGCACATCACCACAAAAGATGACCAACACTTTCAGGCGCGCTGCATGGAAGATCTCACCCTTTATACCATTGAAGATGAGCCTGTAGATCCACAGCTCTTACTCAATTGCTCCATCACCATCGCAATCCCAGAACACATACCTCCTGCCGAGCGCGTGCAATGGGCCAACCTCTTTGCAGAAGATCACATCATCACATTCTGCCAGGAGCTCTAGGTTCACTCCTCTTCAAAATCCACTTCCTTACACATGCTATGCGTCAAGCTCGCGCCAAAGAAGAAGATTTGCGCCGAGAAATAGAACCACATCAACAGCACTGCAAGCGTTCCTGCTGCGCCAAACACAGATCCAGTGGAGCTATTACCAAGGTACAATCCAATCGCTGTTTTACCCACCACAAAGAGCGCGGCAGTAATACCTGCACCAAGTGATACATGCCTCCATCCAATCGCGAGGTTGGGCAGCACCTTGAACAGGATGCCAAACATGACGCTGAGGAAGAACCACGACAAAGACACTTCCACCAGGCGAGGAAGAAACTCGGGGAGACTTGCCTGAATGGCAAACATTTTGCCAAATGCACTGATGAGCGTGGAGCTAATAATCATCGCCAAAAAGAGGATGCCAAAACCAGGCACGAGCGCCAGTGACAGCGCATATTCCTTGACCGTATTCAGAAAACCCGCGTCCTCATCAGGCTTGGCCTGCCAGATCACATTAAGACCACTCCTGAGCGCGTTAAATACCTTGGAAGAACCATAAAGCAGCGTACCAATACCAATCACACTGGCCATCACACCACCTGACTCATGTTCGCCAGCTGCTGCGACCATCTCCTGCACAAGTTGCGCTTGCTCCACGCCAATGAAGCTCCTGAGCGCAACAAAGACCTCACCGCGAGCAGCATCATCACCGAAAAACACACCGACCACGGCGACAACCACGACGAGCATCGGGGCCAGTGAGAATACGGAATAAAAAGAGAGCGCTGCGGCCATGTTGGAGCCGCCATTCTGACTGTATTCCTGAAAGGCTTCCACGATAACATCTTTGGCTCTTGTAAGTGAGATCG
>CATLTV010000312.1 GCA_950059285.1 uncultured Pseudomonadota bacterium | reverse complement strand
CGACCTCGGCAGCCAATGGATGAGCGCGCAGCTGTCGACTGACGGTCTTGTATTCATAGATTTTGTCATCAGGACCTTGTTCGACGATGAGCTCTTCCTCGGCGCTCTGAGCACCACCGCAGGCGATAAACATCGCAGGCGAGGTGAAGAGGAGCAGGGAGAGCGCAGCGCGTCGCATGTGGAGTCCCAGTCGATGTCTTGAGGCAGGAGACATCGCAAAACCAGACGTACTATCTGTGATTTTCATAGGTGGGTCTCCTGAGGATTAGAACAATGTATGTTGGAAGCGAAGGCTGATGTTCTGACGCAGTTGCATTTGATCGATCTGCACATCATCACGTCGCAAGGTGACATCGTAGACAAGCGCTGCGAACTTACCGAGGCTAAGCGCAGCGGTGTTATCGAGGCGATAGACGGGTGCGAACTCTGCACCAGAGAGGATCTGGTCCTGAGGCACGAAGCTACCAAAGCTTGAGGAAAGCGAGAACACGTCGCCAAGACGCAGGCCAAACACGGCGCTTGCTGCACCACCGAACTGCTCCTTGTCTGTGAGGTTCTCCACATTGATTGTGTTAGCGTCACTGTAGGTCACAAAGCCGCCGCCACGGTAGTACGACTGGCGCGCGCCCACACCACCACGAATGATGAATGTGACGACATCGTTATCCACAAACGTCAGGCCAACACCCGCGTCTTCCTGAACGAAGAGTGGAGCAAATCCTTGAAGGAGTCGCACCTCATTACCACGTGTTGCGGTGCGTCGATTGACCTGCTCTCCCTGATCGTCGAAGTATGTGATGGTGGTGTCATCATCAAGGTAGAGGTTTGTATCAAAGAACGCGGTACTTCCTGATGCGCGGACATAAGGGCCAACGATCCCGCCAAGGCGGTAGTTGTAGAGGATCTCAAGGCTGAGTTCGTCATTGATTTTTTGCAGAGGAAGACCTTCGCCAACGCTGCTATCAAGCGCAAGCCATGTCTCGTCGAGACCGATGTTGGTTTGAGCCAGGTGATTACCTGTATCAAGCCCGATGGATGCGTTTGTGGACGCACCAATTCGCATGGCGTCGCCGTTAAATGACGCGAGGTTATTTTCTGTACGCTCAAAACCAAAGTCACCACCGATGACCCAACGGAAGCGCCAGATGCTGGGTTCAACCACAACCTCTTTCTGAGCAAATTCAACGCGTTGAAGCTCATCATCATCGACCACAAGTCGATATCTCAAGACCTGCCCATCGCTGATCACGGTCGCAAAGCGGTTCGTCTCACCGTCAGCAGTTTTGCCAAGGGCGATGTTGTAACGACCAGCAGGAATGATCCAGGTTTGTGTGGCGGAGTAAGAGCCATCTTCAGCGGTTTTAACGCCAGTGTACTGAATTTTGCCATCCAGTGAAGCGATGGTGTAAGGGACTTCAACAGGGCGTCCATCCTTGTCCACAGCGGTAATGCGCACTGCACCAAAGAAAGGTTCCACAGGAGACGTAACCCCCTCAATAACGCGCACGGATTTCTCGGGGCGACTATCAGCCTCGCCGCTACCAAAGCGCACGATGTAATCACCAGGAGGAAGCACAATACGTTTTCCAGGTTTACCCGATGCCACGCGATTTCCGTTGCTCAACACTGTCACGACAGGTTCCAACGCAGGATCAGTCATGCTCGGGATAAAGAGCGCTCCCATTCCGACGGGAACAGGCGTAATATCAAGCTCCATCTGGTCCTGGAGTTTGCCGACTTCAAAAGCGTCAAGGTTTGTACCTGCGCCTTCCTCCTGTGCCATAATGGGGGAGGCAAAAGAGGTAAGAGCAAGGGAGAAGCAAAGGGCAGAACAGATGCGCCCTGGCACCTGTACGTAATGTTTTGGAAACATACAATAATCCTCATCAAAAGGGTGATGATGTGGTGAGGTCGGCCATCTCTATCACGGTTCAAATCACGATGTGTGAGCGTTGTACCATGAAGGAAGTGGACAAAAGACCTCGATCAATAAATTCAAAAGAGTCGCTCTGAAAGAACAAGACGTCAGGCGAGCTCATCATGAGAGATGTAATCCAGACTACAACAGGTCACACTAATTCCAATAAAATCGTGTAAGAAGCCTGAGAAACACGCACCTCGTCTGGAATAAAAACAGCTTGGCTCAAGGCGTAAGCTATGCACAAACACCGAGAGGCCAAGCTGTGACAAGGAAAGAACCGTAAGCCTTTCAATCCATTAAAAATTTAAAAACTACCAACGGTCAAACAGGTAGTAACGCATTTGAATCCCGAAGCTATCGGGCGCATACACCAGTCGACCAGGCTCGTTGTAGAGCGCCGCAGATTTAAATCTGATCGCAGGTCGATATTCGAGGGCAAAATCAAGGGGCAACTCGTGGAAGAGGATCTGAAAGCTAAAACAAGCGTTCACATCAAACGCCACATAGCCAAGCGTGCTCACAGCAGTCGCCAGACCAGGACCAATACCAAGTGTCAGGTCAATGTTATTGGCGCTCGAAATCGGTCCAAATTCAAAGAGATAGTCCGCACCGATGGCAAACAACGAGCCATTGACAGCGCGACTCTGTGTGGGCTGAACACCCATGTTGCCCTGAATGGAGCTATCTGGCGAGAAGTAGTATTTGGCACCAAAACCGTAGGCAAGCGCGCCGATCCCAACTCCGAGCCCAAGAGAATCGGGATCAGAGATGTGAGGCTTCTTGGCAAATGCCTGGGAGGAACACAAGCAGAACAACAACGTAAATACAGTGACCAGACAAGTTTTCTTCGACATGATGAATATTCTCAGGTGTGTTAATCAGAGCGTAATAACGAAAGAATTGGCCCACGGAATCATACCACAGAATCATCGTCGCTGGCGCTCAAAACATTAGGTTCTGCGTCAAGCGCTCGTTGCTCATGACAATCCACGTTACTTGGAGAAGAGCGCCTTGTACTGGTCTTCCTTGAAGCCCACGAGCGCTGTATCTTCTGTGATGAGGAGAGGTCTCTTGATGAGTTTGCCATCCTTTGCAAGAAGGTCAAGGCGCTCGTCGTCTGTGAGTCCTTTATACGTGTCCTTGAGGTTAAGCTCACGGTAGCTCTTGCCCGAGGTGTTGAAGAATTTCTTGAGGTCAAGACCGCTCTTTTCCCACGCTTGCTTGATCTCATCCTTGGAGGGAGGATTGTCCACGATATGAATCACTTCCACGCTCTCAAGAAGGTCCTGCTGCGTGAGCCAGGACTTTGCTTTTTTGCAGGTTGAGCATGCAGGGTACTGATAGAACTTCATAAAATATCCTTTCTTTACAATAACTTAAAACACACAAAAAGGCGGCCTATTTGCTAGCAAACAGGCCGCCCTCTTTTTTTATTTTGCTCTTAGACCGGTGTCACGGAGCGCTTCTTGTCGATGGGCTTCTTGACTCTGGAGGCGTAGGCATCAAAGCGAGAGATAAGCTCGGAGCGAAGCTCTTGCTTGTGGACGAGGTCATCGACCACAAGCTCGCTGGCGAGTCGGTAGACATTGATATCCTCGGCATATTCGTCCTGGAGGCGCTGTGTTTCGGCGGCGCGCTCGTCTTCGTCCTCAATCGCATCAAGTTTGCGTGCGAATACGGCATTCACAGCAGCGGATGGGCCCATGACGGCGATCATCGCTTCAGGAAGAGCGAGGCAGGCATCGGGCTCAAAGCCAGGTCCGCACATGGCGTAGAGCCCAGCACCATAGGCTTTACGCACCACCACGGAAATGCGAGGCACAGTGGCAGAGCTCATGGCGCTGATGAACTTTGCACCGTGGCGAATAATGCCCTGACGCTCGACCTTGGTGCCGATCATGAATCCAGGCACATCGGCGAGGAAGAGGATCGGGATGTTGAAGGCATCACAAAGCGTGATGAAGCGTGTGCCCTTGTCAGCAGAGTCCACAAAGAGGACGCCACCAAGGTACTTGGGTTGGTTGGCGACGATACCAACTGTGCGGCCATTGAGTCGAGCAAAGCCAGTGATAATCTCGCGTGCGAAATTCTTTTTAATTTCAAGGAATTCGGAATCATCTACAAGGTGCTTGATGACCTTCTTCATGTCGAACGCCTTGTTTTGAGCAATGGGGATAAGCTCATCGAGGGATTTCTTCTGAGGCTGTGGTTCAACAGGCTCTTGCATGACGGGTTTGTCGTGGCAGTTTGCAGGCATGTAGCTCATGTAGTCCCTGCACCAGGAGATGGCTTCCTGCTCGTTTTTCACGAGGACATCACCGCAACCAGACACGGAGCAGTGCATCTTTGCGCCGCCCATTTCTTCAAGCGTGACCTTTTCATTAATAACCTTCTCAGCCATACGAGGGCTGCCAAGGTACATGCTGGCGTTGCCCTCAACCATGACAACGATATCGCAGAAGGCAGGAATGTATGCGCCACCCGCAGCGGATGGACCAAAGAGCAAGCAGACCTGTGGGATAAAGCCGCTCAGGCGCACCTGATTATGGAAGATCTTACCTGCACCACGGCGTCCTGGGAACATCTCGATCTGGTCGGTGATACGAGCGCCCGCAGAGTCCACGAGGTAAATCAGAGGGATGCGAAGGTTTTCTGCGGTTTCCTGAATACGCAGGATTTTCTCCACTGTGCGCCAGCCCCATGAGCCAGCCTTAACTGTGGAGTCGTTGGCCATGAACGCCACGCGCTGACCATGAATTTTACCAATACCTGTGACCACACCATCAGCGGGCAAGTTACCCGCGTTGAAGTTTGCCCACTTGCCATCCTCGACGCTGACGGGCTCATCAAAGAGCAGCTCAAGACGCTCGCGAACAAAGAGCTTACCTACTTCCTTGGCGCGCTCGTGGTACTTCTCGGCACCGCCCTGCTCAACTTGCTGACGACGTGCGATCAACTGAGCATCAAGCTCGGAGTATACTGGACCATTTTCTTCAGACATAACAACCTCTTATAAAATCATGAGTGAGTTTATCGACGACTTTTATTCTTTATTTCACACACACCTGGACTATTATACAGCGCGTATTTATTTGGCCTTAAACACAGGCTTGCGGCCTTCCTTGAAGGCTTGCAGTCCTTCAAGACGATCCTCAGTGGGGATGGTCACGGCGTAGGCACGCGACTCGATCTTGAGACCAGTCTCGATGTCCGTTTGCATGCCCGCGTTGATGGCGATTTTTGCCTGCGCAAGCGCGATAGGCGCGGAGTCGAGCATCTTTTTGGCGAGCTCCTTGGCCTCGGAGAGCAGATCTTCGGGGGCAGCGATGGCGTTGACAAGACCTATCTTCAGAGCATGTTCAGCGTCAAGTCGAGCTGCGGTAAAGATGAGTTCTTTGGCCTTGGAGACGCCAATCAAGCGAGGCAAACGCTGCGTGCCGCCTGCGCCCGGGATGATACCAAGACGAAGCTCAGTCAATCCAACCTTGGTGGCTGTGGACATGATGCGAAGATCTGCGGTCAGCGCGAGTTCAAGTCCACCACCGAAGGCGTAGCCATTGATCGCGCAAATAACAGGTTTGGGGATATTCTCAACGGCACCAAAAGAGCGCCCATAATCATCGATGCGTTTCTTGACCTCGGGCTCGCTCATTGTCGCGCGCTCCTTGAGATCGGCACCTGCACAAAACGCCTTGGGACCTGCACCTGTAAGGATCACCACTCTGACAGAGTCATCATATGCGAGGTTGACAAAAACCTCCTGCAATCCCAAAACGAGGGGACCATTTAGTGAATTGAGCTTGTCCGGGCGATTGAGCGTCACCACACAAATACCATGCTCATCAACCTCAACCAGGAGCTCCTCACGAGACAACTCCGACGCCTGTTTCATCACACTATCCTCCTTGAGACATTTGAATGCTGTCACGACAAGCAGGGATACAAATCATGCCAGGATTGCAAACCTGCGAATGTGACGTATCATTGGACACAACTGGAACATGGGCACACCAAAAGCAGCTACACTTCTTTCATACCTCAACGCATTGGCGCAACACCAAACCTTTGAAGAACGCACAAGAACAGCTTATGACTACGATTCAAGAGAACTCCCCATCCAAAGACCAGACAAGCCAGAAAACCAAACCCACGGTCATTCACAATGACAGGTCTCAAAGCCACACCTGGCAGACCATCGACAGAATCGGTCAAAAGTACCTCAAGCTCAGTAAGCGGGTCGCACAGATCCTCAACGCCACTCGCCATTTTTAAGCCTATCTCACACAACGCAGCACGCCAACGTTTCGTTACTGTTGGCATCAGGCCAAAGCCTGCCCGAACGTGACGCATGTCTTGCTGATGCACAAAGTTGCTACGAGGCGCTTGGCTCGTCTGACACCGAGGCAAACAACAAGCGTTACGAGCGCGCAACGTGGCTCTGTGACATGCTCTCAAACACTCTTATTCTCAGCGTGAAGGCAAGCTTGATGAGGAGTCATGGCTCAAGATTGAGGCGCTTGTTCAAGGCAGTGCTCTTGATTATGGGTTTGACGAAGACTTCTGGTCCTTGCCTCGTATCAAGTTT
>CATLTV010000311.1 GCA_950059285.1 uncultured Pseudomonadota bacterium | reverse complement strand
CTGCGCAACTGGCCGCCCCCAGGCTCGCCCCTAAACTTGGCGCTTGCTTTGAAAAAGCAAGCCTATGAAATGTCCTTCTGCGAGAAGGTATACATACCGATCAAAAGAATGATCCCAATATAACTTATCGAATAGAGCATCGCGTGCATGATGTACTCGCCAGAAATGGCGAGTTGATATGTTACCTCTCTGGAAAGATTGAGGGATTCAAGGTTTGGTAGGATGTGTTCAATGACTGTAATCAGTGAGGATAGGGGATTTTCTTTGTCCTCCAACATTGCCTTGATAATGCGCAACTGACTAAACAGATTCCCCGCAATAAAGCAGGCCACGGTCACAAAGCCAGCTAGCAGAGGTGAAGCGACGGTTGCAAACAGGTGAGCAAGTGCGGTGGTGATGGCAAGTTGTAGGTACAGCGAGCCGAACGCCCAGACGATCTGTACGGGGATGGTGTCTGCTTGATAGAAGATCACACCTGCGCTCAGGATGGCAAGAAAGAGCACGACCATCAGTGTAAGGATCTGCACACCAAGGTACTTGCCGAGCAAGAATTGCCAACGTGGCGTGGGCTTGGAGAGGATGGTGTAGATCGTGCGTCGTTCGATCTCGGTATAAAACAGTGTGATCGATGAGTAGACCGAGATGACCATGGCAAACATGGTGGAGAAGAACAGCGTGCCATCTGTCGCCAGTCTCATCTCGTTGTGCAGGCTCATCTCTCCAAGAACAATGCTGGAGAGGATGAGCAAGACAGCGAAAAAGATCAGGCTTGAGAAGACCTTGCTACGAATCGCCTCACGGGCGGTGTTGATGCTCACAGCCTTGATCGCACGCAGGCTAGTGGATAATGCGGAAGTTGTCGCCATATCTAACCCTCGTTTGATGAAGTGGTGTCACGGATAAAGATCTGTTCAAGATCTTCGCGAAGCGGTTGTACAGATTGAATGGTGCCTCCACGCTGATTTACTTCATCAGCGACCTGTGCGAGGTCATAATCGAGGTCAAAACGCACCTCATAGAGCTCGCCTCGCAGTGAGTGGTCGATGTAGCCCTTGAGTGTCATGAGTGAGGAGATGTCCTTGAGATTTGCGACGAGCACCTCATAAGAGTGAGTACGTTTGCCAAGGAGATCATCGAGTAGTCCTTCCTCTATGATTTTACCCTTGTTAAACAGTGCGACTCTATCGCACACCGCCTCGACATCAGGGAGGATATGACTAGAGAAGACCACGGTTTTTCCACGTTGCTTGAGATCAAAGATCAGATCGCGCACTTCTCGTCGGCCAATGGGGTCAAGACCACTTTGAGGTTCATCGAGGATGACGAGTTCAGGGTCATTGATAAGCGCCTGTGCGAGCCCTGCGCGTTGACGCATACCCTTGGAGAACTTCTTCAGAGGTCGGTCTGTCGCGTGCGACAGACCGACTCTCTCGATGAGCTCAGGGATGCGCTGATTCAGGGTTTGGTGGTCAAGTCCGTGGAGTTGCCCGTAGTAGGTCAGCAGTTCTTTGACCTTGAGGTGCTCATAGAAGTAGGGCCCCTCTGGCAGGTAGCCAAGCTTGCGTCTGCTTTCAATGGATCGTGTGGACATGCCAAAGAGCTTGGCTTCGCCCGAGCTTGCCTTCATGAGCCCTGTCAAAATCTTGATTGTAGATGTCTTGCCTGCTCCGTTAGGGCCGACAATGCCAAAAACCTCGCCGCGTTTCACGGAGAAGCTCAGTCCACGCACGGCGTGGAATTTCTTTCGACGCAGACCCACGACATATGTTTTGTGCAGGTCTTTGACCTCGACGAGGAGATCTTTTGATGAGGTTGAGTCCGTCATAGCAAATCACTCCTGAGTGCTTTTTAAGAGGAGTTCCTGAGAGCTTCCAGTGGGGTAGACGACCTGGGTCCACAAGTCCAGCGGGAAGTAGCTGTTGGTGGATTCAAAGTGTTGTTGCATCTGGTCAATTTGACCACGATCAAGATCTTTGATCTCTTGCTTACTCATGCCAAGGTTCAACATGCTTTGCTCAAGTTGCTTGCGAAGCTGGTCGTCCATGGTTTGTGGATAGAGTTCCTTGTAGAGTGCGAGCAAGGATTGGGCGTTTTGTTCTGCTGGTTTGCCATCTGCGCCAAGCTGGGCTTCGAGCTCTTGCTTGCGCCGATAGAGATAAGCGATAGTGAAGGGGGCTGTGTCTGGACACCCTTTAAGCTTGGCACAGATCTCCAGGAAGTGGATGCCACGCGTGTATTCATCAAGACGTTGTTCAGGTGTGCGATTCTTACTGAACCCGAGTGAAAGTAATCCTGTGGTGTAGGGGAGAGATGCCTGCGTGGGAAATTGCTCCATACCTTGTTGCATGAAGTCCTCGACAAGCTTCAGATCTTCGTAAGATACCTCAGGAGTACGACTGCTCAGGTATGTTGCATTAAACCATTCATAGACATTGTAAAACTCAGGGTCGAGTTGTTGGATGGTGTGTGCGTAATCCTGAAGGTGTTGAGGCTTTACTTTGGTCTTGGTGTAACGCCAGTCGCCAAAATAAATCAAACCTGAGACCCAGTGTAACGAGCTTGCAAAGGAGCTGTAGTTCAGAAAAGCAGCTCTCAAGACAGAGACGGAAGGGTAATTATAGCTGTCTCGTTGCTCAAACGGGATGCTCTGGTTTGAGTGTTCCTGGAGCTTGCTGCGAGAGGTCAAGTAAGCAGGCACAAGCGCACAGAACAGGATCAAGGCTATGATGTAACGTCGTGCTTGTTGCATGTCATGGATGGGAGAGGGTTGAAAGAAAAAAGGCCCTTGAGAGTTATAACTCTCAAGGGCCTTTTTATGTCACACTATGGACATCAGGTCAAAGAAGTCAGGCCGTTGGACTGACCTCTTTGCGAGTAGAATTATTCGTACTCGAAGGATGTGTTAGCAGGACCGACGAGCACTTCCTGAGTCACGTCATCGACGCTGATGATCTGCTCGATGGTGTGGCAGTTGCCGCCTGTTTTGAACTCAGCAAGAGCCTGGATGGTAAGTTCAGAAGCTTGGCCTACACCAGCGTTGTCGTAGACATAGGTGAAGTAGTACTGGTCAGGGAAGGAGACACCAAGACGGTTCAGGACAGCGTTAAGGTCCATTGTTGTTGTGGGCTGTGAAGCTGCACCAGCGAAGCCGAGCTGCTTGGCACCACCTGTTGGTGCATCTGTACAGGTTGCAAGGCCGTTACCACCATCAGCAGCAGCGAGCGCTGTGTTGAACTGGTAGCCAGCACCACCTGGGAATGCGTACTGTGCCCATGGTACAGGCATACCGAATGTGTTGATGTTTCCTTGAGCTGCAACACCTGCGTGCCATGGCTGCTCACCACCGTTTGCCTGGGGTTGAGAGAACTTCTGCTCACTCTGGAAGTAACCTTTTGCACCGTCAGCCATTTTACGCATTGTGCCTTCAGCTTCAGAGGTCTTGGACTTCTTCACAGAGCGAAGGAAAGCGGGGATAGCGATCGCGGCAAGGATACCGATGATGGCGACCACAATCATGAGCTCGACAAGTGTAAAACCTTTTGTGTTACGGATTTTCTGAAGTGTGTTCTTCATTGTGTTCTCCTGAGAGGTTAAGGTGCTCTATTCAGAGTGAGAGCGTGGTGGATGATGTTTAGTTCGTGACCAAGTGGGTCTCTATCGAACGTTTTATTATCATTGCAGATGGTGTACCAAGATCAAAAAAAATGTGTTTATTTTTGTAAGTTGCTGGTTTTGATTGGTTTTTGGTGTGTTTTGTTGTGTGGGGTGACCCTGGGGGTCAGTGACGCAAATTGTCACTTCTGACAATTTGCGTCACTGACACGATGTGTCACTGACCTTCAAAGAGCACCATCGGCTTTTCCATGCTGGATGTAATGATCACGGTGGAGTTCTCAGGTGAGGCAGGATCGAGGTCACGCTCCACGGAGATCACATACCAGGATGTTGTGTTGTCGACCTGTATGCCCGCTGGGCAGACTGCGCCTGCGCAGTTTTCGCCAGTACTGCCTGCGCTCATACGAACGGTGACCTCCTGTGGAATGTCCGAGTGGTCAAAACCCATGACCTGTTTCACTGTAAAGCGTGCACCCGTGTTGGGTGGAGTGGCTCCTGTGAAGCTTGGTACCTGTGCGTTATCAATGGGGAAGTATGAGTTGTGTCGGCTGTAGAACTCTTGTTGGCCACGAGAGAGGTCCATGGCGTATTGCTCAAGTTGCATAATCTTGGCGCGTTCGGTCTGTCTGTTGAACGCAACAACGGCGATGCTGGAGAGGATCCCAATAATGGCGATCACAATCATGAGCTCGACGAGGGTGAGGCCTTTCTGGTTGAGCAAGTGTGTGTGTGAGGGGAAGTTCTTCATGATGAGTGCACTCCTTGTTGTATATTCTTTTCGGGTTAGGAGAGGAATTATGAAAAGTTTTCATAAAAACAGCGCGTTTTCATGCTTATTGTAGAGTATTAGCAAGGAGTACGCCAGATGTAGGGGGTGTAGACAAGGTGCCTACATTTTTAGGACTCTTCTGGTTCGATGTTATATTTATCAAGGCGATAGCGCAGCGATCTGAAGGAGATGCCAAGTAATTTGGCTGCTTCGGTGCGTGTGCCCCCTGAGCGTTCAAGCGCCTTCTTGATTAAAGAGATTTCAAGTTCTGCAACCATGCCCTCAAGGTCAATACCTTCAGAAGGAATTTCCATGTCCTGAGCAACCTTGGAGAACGATGCATTTTGCAACTGATAGGGGAGGACCGAGGTGGTGATCATCTCGGACATTTCAAGTGTTACGCCACGCTCCACGATATTTTGAAGTTCGCGAATGTTACCAGGGTAGTGATAATTGAGCAGGATTTGCATCGCTTCAGGTGTGACACCCTTGATGGGGTTGTTCATCTCCTTGGCGTAGCGCTTGATGTAGTGTTCGATGAGGAGTTTGATATCACCATTGCGTTCACGAAGTGGAGGAAGTTCAATCGCGATGACGTTAAGTCGGTAAAAGAGGTCCTCGCGGAAGCGTCCTTCTTCAACCTCTTTGCGGAGGTCGCGGTTTGTTGCTGCAATGACGCGACAATCGATATCAATTTCTTTGGCGGAACCCACGGGCTTGATTTTTTTCTCCTGCAATACACGCAGCAATCGAACCTGCGTGTTCAGCGGAAGTTCGCCAAGCTCATCGAGGAAGACAGATCCACCCTGTGCAGCCTCAAAGAGACCTTTTTTATCGTCAAGGGCCCCGGTGAATGATCCTTTGACGTGTCCAAAGAGTTCACTCTCGATGAGGTTTTCGGGGATGGCTCCGCAGTTAATCGGGAGGAATGGGCCATTGCTCACTTGGCTGTGCTCATGGATGGCCTTGGCGGCAAGCTCTTTACCTGTGCCGCTCTCACCTGTGATGAGGACGTTGGTTTTGGTGGGGGCGACGCGCTCAATGAGTTGAAAGACGCGCTGCATGCTCTCGCTCTTTCCAATGATATTGGAAGGGCCTTGTTTCTCTTGCAGTTCTTGTTTGAGGTAGAGGTTTTCACACAGGAGCCTGTGTTTTTCGAGCGCTCTATGAATGGTGGTGCGGGCGACGTCGATCTTGAAGGGTTTGATCATGTAGTCGTAGGCACCTTCGCGGATGGCTTCAAGCGCGGTTTCAGCGCTTGCAAATGCGGTCATCAGGACGACCTGGCAAGCGTCATCGATGCGTTTGACGGTGCGTAAGAGGTCGATGCCGCTTTTTTGCTTCATCTTCAGATCTGTGACAACGAGGGCAAAGCGGTGACCCTGTTCAAAGAGGGCGATTGCTTCTTCAGCGTTTTTGCATGTCTCGGTCTCGCAACCTTCCTTCTTGAGCATGATTTGCAGCATGGTCCTCATACTGGGTTCATCATCGACAATGAGGACACGCGGCGAGTCTTCGTTCTTGTACGGATAAGAGGTGATTGCAGGCATGTTGGGTGTGCTCTGAATGAAGTGTTTAATTGTGGGGTGGCTTGGTAGGCAAGCTTAGCATAAAGCAAGCACCTCTCAATTGTCGAGGAGTGGTCAACATGATTTCGCCTTTGTGTGCCTCCATGATTCGGAATGCTGTCGCAAGGCCAAGGCCAGTGCCCGTATCCTTGGTGGTAAAGAACGGTTCAAACATGTGTTGTGCATCTGCTGGTGCGAGGCCTGGACCGTTGTCTTCGACTGCGATCGAGATTTGCGCATCATTGAGTTCAATGTGAATATGGATCTGTTGTTCATCCTCGGGGAGTTCGTCCATGGCCTGAGCTGCGTTGACCAGTAGGTTCCAGAGGACGCCTTTGAGTGCCTCCTTGTCCATGGGGATCAGAGGCAAGTCATCATCCTTATTAAACGTCACGTTGATGGCGTTTGAATGATGGGAGAAGAGCAAGAGTGTTTCATCAAACAGTTCAGTGATGGATGTGTGCTCAAGATTCAGCGGGCGAGGGCGAGTGTAGTCGAGAAACTCTGAGATCAGTTTGTTCAGACGTTCGACCTCGTTCAGGACGATGTTCATGAGAGCATGTTCATCTTCCGAGAGTGAAGAGATGCTTTGGAGCATTTCTACAGAGCCACTGATGCTTGCCAACGGGTTACGAATTTCGTGTGCGATGGCCGCCGAGAGTTGCCCAATTGCTGCGAGTTTTTCGTTGCGTGCGGCAAGTTCTTCGAGGCGTTTATA
>CATLTV010000310.1 GCA_950059285.1 uncultured Pseudomonadota bacterium | reverse complement strand
AATCTTCGATTTTTTGCCCCTCGCCTGCACAATCACGCTCGCCCCACACGACCAAAGGTCGGTAAAGAGAAGTTAGCCAGGTGTATGTGGATAGGATGTGAGGAGCGTATGAGAGCGATTAAGGTAAAAAACACACTGACAGGATTACTCCTTGTGGTGGTGAGCATAATGACTGTGCTTGGGAGCCTTGGGTGCATTGTGTTTGAGGAGGGTGGAGAGGAGCTTCCCGAAGGCGTGTCAGACGAGGATCCTACTGTGGATGATCCTGTGGATGATGAGTTTGCAGATTTTGAGCATCTTGATCCCATGCAGGATGATGAGGACATGCCTCCTGACATGGACGGTGGGGATGCAGTGGACATGGGGCCTGTCATCGGGGAGGGCGATTTTGTGATGCAGGGTGAGTCCGAGAATGAGGATGGTCAGCAAGGGGAGCTTGTGGTGTTGTGGTATGTCACCTCGGGGGATGTGCCATACTTCTATCGTTATGGTGGTGGTTCTCTGGCGCAGGATGGGAGCTGGATTGTGGCAGTGGGTGCGCAGTCGATGATTCCTGATGAGGCGTTTGATGAGGATGGTTTTGCCACGGGTATGATCCTCGCGCTCAAGCCTGGTTCCGAGCAACTTGCTCAGGACGTCGTCTCTCTGGATGATTTTCGTACGCTTCAGCAAAAGGCGATTGGTGTGAGCAGTGATCATGCGCTTGTGTTTGTGCGTACATCTGTGCAAAACAGCGCAGGAACGTGGGTTGAAGAGTTTGCCCAGGGGCAGGTTGTGTGTGGTCAGGCGCGTGGTGACGCGCAGCGAGGTCTTGAGCCTGTGGCCTGTGAGTCTGTCGTGCTCAATCTGACGCGCGATCTCTCGTGGGTGACGTTGTGATTTGATGTCCTTCCTGTTGAAATAGAACGATTTTTTGGGCGAAGGTGGCATGCCACCTTCGCCTTGTTGTATCTGTCGATAATTATTTTTAGACCACTGGTATAAACTGGTTGACAGACCAGTGGAATGTAGTCATGGTTTGGGTATATCAAGGATGTGTATCTCGAAGGTTCCTTGACCCTATGATGGAGGATTACAATGAAGAGAAGACAGTTACTGTATGGTGTCCTGATGAGCGTCGTGGTGGGTATGTGTGTGCCCATGGGTGCTCTGGCGCAGGATGATGCCAAAGAGATCGACATCAAGGCGTTGTCACGAAAGCTCGACACGATGTTTCGTTCAAAGACCACTCGCGCCAAGATGCGCATGGAGATTGTCACGCCAAACTATGAGCGTACGCTCACCATGGAAATGCTTACACGTGGGCAGGATGATGCGCTGATTCGCATTCAATCTCCTCGAAAAGAAAAGGGAATTTCGACCCTGAAAAAGGGCAACGAAATGTGGAACTACTTGCCCAAGGTCAAGAAAGTCATTCGTGTCCCTCCATCGATGATGACAAGCTCATGGATGGGGTCCGACATGACCAACGATGACCTCGTGCAGAACTCAAGCTGGGAGGATGATTACGATGTCTCTCAACTCAAGGATGTGCCCACAGGTGAGTTCTGCCTGCAATTCACGCCACATGAAGACGCGCCCGTCACATGGAGCAAGGTCGTGGCCTGCTTTGATGCCAAGTACCAGCTCCCAAAAACGCAGTCTTTTTATGATGAAAAGGGTACAAAAGTCCGCGAAATCAAGATGGACAAGTACAAGAAGGTCGATGACCGCTTGATCCCATCACGTATCACCATCACGCCGCTCTCCAAGGACAAGAAGGGCAACAAGACGACGATGATTTATGAGTCGATCGCGTTTGATGTGGATATTGATGAGGCCGAGTTCTCACTTGCCAACTTACGACGTGGTAAATAGCCCTGTGAGGTAACCGATGTGGATCGCCATTCTTATGGGGCTACGCAATATCAGGCGTCGCCTCTCTCGCACTCTACTCACCGTGTCCATGCTCGCCTTTGGCACGCTCATGCTCGTCTTTGTCATTGGCCTGAACGAGGGCACCTACAAGGATATGATTCGCATGAGCACCACCACATGGAACGGCCAGTTTCAGGTGCTTAATCAGGATTACAATGACTCGCCATCGCTCTATGAGTCGGTCGAGAACAGCGACAAGATCATGGAGCAACTTCGCGCGGTGAGTGGTGTCAAAGCCGTGACAGCAAGGGTTGAAACTGCGGGCTTGTTTTCAGTCGATAATCGCACCGCAGGAGGTCAACTCACGGGAGTGATTCCCGAGCATGAAAAGGAAGTTGCCTCACTGGTGGGGACAATCTCCGAGGGGAGTTTTCTTGGCAAAACCAAAGACCCCGAGGCGCTCCCCATTGTGCTTGGGGATGGGCTTGCAAAACGTCTCAAGGTCAAGCTCCATGGCGAGGTTGTCTTTATGGGGCAGGGCGCAGATGGATCGACTGCGGCGGAGCTGTATGAAGTTGTCGGGTTGATTGATTCGGGTATCCACGAGATGGACGCATCAATGGCGTTTATTCGTCTTTCGGATGCGCAGGAGCTACTCGTGCTTGGTGACAAGGTGCACCGCATTGTGGGCCGCGTGGAGTCTGAACGCGTGCTCTCTGGTCTTGATGCAAAGGTGGACCTGCCTGAAGGCGACGTGCTCCAGACCTGGGAGCAAATCATGCCCGAGGTGTCCAGAGGGATCGAACAGGACCGTGAGGGCAGCGTGGTGATTCTCTACATTATTCTGTTCATGGTTGTGCTTGGCATTGTCAATACGTTGATGATGTCTGTGTATGAGCGTACCCGTGAGTTTGGTGTGATGAAGGCGCTGGGAACACCTGGCTGGCAGATTATTCTGGTCGTCATCTGTGAGGGGGCATGGCTTGCGATTCTTGGTGTTGGGCTCGGGACGTTGCTTGGCACCTTATTAATACTTTCTCTTCAAGATGTAGGGCTGCAAATGCTTGATCAGCCTGTGGAATTTGCAGGGATGCAGATCCTGAAGATCTATCCCGCAAACACCATGCTTGGCAATGTAACCTATCCAGTGATTATCGCTGTTTCCTCGGTGCTGGGCTCGATCTGGCCTGCCTGGAGGGCGTCGAGATTGGACCCCATCACCGCGCTACGCGAGTTCTAGATAACAGGGAGGATAAGAGCGATGATTATAAAACTGGCATGGCGAAATATCTGGAGAAACAAGCGACGCACGATCCTGACTGCGTTGACGCTGACCATTGGTGTTGTGGCATTATCGATGATGCTCACGCTCGCGGCAGGGATGGTGGAGCGCATGATTCGTGTGGCGACACACTCCAGGATCGGTGACGCTCAAATTCATGCAGCGCACTACCTTGAAACGCAGGATGAGACGCTCACCATTCCATCCACCACGGCGTTGTTGGAACAGGCGAGGAAGTTACCTGATGTCAAGGACGCAACTGCGCGAAGTATTGGCATTGGGGTGCTCTCCATCGCGGATAGAACCTCGGGAATTCAGTTGCTTGGCATTGATCCCGAGCATGAGAAGAATATCACAAACTGGTCCGAGCGCATCGTGGACGGCGAGTATATTTCAGAGCCTGGACAGGTCATGATGGGGTCACATCTTGCTGAAAAGCTTGAGGTTGAGGTCGGTAGTAAGATGATTCTCACGGCGGCTAATGTGACCACAGGAGAAACCACCGCAGAATTGGTTCGTGTCAAGGGCCTGCTCTATACAGGCGATGTGGCCACAGACAGACAGGCTGCCATCGTGCACCTGGATATGGCTCAAAAAATGATGGGCACTAGGGGGCAAGCGCACGAAATTGTACTCAAACTCAACATTCCCATTGAGCAGCGTGAACCCATTGAGGCGATCATTGCTCCTCTGAAGCGGGATGGTATCTCGGTTGAACCTTGGCAGACGATGAACCCCATCGTGGCACAGATGAAAGGGCTGATGGAGTCCTACATGGATGTGATGGTCGTCGTGCTGTTCATGATCCTTGCCTTTGGTCTGATTAACACCATCTCGATGTCACTGCTCGAGCGCATGCGCGAGTTTGGCGTGATGCGCTCCCTTGGCACATCAGGCAGCATGCTCGCCAAGCTCATTGTCACCGAGGCAGCATTCCTTGGTTTTATTGGTGCTGTGCCAGGCATTGTATGTGGTCTGTTAATTAGCCAGTTGTTGGTCACTTATGGGCTCGATTTTGCGGGCACCACTGCCTATGGCATGGAGTTTAGAGAACCCATTTACGGGCAGCTTGATATTCCAGGTACAGTGCGCGTCGCGGTGATGTTTGTCATCCTCACCACGCTGGTGAGTCTGTTCACTGCGATCCGTGCCGCGCGGCTTGAGCCTGTGGAGGCAATGCGCGGAGGTTGATGTTCGTGTTTGGTTTAAAAATCTAATTTTATCAATATGTTATGTTGGCCCGTGTTGGGGCTGTTGAAAGAGGTTAGAAGTCATGTCAGATGTAGTCATCGAGATAGAAGGAGCCAAACGGCATTACACAACTCCGGCAGGTGTGGTCAAGGCGTTGGATGGTGTGGACCTCACCGTGGAGCGAGGGGAATTCCTTGCGATTGCAGGGCCTTCTGGTTCGGGAAAGTCCACGCTGCTCAACTTGATTGGTGCACTTGATACCCCCACCGAGGGGAGCGTCAAAATTGATGGCACTTCGCTTTCCGAGATGAGAGAAAAGGCGCTCGCCGAGCTTCGCAGAGACCGTATTGGCTTTGTGTTTCAGGCCTATAACTTGATTCCTGTGCTGAGCGTGTTGGAGAATGTGGAGTATGTCATGTTGCTCCAGGGAAAGGGTGCATCGGAACGTCACAAGGCGGCAAAAGAGATACTCGCTGAGGTGGGTCTGTCCGACATGTTGGATCGCCGCCCCGTGGAGCTTTCGGGTGGTCAGCAACAGCGCGTCGCAGTGGCCAGGGCAATCGCGGCGAAACCTTCGTTGGTGCTCGCTGATGAGCCCACGGCAAACCTCGACTCCGCCACGGGAATTGCATTGCTTGAGATGATGCAATCGCTGAACAAGACGTACAACATGACCTTTGTATTCTCCACGCACGATCAGGAGGTTATGGCGCGTGCCACGCGATTGATTCGACTGCGCGATGGGAAGATTGAAAGCGAGGAGAGGCGCGGATGAAGACCTCTGTTGTAGTGTTGTGTAAGGCTCTGTTTTTACTGACTATTTTTTGTTCATCGCATGCATTTGCTCAGGACGATTCGCTCTTTGCTGAGGGATTTGAGCCCTCGGATGACGATGATTTGTTTGCAGACACTGAAGATGAGGAAGCGAGGGATGAGAGCAAGTTTAGCTCAAGTTTCATTGTGTATGCGCGCAATTATTCGCTGTTTGGCACAGCGATAATGCGTGATGGCAGCGAGGATGGTGCGCTTGTTCATGAGGACATTGGTATTATCGTCGAGCGCATTCGCCCATCGCTCAGTGTGTGGTGGAATGATGTTGTGGGGTTGGAGGCTGCGTGGGACATCATCCCACTGGTGGGTTCGGGCGTGGGGACAGGGCAGGGGTTCAGTAGCCTTGCCGTGCAGAACGTGGGGATAAGGACGCTTCGTCTCTGGGATTTTGATGCCGCGCTTTACTCACCTACCAGTGGTGGGTGGGCAGTGAGTCATAATCTTGACAGGCTTAACCTCAAGCTGGGCAAGGCAGACTTTTCGGTGCAAATTGGGCGTCAGGCGTTCGGACATGGTTCAGCGCGTATGTTTCCTGCCACGGATATGTTCTCTCCATTTGGGCCTGGTACGATTGACACCGAGTTCAAGCGTGGTGTGGATGGGCTGAGGATCTCCAAGACGCTGGGCGAGTTTCATGAGCTTGAGGCGTACATCATTGCACACCAGCCTGTGGAGGGTGAGCACATTGATCTTGAGCAGTGGATGTACATTATGCGCTGGAGAGGGGTGTTTCCAGACCTCTTTGATATCTCATTGTTTGCGGGATCATCGTATGCGCGTCCGACGGCGGGGATAGATCTGTCTACATCAGTGGCGGGAGCGGCTGTGTATGGTGAGAGTGCGGTGCGCTTTGCAACGCAAGAGCAGGAGAGGACCTCGGTCCAGGCGACGATGGGCGTGGATTACAGGTGGGAGTCAGGTTTGAGCACGATCGCCGAGGTGTACTATAACAACCTTGGTTCCAAGCCGCCCTTTACGGAGCTATTTGTGAATCCATCGCTTGCACGCCAGGTTGGGGAGTTGAACTACCTGGGGAGCTGGTATGCAGGTTTGTCGATGGGCTACAACTGGGAATTGCTTGGTATTGGTGGAGGATACATTCAGAATTTACAGGATGGTTCAATGTTGCTGACAGGGAACTTGAGTTATGACTTTGCGGAGAATGTCTCGGTGGGTCTGGGCGCGTTGGTTCCTGTGGGCAAGCTCATGATACGCCATGAAAGTTCTGCGAGTTTGGCTGATGCGGGCATACCCTATACATACGAGCCACGCAGTGATTTTGGTCTGTTTCCCACGCTTGTGTTTGCTGATGTACGCTTTGCGTTCTGATGGATTTGTTTATAAAATCAATGAGATATATTGCGTGACATAATGCCACGTTGCTCTTTGCGTATGATATTACAACATTGTATGTGCAAGCATGGGATGTGCTTGCTGAACATGTGTTATATTCTCATATAGATATACAGCGGTTAAAATAATTGTGTACGGGCGCTGACTGGTCTGAAGGAGCGAGCGCTGTGTCGGAAAACCAGCAGCA
>CATLTV010000309.1 GCA_950059285.1 uncultured Pseudomonadota bacterium | reverse complement strand
AGCACGACAGAGACGCAAAAGGGGCGATGTTCGTTAACGAACATCGCCCCTTTTGCGTCTCTGTCGTGCTCTTACTGTACCAGTGTGTCTGTTGCGATGTTTGAGGTGACAGCGCGTGTTATGTACACGAGTGTGACCTCTTTTTCCTCGCTACTTGGTGCCGAGGACGAGGTCATGACGATGTAGCCCGAACGTGAGCTTTGTGCGTCGAGGATCTCCATTGGGGCGTTGGTTCCTTCAGGAGTCGTCACTGTAATGACTGCGCTGTGTGCATCGCTGACTTCTTTGATGTTCACGTTTTGGTGCAAGACGAGCGTGGTGAAGGCATCTCCTCCCTTGGGGATAGCTTTGAGCGCTGCGTAATAGCTTGGGCTACTGAGTGAGGAGGATGTGCCCTGGACCTGTGCAAGCTGTCGTGCGTTTGTGAAGTCTTCGTTCAGAGAGATGCACTTGACCTCAGTGTTGGTTTGAGTGCGCAGGTAGTAGGCCATGGAGGTGCTGACGCCAGAGTTGTTCTCCAGCATGGAGAGTCCAGCAAAGGACATGCTGCCGCTGGATGTTTCGACATGCAGCAGCTGTTGTTGGGCGATGTCTGTGGAGAAGTGGACGTTGCTCCAGTCACAGTTGGTAAATGTGTTGTTGTCTGTGCCAGCCAGCGTTCTGTTGTATCTTTCGGTAGGATCACCTTCTCCAAATGCGACGCCGTGCATGATGTTTGTCTCATCGTTGAGCGTCAGCGTAGCGATGTGGTCTTTAGTCACAAGAGTGGAGACTGTGTAGGGGGTCTTGGCAAGATCAAGTCCTGGGTTGGAGCCGTCGATTTCACGGGTCGCCATGTAGGTTTGTGTTTTGGATTGATCTTCTGGCTCAAGGCTAAAGATGTAGTGCTCGCAGAGTTCAGGTGTGTCGCGTTGACAGAAGAGTCCGCTGACAACCAGCAGGTCATCCTGAGCGCCGACATACAGGCCAGAGTCATCGGGGAGGATGAACTCTGTGATGTTGGAGGTCTGTTCGCGTTCTCTGAAGTTGAAGCCTGTCAAGCTATCATCAGGTGTGGGGGATTCAGTGAGCATGTCAAGTGTGGCGTATCTGAATCCTCGCATGCCATTTCGTGCGCTGATGAAGCTGAGGATCAGACGGTCTTTCAAGTAGGAGATGTCCAGAAGCTCAAGGTCTGAGGATGTGAAGTCAATGGACTGGGAGTCGGTGACTTTTTTATCGCCAAGATCCAGGGTGTAGACATGGAGCGTGGAGTCTGCCAGCGTGGCGACATACAACGTGTCATTGTTGAGTGTTGTGCGTGTGCTCTCATTGTACACGATATCTGCATCGCCAAGCGTCCAGCTTTGTGTGTCAGAGGCGCATACAGCATAGCTGACAGTGCTGTCCTCAAGAGCCAGATCCCATCCTGTAATTTCATCTACATTGATGCAGACACCCGAGCAGGTGTCTTCGCAGGACTTGGGAGAGAGCATATCCACGCCCATGTCCATGTCAGGCATCATGATGCCCTGATCTTCTCCTGGACCAGGATCTTCACTGAGTTCGCCGACGATGCCATTGATGAGGCCACAACCTGTGAGTGTGGCGAGCAGGAGGGCAGGGGAGAGTTTGAGCAGTGTGGAGCTGATGTAGTGCATGAGGTGCTGACTTACGTTTTGGTTCTTGAAGTGGTGGTTATGGACACAGAAGCTCTGTATCGCTTCCTGGACGAAGCTTGTTCTGACAGTCCTCGTCCTCACAGTCAATCTTATCATCGCCATCATCGTCAACGTTGTTCTGACAATCTTCAGGGAGATTGATGCACGCGACATTGTTTGCGCACAGTGCATCATCACAATCTACATCGCCATCGTTATTGTCATCGATGTTGTTTGAGCAGTTCTCGCCAGGCTCCTGACATACGACGGTGTTGGCGCAGTCAGCATCCGCGCAGTCAACCTGTCCATCGCCGTCATCATCGGTCTGGTTGGAGCATTCTTCACCATTGTCAATGCATGCCGAGGTGCGCGAGCAGTCAGGATCATCACAATCGACGAGCTCATCGCCATCATCATCTTTTTCGTTGTCACAGGACTCGTAGGTGAGCTGGCACGCCTGGGTCGATTGACAGTCGGGATCATCACAGCTCACAAAGGAGTCGCCATCGTCATCGATGTCATTGGTGCAGTTTTCTCCCGTGAAGGTGCAATAACGTGTCGCCTTACATTTGGAATCCTGACAATCAATCAGGCTGTCGCCATCATCATCGCGTCCATTGACACAGTTTTCATAGGTGCGCACACATGCAAGCACGGTCTGGCAATCACTGTCTGCGCAGTCGATATCACCATCGCCATCGTCATCTCGCCCGTTAAAGCAATGTTCCTTCTGGCAGACAGTAACATCAGCGCAGTTTGGATCGTTGCAGTCTGTCAGGCCGTTGTCATCATCATCCACACCATTGGTACAGATCTCTGTGATCCCTTCTGGCAACACTTCCTCACGGCAATCTCCACAGGCGGAGAATCCAAGCAAGAGGAGTAGTGTCCAGGATCGTGATTTGAAGAGATGAGTAAAGCTCGGATGACGCACGACAGAACCTCAATGAAAATGGTCTCTGTAAGAGTTAATAATGAGAGCATCATGAAAGTATCCAACATGTTAAATGTCATGGGCGGATATCTTTTTTGTGGATGCACTCAAGTTTATACTGAAGTGTGTAACAAGGTGCAATGGACTTCTGATGAAGTTGATATCTTCACAGGATTTGCAGGCTTACGTGGAATAGACATTGATTCTACCGAGGTGAGTATGCGAGAATGCGCAAACCTTGTGGGGTGTTTGTGTTAAGTTGCTGTAAAGTATCAATTAATTTGAGATGTTTTGCAGCGTTGCTCCCCTCTTTGTTTACTTCGCTTTTGATTAAAAAGGTGTGTTCAATGTCTTCTCAGTTACAACCTCCAGCTCATTTACCCACGCACGAAGTTTTAAACCAGGCGACCGAATTTGTCGGGCAAAACTTGCTCACAGTTGATACTGCGGTGCACGAAACCTTGCAAAAAGCTGATGCGCCATGGCTTCTTGAGCGCGCCGCTGCGCTTGGTGCAAAGGCAGGCTCTCCTGAAATGCAGGACTGGGGGAGGTTGGCCAATGAGTGCCCACCGAAGCTTAAAACGTTTGATCGCTTTGGTTACCGTATTGATGAGGTTGAGTTTCATCCTGCCTATCATCACCTCATGTCCACTGCGATGGAGTATGAGATTCCATCTGCTCCTCTGAATCACAGCGACGCGGGGCACCTTGGTTTTGCCTCTCTGGCTTACATCTTTACGCAGGCTGAGGCAGGCGTCATTTGCCCGATGACCATGACCTATGCTGCTGCTCCAAGCTTGAAGCTTGAGCCTGGTCTTGACCCGATGTGGTTAGAAAAGCTCAAGAATCCTGTGTATGATAGTCGCTTCATTCCTGCATCTCAGAAAGAGTCCGTGACCATTGGTATGGCCATGACAGAAAAGCAGGGTGGTAGTGATGTGCGAGCAAACTCCACACGCGCTGTGCCTGTGGATGGAGCAGGGCGAGCAAAGGCATACCTTCTGACTGGACACAAATGGTTCTGTTCAGCGCCCATGTGTGATGCGTTCCTCACACTTGCGTATGCTGAAGGTGGCCTTTCTTGTTTCCTTGTGCCTCGCTTCAAGCCCGATGGCACACGTAATAACTTCTTTATCCAGCGTCTCAAGGACAAGCTTGGCAACAAGTCCAATGCATCCTCCGAGATTGAATACAACGAGACATGGGCTCAGCTCGTGGGCGAAGAGGGGGCTGGCGTACGCACAATTATCGAGATGGTGCGTCATACACGTCTTGCCTGTACAGCAGGCTCTGCTGCCTTGATTCGTCACGCGCTCACACTCGCTGTACATCATGCCCGTCATCGTAGTGCATTTGGTAAGCTCCTCTCGGATCAACCTCTTATGCAGCAGGTCCTCTCTGATCTTGCGCTTGAAAGTGAGGCGTCCTGGCAACTTACTGCGCGCATCGCTCGTGCCTTTGATGCACAGGCTAACGATCCTCACGAACAGGCGATTTCTCGTATCGGCGTGACGCTTGCGAAGTACTGGATTTGCAAGAGAACTCCTCGTACGGTGTATGAGTCGATGGAGTGTATGGGTGGTGCTGGTTATGTGGAGGAGGCCCCCATGCCACGCATCTTCAGGGAGAGTCCATTAAACAGCATCTGGGAAGGTTCTGGCAATGTGATGGCGCTCGATATTCTGCGTGCGATGCAGAAGGAGCCCGAGTCATTGCAAGCTCTTCAGAAAGAGCTGACCTCACATCTTGGCGATCATCCTCTTGTTGATGCTCAACTTAAAAAGCTCCAAAAAGAGCTCTCCTCCATGGATGATATTCAACGTCGAGCTCGCCGTATCACAGAGCTCATGGCAACATCGCTTCAAGCATGTGTCATGATCGAGTCTTCTCCTGACTGGATGGCAGAAGCCTTCATCGAGGCTCGTCTTGGTGAGGATCGCTCACAAACCTTTGGGGCTCTTCCCACAGTGTTGCCCCATGAGAAGATTTTGCAGCGTGCATTGAACTGTTAAATGTGTGTGCGAGGATAAAGCCCGAGAAAAAAGGGGCACGCTGTCTTGGACAGCGTGCCCCTTTTTCCTCGGGCTTTATCTTCTATTTATCGCCAGCAATGACTTCCCATGCTGCTTGTGGGAGATATTCAAGTGCTTGAGCTAGAAGTTCTTTTCTACACTCGGGCATCCAGTTTCTCAAGAACTCTCGGGTGGGGCCTACGATGAGTGGAACCTGTAGACGATGGGGAATACGCCTGATTTCACCGCTCTCCATGCGTGGCTCCATCCAGGTTGCAAATTCCTTGAGGAAGTCAACCTGACTTGCACGAATCGTCTCATTGTGCTCATCGAGGAATCCAGTGTCAGCAGCGCGAAACAGGAAGAAACCAAGGCTGCGGTTTTCGTCATGCCATAACAGCGCGCGCCTGATGATGGTTGTGATTCCTTCTTTTGCTTCTGGATTGGTACGAATGACTTCCAGGCCAATGTTATAGAACTCTTGAATGCCGTGCAGGTAGAGTTCAAAGGCGATGTGTTGTTTACCATTAAAATGGTGATACACGCTGCCTGTGCTCGCTCCTGAAATGCGGCGAATGTCTGACATTGTTGTTTCAAAGATTCCTTTTTCGGTGAACGCATCCAGCGCGCTCATCAAGATCTTCTCTCTCCTGAGTAGTGGTTCTTTCTTTGCCATGATGTTAGATCCTTAGTTGTATCAGTCACTTATGTTCATGTTTTGGTGACTTTTGATACATTCGATAAGTTCGTATGAGTAAAGGTACAGTTCTACCACACACTGCTTGTTCTTGTTTTTGCATGATCTGCAAACAAACATATCAAAGCTAAAAATTTCATATAAATCTAATTCATTAAGAATACAGCAGGCTGTGTGCTTTGATGCTCTATCAAATTGAAACAGCCAATGCATCAATAAAAATGGAGAAATTTAGGTCAGCGTATCTGTTATGCTTTTGGCTCTTATCGCGTTGACCTTGGCGTCAGAGCTGTTAGGTTGCAGCGTGCCTGTTCTACTGAGGTGAGATCATGAAGTGGTATAGTGTTTTGATTGTGATGGGGATGATATGTGGATGCCAACCACCTGAGTTGACGCTTGATGTGCGCGCGGTGGATGCAACGCAGCAAGCTGTCAGGTGTGGTGAGCCGTTTCATGCCACCTCAACACATACGCTTGCGCTGGAGAAGTTGCGCTTTTATCTGCACGACATTCAGGTGAGGGATGAAAGTGGTCGCTGGCATGAGGTCCAACCTGTGCAAGGCACGTCTGTAGGTCAACATGGTGTGTGGTTGGTTGACCTTGATGATCAGGCATGTGATCCCAAATACAGTCCAGAGACAAGTCAGCGATTCACATTCAAGGTTCCCACGGCTAGTCCTCCTTTCAAGGGATTGCGTGTACGCCTTGGTGTTCCCTTTGCGCTCAATCATAAAGACCCACTCAAGGCCGAACCTCACCTTGCGCAGACAAGTATGCACTGGGGGTGGCAGGCAGGTTACAGGTTCTTCAGGATGGATACGCATCTTGTTGACGACAAAGATAAATCCTTTGATGTGCACCTTGGTAGTACGGGGTGTGAGGGCGAGATAGGTGATATTTCAGGTTGCTCAAGGCCAAATCGACCTGTGTTTGAGTTTTCAGGGGAGCTGTTTCCAGGGGACTCACGCGTGGAGGTGCTTGATCTGAATCTGTCCACCTTGCTTCATGGTGTGGACTGGAGTTCTCCTGAAGGTTGTATGGGCGGTCCTGATGGGAATGATTGCAGGGCTATCCTCAAGAATTTGAATGTGGATGTGGATACAGGCGAGCAGCTTACTGCTGAGCACAAGCAGCGTGTGTTTTCGGTTGGGAAAACCCATTAGGTTCTGTTGATATAGGTGAACCAGGCAGAGCGAAGACACGAAGATGTGGTGGTCAAGTGAGAGCATTTATCAAAGCCTTGGGGGTTGTGTGTGTTGCGGTGATGGCTGCCTGTGCGTCGGAGCCACAGGAGGACGTGGCGCATGTATCCAGGGTTGAGCTTGGTGAGCGTCTCTTTTTTGATCCTGTGTTGTCAGGTGGATTGAACAGAAGCTGTGCGACCTGTCATTTGCCCGAGCAGGGTTTTGCGGGGCCTCCCATGTTTGATGGTGGTATATCCGCTCCCCCCTTGATTGAGGTGGCAAAATTATCGCGTCAGGGGAGGGCAAATCC
>CATLTV010000308.1 GCA_950059285.1 uncultured Pseudomonadota bacterium | reverse complement strand
GCGGCTCAAATTCTTCGCCCTTCTCCCGCTCTATAGTAGCCAGCGCGCCCCTATTTGTATGGACGCTTCCTGCCCTGCATGGATTACCCACACACCAAAGCTATTTGACACAACCTACACGCTCTCATGGGAGGATGACGCCACGCTGTTGGTACAACCACATGGCCACATCATACAACCAGAAGTGATTGATATTCCTTACAAAGACATCCCCACAAATGCATGTAAGGATGCTACATCCTTCCTCCACACATGGAAGAACACCCCGACCCAAACGTGGTCAATTTTGCTCAAATGAGCAAAAAGAAGAGGCGGCCCCAGGCGAGTATTTGCACGAATGTGCAAATACTCGCCTGGGGCCGCCTCTTCTTTTTGTCGTGCACAATCAGTGATTAAACAGGGAATTGAGCGAGGCAATGCTTTCATACAGCAAGCCCCTGTCCACATCTTTTACAGGCACCGTAGGCGCATTCATAATCGTTTGACCAAAGCCGAGATACCATGTGCGAAGAGAGCCCAAAAGCTCCTCATGTTCGTCGATTTCACATAGCTTGAACTCCAGTGAATGAACCGAACGCGCCGAGTCATAGCTCATCTGATTCACCAAATTAAGGTGACATACAGGAATCACAGTACGACCCGATGCATGCCAGATCAATGCATCCACATCCATGACGTAACCATCATCGCCATAGAGTATATTGTCAGAGCTGACCACGGGGCTCCACTCCCCGCTGTAGTTTTCCGCCAAACCATACTGAGGCACTGAACCCGTCACAGCATTCTTGCTGATCGTCATTCCATCCTCAGACACGTAGGCAAGCATAAACTTGGCCTCGGTCACATCATATGAGAGCTGATCAAACGGCTGCACAATCTCATAATCTGCCAAAACCTCTGCCCACTGCAAACGCTCCGATTCGGTCAATTGAGCGGGATGCATCAGGCATACACGTCCTCCCTCAACAAGCTTGACCTCATCGTCTTCCATGTTTGCAAGAGAGAGATCCTCAGTCACACGGAAAATCCCTCTGATGGTATCTCCAGATGCTCCCTCCAGCTCGCCTGACCACAGCAACCTCTGAGCGAAGATAGTCATCAGTGGGTGATGAAGAACATACCGAACCCAGTGTTCCTCTGGCCATTCAGAGCGATTGATCATACGCGCCATGAAGCGCGATCGTTGAGCCTTGACGACCTTCGCCAACAACTTCTTATCGTGTCGGTAAGACTCCTTGGCGAGCTCCACCTGTCGGGGGTCATCGTCCTTACCCTTGCGTGGTAAGCTCTTGATATATGATTCTTTTTGATAATCATAAAAGTGTGGACCAAGCTCACTATCAAGCTCAAGAGTAAAGCGCCTGGACTCACTGTACTGGAAATCTCGCTTGCCTCGAGCGTCAAAGCCACACTCGGGGACCATGCTGTCTTCAAAGACGTGCAAGGAGAGCCCCTTTTTACGCGCCATCCTCCTCAACGCGTTGATACAGTGACGCTTGCGTGCAGTCTCGGTGTACTGTGATGCAAACTTCGCGATGGCATCGACCGACAACCCGTTAGCCATCTCAGCGAGCACATCAACAGCCCATTGAATACGTGGTCCACGCCATTTTGTGATGCCTTTCACAAGTACAGGCACGACATCATCACCACCAAGCCATGCAAGCGTGAAGAGCGCCCATTTGTGGGTGCTCTTTGCACCATCACCAATCCACGACTGATAAATAGCGAGCGACCACTTCTCGGCGCTGCGCGGATCTAACCAGGCAACCATCTCCTGAATGCATTCGTGTGGTTGCTCAAGGCTGCTCTCTTTCAATGCCTTGACACACAGCTCCACGATATCCTCAGGGAGGACCTCATCGGTAGCACGTACACGTAATGGAGGAAGCGTTTCGAGCAGCAAGAATGCGGGGACTTTTTTACGGGCAAGCTTCTTATCGGCCTGAAGCTTGACTAACCATGCGGGAAGATCCTGTGCATCAACCTCCTGTTGCTCGGCGCTAAAGTGATCAAGCACCTCTTTTTGCACGGCGTCCTGACACTTCTTATCAAGCCCTTGAATTGACGTCAGAATAAGCTCCTCTGCGCCCATGTCACGGTAGCGACGCAAGAACTCGACGGCCAATGTACGACGCTTGCTCTTGCCTTTTGAGAGCATGGATGCGAGGCCATAAATCGCATTGGCGCCCTCCTCTATGAGCCATGTCTTGGCAAGTCGACCAACACCCTTTTTATTCACATTCTTCAACATGATCAATGAGATATGGTGCGAGTGCACATGCACAAGTTGCTTGATATATTCATCGCCAAAAGAGTCTACCATTTCATCAGCAGCCTCACCAAGCTCGGCATATTTCTCTAGCGCAACGAAGTCACCAACCCAGGCGCTCACATCCTCAACGTATCGATGGCAAATCAACTCAAGCCAACGCTCAGAACCAAGATAGTCCCTGAACAAACCACGTTGATAAACAGACTGATTGGTCAACTCAATACCATGAGCACCATAGAGCTTTGCTGCAAGCTCATCATCTTGAAACCTTGCCAATGTGCTCTGCCAGTACATTGCCGCATGGTAATCACTTGTAAGAAGCTCTGGCTGCTTTCGTTCATCAAGCACGAGCTGCTTCAGGCGATCCTCGCTTTCATCTTCAGGGAGCCAATCCAAAACAGACCCTCGCTGATCGACAGGCAACGCCTGACTGAAGATGCTCCAGGCAGTGGCAGAATCAAACACAATCGCAAGTAATCCCGCAAAAGGAGCATAAAGGCCGTAGCTCCAGCCACTTTGCCAACACTTAGTGGAAAACATCCTGAGCTGTTCAATGCATCGTTCTACCGTAAAATAAGTCTCGGCATCAGAATGATCGAGCAGCATAAACGAGGTCTTATCCTCTCTGACATTATAGCGCACAGCAGGATCGGGGTTGAGTCGATCCATGTTTAACAAGGCATTCCACATGTGCATCGCTGCACGTCGGCCCAGATGATGGGTGCGCAGCAACTCTTTCACCTCCGTGTAACGGTCGTAGTAATGAAGGTAAGACACATCCTCAATGCTGCGCATGGTACGCCACAACAAAGTTGCATCATAAGGTTTGATATCACTTGGGGCTGGCGCCTTAAATTTGAGTGGCGATTTGTAACTGGCCCAAAATGCCTTGCGCTGGTTGATACCCTTCATATCACCGTCATAAAAATTGGTCACATCCAGACTTTTGAACTCATTCATCTTACTTCCTTGAAAAATTAACGCCCAAATCCATCAGCTTCGTTCTATACAATGCTCCCTGATAATCATAAAGACCGGGAGCATGTGAAGCGTCCATAAATTCCACGTTGCCGTTTACTCTGGTTCATGTAAGGTTCGGCCTTCGCACGATATTTCATCACGTTTTTTGTCACACCATCACTTATCGGGAGATTTGAAATGTTCCGTCGCGCCCACTTCCTCCAGGCACTCCTTGCCATTGCCACGATTACCGCAACCACACTACCAGCCATAAATGCCGACGCTTTCTGTGGATTTTATGTCTCAAGCAATGACGAACCTCTGTATAACTCGGCGACTCAGGTCGTCATGATGCGTGAGGACACCAAGACTGTGCTCTCCATGCGCAATAACTACAAAGGCCCCGCAGAAGACTTCGCCATGGTCATTCCTGTGCCGCAAGTCCTCCAGCAAGAACAGGTTAAAACACTTGATGAGGCTGTATTCAACAGGCTCAACAAGTTCACAGCGCCCCGTCTGGTAGAGTACTTTGAGCGCGACCCTTGTTATGATCGCCGTAGAATGATGAGGAAGAGCGCTATCCCTTCCATGGCAGAAGACCAAATGCTCATGGAGAGCGGAGGCGCGCCCCCAGCAGTGATGGTAGAGGCCGAATTTGAAGTGGGCGAGTATGAGGTTGTGATCCTGAGCGCAAAGGAGTCCTCTGCGCTTCAAACATGGCTCAAGGAGAACAAGTACAACATCCCGGATGGCGCAGAAGAAGTCCTTCAGGGATACATCTCACAGGGACAATACTTCTTTGTCGCCAAGGTCAATGTCGAGAAGGTCAAATTTGACAAGGACAACAACGCCGTCTTGAGCCCGCTCAGGTTTCATTATGACTCCGAAGACTTTTCACTCCCTGTTCGTCTTGGCCTGCTCAATGCGCAGGGACATCAGGATCTGATCGTCCACATCCTCTCTCGCGAAGGTCGCTACGAGGTTGCCAACGGCAAAAACCTCACCATTCCCACCAACCTCTTCGTGGATGAGGCAATCAAGGACCGCTTCACAGACTTTTATGAAGCGCTCTTCTCAAAAGTTCATGAAGAGAACCCCACAGCCATTATCACCGAATACGCCTGGGGAGGCGAAGGTGTGCGAGATCAACAATGGACAGCGCCCCCTGTGAAATGTGATCCATGCACGGAACCTGTCTCACAACCCTGGCAAAAAGAATTGCTCTCCCTGGGCGCTGATTTACTTGAGGCTCCCAAGGCGCGCGGCAACACAGGACTCATCGTGTCCGAGACCAACGTCTCAACACTTGAAGTCACCAGCGCACCACAGCCACAACCCGAAGTGACAGAGCTTTCTGACGCCACGCAGGAGCCACAAGCTCCAGTCGAGTACAAAGCAGCACACATTCAGGACAATCTCCTTGAGTTCACCGCACAGATTAACACCTGCTATGAGCAGTTCTCACGCAGGCAGGGTCAACAACTCTCCGTGATCGACCTCAAGCTCCAGCTCTCACCTGATGGCACGGTGACATCCATCGGATCACCATACAATGACAGCACACAACAACACCTTGCCAATACTATCGCAAGCTGCGCAAAGCTTAAAAACATTGTATTTCCTGCATTTACACACACAACAAGTGTAGAAGCGCTGGTGAGACTTCAGTTTGAAGTCGACTTTGTGGACTCTACATGGCTTGAACTTAATCGATGGACCATCACCAGGTTGCATGCACGTTACACAGCAGCACAGCTTGAAAACGACATCTACTTCAAGCTCTCTGCCCCCATTCAGGGCGGACGAGGAACACCTGTGGGAAGCGACCCCACGCTCCCCACTACCCCCTCAAAGGATATCGTGAACAACTTCCAGGCCAGGTATATCATTCTCCATCCATACACCAAGTGGCACATGTGCATGAATCCCAAGCCAGGCAACTGGACTGGCTCTGGTGCAACAGGAGCCCCCACAGGGCTGAACGCAAAACCACCGACGAGCAAGGATGAGATTCAACTCATGCGCGTGGTCGAAAACAAGAAGGGTTGGCTGCCAAAGGCCAAATAATCATCGTATACGTCATACGTTTTGCAGAGGAGGAGTCGATTTCGACTCCTCCTCTGCTATTGAGCGCACAGGAAGCTTCAACATAAAACACGACCCCTTACCATATTCACTGACCACCGAGATCTCTCCGCCAAGCAGCTCTGATACTTTTTTGCACAAGGTCAGCCCTAGCCCCGTGCCACCATACTGTCGTGTCGTTGAAATATCAGCCTGTTCAAACACCTTGAACACCCTCGACATCTGCTCTTCAGTCATACCAAGACCAGTGTCCTTCACAGAGACACATACAAAGCCATCGCGACAGCGATCCTCCTCCACAGACACGGTCACAGAACCATGCGAGGTGAACTTGATGGCGTTGGACAACAGGTTGATCAGGATTTGCTTTACACGCAATCTATCCGAATACATGATGGTCGCCTCACCATGCGTGAAATCCATAATGATTTTATTGTTTTGAGCATGAGCCAGCGGAGACAGGTACTCACCAAGCTCCTGACACAACACGTTCAATGAGAACTCGGACCATTCAAAGTTCATCTTCCCTGACTCGATCTTGGACAGGTCGAGGATATTATCAATCAGGCTCAGCAAATGCGCCGCAGATGATCCCACATTTTGCAGATCTTTTTGCACATAGTCATCCACACAACCGACATCCTCGAGTTCTTCCTGAATCAACTCGGTATAACCCTTGATCGCGTTGAGTGGCGTGCGTAGCTCATGACTCATATTGGCCAGAAACTGTGTCTTTACATAGTTTAGACGTTCGGCCTCACGCTTTGCGATCAAAGCCTCTTGCGCAGATTGATGCGCACGTTCAAAGCTTCGCTCATGACTGGAGAGCAACATATACATCCCCATACCAATCGCCAACAACGTCAGCACCAATACAGGGCCTCGAATAGGATTGCTTGGCTCGCCCCAGTAGTGATCAGGCCGATGCGCAAAAATCACAATACACAGGAGCATGTTAAAGACCATATATATCCATATCTTGGATGCTCTCAACCCCGTGCTCACCACAATGATTGTACAGGTCAACAACCACACCACATCGTGTGCACCATCCCCAGCGGCAAAGTTAAATGCAATCAGACACACCGATAACACACCACCCGATAACAGCGCTGCGCGATCTACCATCCCCCTTAAACTAAGCCATATAGACGCAGAAAAAGACAACAAAATAAACGAATTAGACATCAATGACTTGAGCGCCAACTCAAGTGGAAGACCCACAAAAAAGAAGGTACTCATTAACACCATTGACCCAAATGCAACGCAGATCGCCACAAAGAGTCGCGATCGTCGCACAACTTCAGGATTGTCACTCTGGATGGGAATCCGCTCAAATAGATCATGCATGGACATGAAACGACCACCAAACACTATCATTAATAAATCACGCAACGCACACGTCACGAAGTCAGCGCCACAAATGAGGATATCGACACATCGCAGAAATGCTCTAGAGCGTTATAAAGAAAGTTCTGGCGTGTGATAGCCGCATTCCCGGATCATATTTTGAGCATGCTCAGGGAG